>NZ_LIRK01000047.1 GCF_001419765.1 Streptomyces torulosus
CACCTCGCCCGGCCGGCCGGGGCCACCCCCGTCCGGCCCCTGGGCCGTGCCTAGGCGCCCAGCGCCCGCGACACCGTGTAGATCAGCAGCCCGGCCAGTGAACCGACCACCGTGCCGTTGATGCGGATGAACTGCAGGTCGCGGCCGATGTTGGCCTCGATCTTCTTCGTCGTGTGTTCGGGGTCCCACGCCGCGACCGTGTCGGTGATGAGGGAGGTGATCTCCTTGCGGTAGGTGGTGACGACGTGGACGGCGGCGCCCTCGACCCACTTGTCGACCTTGGCCTGCGCCGACGGCTCGGTGGCCATCCGCGTGCCCAGGGAGAGCAGTGACGCCCGCACCCGCAGCCGTAGTTCGCTGCGCTCGTCCTCGGCCGCGGACACGACCATGGAGCGTACGGCGGTCCAGGCGGAGGCGATGAGGTCCTGGACCTCGCCCCGGTCGAGCACCTCGCCCTTCAGGCGCTCCACCCGCGCGCGGGTGTCGGTGTCGGACTGCAGGTCCCGGGCGAAGTCCGTGAGGAAGCGGTCCAGGGCGCCGCGCGCCGGGTGCGTGGGCGAGTCCCGCATCTCGGAGACGAATCGGAGCAGTTCCTTGTAGACGCGCTCGCCGATCCGCTTGTCGACGAAGCGTGGGGTCCAGCCGGGGGCGCCGCCCTCGACCGCGTCCATGACCTGGTCGTCGTGGAGGATCAGCCAGTTCTGGGCGCGGGCGCAGATCAGGTCCACGGCCCGCCGGTGGCCGCCGTCGGTGACGATCCGCTCCAGCATCTTCCCTATGCCGGGCCCGATCTCCTGGCTGTTGGCCCGCCGGGTGATGGCCTCCCCGACGACGGCCTGCACATCGGCGTCGCGCAGCACGGTGAGGGCGCCGCGCATCGCGGTCGCCAACTCCTCGGTCACCCGGTCGGCGTTCTGCGGCTCGGCGAGCCACGCGCCGAGCCGGCTGCCGATGCCGACGGCGCGCAGCCGCTGCCGTACGACGTCCTCGGAGAGGAAGTTCTCCCCGACGAACTCACCCAGAGTGACGCCCAGTTGGTCCTTCTTGCGGGGGATGATCGCGGTGTGCGGGATGGGCAGGCCGAGAGGGTGCCGGAACAGGGCGGTCACGGCGAACCAGTCCGCCAGCGCACCCACCATGCCCGCCTCCGCGGCCGCCGCGACATAGCCCGCCCAGGCTCCCGCGCCCTCGTGGGAGGCCCACTTCGCCAGGATGTACACCACGGCCACGAACAGCAGCAGCCCGGCGGCGGTCAGCTTCATCCGCCGGACGCCCCGTTGCTTCTCCTCGTCGGCCGCGCTGAACGTGGTCATCGTGCGATGCGACACACGTGGCGCACCGGATCCGCCGGGCGCGTCCGCCGCGGCCCGCGCGCCTGGCGTGGCATCCGTCACCTCGCTGCCGGGGCCACCGGGGAGGGAACGCTGTCCCGGGGTGCCGTTCTCTTCCGGTTTCGTACGGTTCATTCACTCCACCCGTCCCTGTCCCCCGTACACATTGTCCCCTTCTCGGTCCCTTGGTGACCTACTGCATGACGTACTCCTGGAACGCGACAGGAGTTCCCCGCGTCTGTCCGGACGGGGGAACCGATGGGGGTTCTCACTGACCGCCCCCATCCCATGCCGCATCATGGGGTGATCACCACGGAGCCTCGGGGCTCCACTGCCCGAGGAGCCACACACCGCATGACCAAGCGTCACGGTTATGCACTGCTGGCGGCCATGACCGCCCTGATCGTCGCCGTCTCGGCGGCCATATACGTCGGAGTCGGCATCGACGACGGCAGCCGGCACCAGGAGACCTTCGCCAGCGCACCGCGCAATCCCGCCGCCCCCGCCTCCACCGGGGTCTGGGTGGGCGCCTGGTCGGCGTCGCCGAGCGGATCCGAGCCGGGCACCGAGACGAACGGCCTCGCCGGCCGCTCGGTGCGCAACGTCGTGCACAGCTCCGCCGCGGGTACGAGTGCCCGCGTCACGCTGTCCAATCTCTACGGCCAGCAGCCGCTGACCGTCACCCACGCCTCGCTCGCGGTCGCCGCCGCGGTGAACAGCCCGGCGGCAGCGGCCGACACCATGCGCCGGCTCACCTTCGGCGGACGCACGACCGTGGTCATAGCCGCAGGTCAGCAGGTGGTCAGCGATGTCGTACCGATCGCGATCCCGCACGACAGCGACGTACTGATCACCACCTACTCGCCCACCCCGTCCGGGCCCACGACCTTCCACGCGCACGCCCGGCAGATCTCGTACACCGCCGAGGGCGACCAGGCGGCGGACGTCACCGGGACGCCGTACACCACGCAGAGCATGCACTGGCGGTACGTCACCGCGCTGGACGTGCTGAGCAGGGAGTCCGCGGGCACCGTCGTGGTCCTCGGCGACTCGCTCACCGACGGCATCACCTCGACCGTCGGTGAGAACCGCCGCTGGACGGACGTCCTCTCCGACCGGCTGCGGGCCGCCGCCGGCTCCTCCGGCGTGCCCCGCTACACCGTCGTCAACCAGGGCATCAGCGGCAACCAGGTCCTCGCCAACGGGCGGGGCCGCCCCGCCGACAACCCCAGCGGCCTGTCCCGCTTCCCGCGCGACGTGCTCGGCCGGACCGGAGTCAAGGCCGTCGTCGTCGACCTGGGTGTCAACGACATCCTGAAGAACCCCGGCCAGGCCGACCCCGAGACGATCGTCGCCGGCCTGCGCGGACTCGTAGACCTGGCGCACGCGCGCGGTCTGCGTGTCGTCGGCGCCACGCTGATGCCGTTCAGCGGCCACCGCGGCTACACCGACCAGCGCGAGTCCGTACGCCAGGCCATCAACGCCCGCATCCGCTCCGGCAGGGTCTTCGACGCGGTCGTCGACTTCGACAAGGCCCTCCGCGACCCCTACGCCCCCGGTCGGTTGCGCTCCGACTACGACTCGGGCGACCACCTCCACCCGAGCGACAAGGGCTACGAGCGGATGGGGCAGGTCTTCGACCTGAAGGCGCTGAAGGGCGCGGTCCCGGCCGACCTGTAGGGCGGACGGGCCGTCGGGGCCACGGGGCGGCCGGGCCGCCTCAGTGGCCCCTGCCCAGTTCGCGGCGGGCCTGGCGGCGTTCCAGTCGTTCCTGCCGCCGGGCCTCCTTCAGCCGCTGCCGCTCGGCCTTGGGGAGCTTGCGCTCGACGCCGACGCCACCCCAGAAGGCGAACCCGGTGATGACCACGCGAGGGGCGCCGGGCTCGCCCGGTTCGCCCTCCTCGCGGTGGTCGAAGCCGCCCATCACACCGATGCCCCGGACGACGACCTCGACGCCGGGCGGCACGATCACATTGATCCCGCCCATGACGGCCACACAGTTGATGGTGACCTCACGCTCCGCGAAGTACGCGTCCCTGAGGTCCAGTTCACCGCCGCCCCAGAACGCGAAGCAGTCGAACCGCTCGGGCACCGTCCAGCGGCCCTTGCGCTCGAAGCCGGACATCACCGCCACGCCCCACGTCGACGAGCCCTGCCCGCCGACGATCCGCTCCGCCCAACTCCCGCTCTGCTCAGGTCCCTTCACCAGGGAGACGGACGGTGGCGCCACCGTCCCGGCACCCGGCAGATCACGGGTGATCGGCGCCAACTCACCATAGGTGCGCGCCTGGTAGGTGGCGTCCAGCCGCTCCCCGAACTCCTCCATGTCGAGCCGCCCCTCCGCGAGGGCGTCCCGCAACTGCTCGGCGACCCGTTCACGGTCGGCGTCGGAGGCACGGAGGTCCGCGGCGGCCGGCAGGTCCGGGAGATCGTCCGTCATACGGCTCAGCCTACGAGGAACCTCGGCCCCCGGCTACGAGACCGACTGCCCCGACTCCCCCACCCGCTCCGCCTGCTGCGCGTACATCTGGGCGATCACCGCCTCGATGTCCGGCTCCCGCACCGACAGGTCCACCAGCGGATACTCCGACGCGATCCGCGCCACCAGCGGGGCCGCCGACTCCGACGCCGGGAACGCCAGCCACTGCCGGGGCCCCTCCACCCGTACGACACGGGCGGGCGCCGCCTCGATCGGGGGCAGCTCGCGCTCCAGGTCGACGACGAGGGTCCGCTCGCTCTCCCCCACCTCGTGCAGCCCCGTCAGCGGACCGTCGTACATCAGCCGGCCGTGGTCGATGACCATCACCCGGCGGCACAGCTGCTCGATGTCCTGGAGGTCGTGCGTGGTGAGCAGCACGGTCGTGCCGCGCTCGGTGTTGAGGTCCTTCAGGAACGCGCGGACCTTCGCCTTGCTGATGACGTCGAGCCCGATCGTCGGCTCGTCCAGATACAGCACCTCGGGGTCGTGCAGCAGCGCGGCCGCGATGTCGCCGCGCATGCGCTGCCCGAGGGAGAGCTGCCGCACGGGCACGTCCAGCAGGTCACCGAGTTCGAGGAGTTCGACGCAGCGGTCCAGGTTCTCGCGGTAACGGGCGTCGGGGATGCGGTACATGCGGTGCATCAGCCGGTACGAGTCGATGAGCGGCAGGTCCCACCAGAGGGTGGTGCGCTGCCCGAAGACGACACCGATCCGGCGGGCCAGCCGCGTCCGTTCACGGGACGGGTCGATGCCCGCGACCCGCACCCGGCCACCGCTCGGCGTCAGGATGCCCGTCAGCATCTTGATGGTCGTGGACTTCCCCGCGCCGTTCGGGCCGATGTAGCCGACCATCTCGCCGCGCGGCACGGTGAAGGAGATCGAGTCCACGGCCCGCACCTCACGCCGCTCCCGCCGCAGGAACCCGGTCTTCCTCCGGACGTCGAAAACCTTCTCGACCCGGTCGAGTTCGATGAACCGCTCGTCCATGTGTCCCTAACTCCCCGTGCTCCGGTACGAACGCAGCCCCGCCCGCCATGCCGCGCCGGCGAGCGCGCAGCAGGCCGCCGCCACCAGCGGCGGCGCGAACGCCAGCCAGTGGGGCACGTCGAGCGGGTAGGGGCGGCCCAGGACGTACAGCCCGGGCAGCCAGTTGACGAAGGCCAGCGGCAGGACGAACGTCACACCGCGCAGCAGGTCCTTGGCGAAGAGGGCCGGCGGGTACTGCAGGAGCGTGGCACCGCCGTACGTGAAGGCGTTCTGCACCTCGGAGGCGTCCTGCGCGACGAACTGGAAGGCCGCGCCCCCGACGAACACCGCCGCGAAGATGAAGCCGCCGCTGACCACCATCATCGGGAGCATCAGCACCTTCAGCGGCGTCCAGGCGATGTCCAGCGTGGCCAGCGCGTAGCCGAGGATGAGGGCGCCCTGGGTGACCCGGCCGAGGCGCCGCAGCGCGAACTTGTCGGCGGCGACCTGCGCCAGCACCGGAGCGGGCCGGACGAGAAGGGTGTCCAGCGTGCCGTCGCGGACCCGGCGCCCGAGCCGGTCCATGGAGCCGATCATCAGGTCGGCGAGACCGAACGCGATCGCGGACGTGCCGTACAGCAGGGCGATCTCGGACAGGGTGAAGCCGCCCAACTCGTCGACCTGGGAGAACATCAGCAGGATCGCGACGAAGTCGAAGGCGGTGGCGGCGAAGTTGCCGAAGGCCGTCATCACGAAGGAGGCTCGGTACGCCATCGTGGAGCGGATCCACATGGCCGCGATCATGCGGTAGGCGCGCAGCCCGTCCCGGAGCCGGCTGTACGGGCCGTACGCACCGAACGGCTCCTCCGTGACCCTCGCCACCGGGCGCTCGTCGACGTCAGCCACCCTGGACCACCACCTTCCGCGTCGCCGCCGACTGGATCAGCCGCCCCACCGCCAGCAGCACTACCGCCCAGCCCGCCTGGAACGCGAACGTGCCCCACACGTCGGCCTCGCCCAGCAGCACGTCGGCGGGCGCCTGGAGCAGCGCGGACCACGGCAGGAGGCGGGCGAGGTCGCCGAGGGCACCGGGGAAGACGTTCAGCGGCAGCAGCATGCCGGAGAAGAAGACCCCCGTGAGCCAGGTGATCTGCATCGCTCCGGCGCCGTCGAGGAGCCAGAACGCCCACAGGGCGACGATGTATCGGATCGCGAAGCTCACGAGGGCCCCGAGGGCGACCGCGACGAGGCAGGCGAGCCAGGGCAGGGCACTGGACGGCAGCGCGAGATCGAAGAACAGGGCACCGCACAGCATGGGAACGACACCTCGTCCGAGCAGCTGGAACAGAGCCCGCCCCAGGTCCGCGGCGAGCCACCACAACTGGAGGTCGGCGGGCCGGTACAGGTCGACCGCGATGTCACCCGTACGGATCCGCTCGATGAGCTCCTCCTCGAAGCCGGCGCTTCCCAGCACCATGACCGCGAACATCGCCTGGCCCACCCACACATAGGTGAGCGCCTGCGCCTGGTCGTAGCCACCGAGGTGGGGCTTCTCCTGCCAGAGGGCGATGTAGGTGTATGCGAGGATGAAGCCGAAGACGGTGTTGGTGAACACCCCCGCCGCGGTGGCCACCCGATACGTCGCGTACCGCCTGAAGCCACCGGCGGCGACGGCGGCGTACAACCGCCCAGTGCCCACGAGGAAACCCCCATCCGCTGCGAAGAGTCAGGCGAAAGACCGAGGCCGAGGCCGATCCGGGCCGAAGCGCGAAAGCCTAGTCCGCGGCCGGATCGGTGTGCCAGGCGTTTTCGGGCCGGGCGGTGGTGCTCCCGGGGCGTACGAGGCGCGTGCCGGTGTCCGGGAACGGATCAGCCGGTACGAGTGTCTTCACTCAGGGGTGCAGAACTCGCCCGGAGCGGGCGCAAAGCGTACGAGGCCGTACGGAAATGAACGTACGACGCGGAAACAGGAGCACGGCAGCACGATGAGCGACGAGCCGCAGCCGAAGCGGAACGGCCCGGGCCGGACACCGGGAGAACCGGAGCGCCGGACCCCGGGCACGCCCCGGAACCCCGCCGAGCCGCGCCCGGGCACGCCCCCGGAGCCCCCGACGACCGGCACCGGGCCCGGCTCGTCCCCCGGCGACCGACCGGGCTCGACCCCGGCCGACGGCCCGGACCGCCCTTCGGGGGGACGGCCGAACCAGCCGATCGGCGGCGCATCCGACCGGACGTCCGGCGGACGGGCGGGTGCGGCCTCGGGTGGACGGTCGGGTTCGGCCTCGGGTTCGGGTTCGGGTTCGGGTGGACGGTCGGGTTCGGTCTCGGGTTCGGCCTCGGGCGGGCGGCCCGGTGCGGCGGCCGACGACGGGGCTGCGGCGAGCGGCGGCAGGTCCGGCGCGGGCTCGGAGGCTCCGGCCGCCGACAGGCCCGGTACTGGCACCGGCACCGGTGGTCGGTCGACCTCCGCATCCGGCGGCGAGGGCTCGGCGGCGACCGATGGGCAGTCCGGCCGTCCGTCCTCGGCGACGGGTGACGGGACCGGTCGGCAGACCGGTGGGCCGTCCGGCCCCGCGAAGGGCGGCCCCTCGGGGCGCTCCTCCGACGGGGGCTCCGGTTCGGGGGCCCAGGGTCATGGGGCGGGCCAGCGGAGCGGCACGTCCGGTGGGGGCAAGTCGCTCTCGCCGAGCGCCGGGACGGCGTCCGGCGGCGCGGCCGCGCGGACCTCCGGCGGGGCGGGTGCTCCGGAGAGCGACGCCGAGCTGACCATGCCGCTGAGCCTCACCCGCCCCGAGAAGCCCGGCTCGGCGAAGCCCGGCTCGGCGAAGCCCGGCGGCAAGCCCGGCTCCACGGGCGGCGGCAAGCCGGGCCCGTCGGCGGCCGGTGACGCCGAGCTGACCATGCCCCTGAGCGTCACCCGCCCCGAGAAGTCCGGCTCGGCGAAGCCCGGCGGCAAGCCCGGCTCCACGGGCGGCGGCAAGCCAGGCCCGGCGGCGACTGGTGACGCCGAGATGACCATGACCCTGGGTGTCACGCGCGCGGGCGCGAAGCCCGGCGGCAAGCGTCCCGGCGGCGCGGCGGCCGCCGGCGCGGCGGGGGCGGCCGGGGCTGCGGCAGCCGGTGGCGCGGCTTCGGCCGCGGTCGGTGGCGGCGCGGCCGCGGCGGCCGACGGGATGCGTGCCGGCAAAACCGGTGTCACGAGCGGCCTCGCGGCAGCCGGAGCCGCAGGAGCGGTAGGCGCGGCCGGTGCGGGGGCCGGTGGGGGCGCAGCGACCGCCGTCGTTCCCGCTGTCGCACCCGCCGACGCGCCCGATGTCACCCCGGCCGCCGGCGGCAAGGGCAAGAAGCCGAAGCGGCCCAAGCGGACCGGGTGGCGGCGGCTGTTCCCGACCTGGCGCATGGTGCTCGGCAGCTTCGTGATCGTGACCATGCTGATCATCGGCGCCTTCGTGCTGGGCTACAACCTGGTCCACATCCCCAAGCCGCAGGAACTCGCCACCAAGCAGAGCAACGTCTACCTGTACGCGGACGGCACCCAGATCGCCCGCGACGGCGAGGTCAACCGCGAGAACGTCCCCCTGTCGAAGGTCTCCAAGGCCGCCCAGCACGCCGTACTGGCCGCCGAGGACCGCGACTTCTACTCCGAGCCGGCCATCGACCTCAAGGCGATGATCCGCGCCGCCTGGAACACCGCGAGCGGCAAGGGCAAGCAGTCCGGCTCGACCATCACCCAGCAGTACGTGAAGAACTACTACCTGGCGCAGGACCAGACCGTCACCCGCAAGGTGAAGGAGTTCTTCATCTCGATCAGGCTGGACCGCGAGGTCACCAAGGACGAGATCCTCGAGGGCTACCTCAACACCAGCTTCTTCGGCCGCAACGCCTACGGCATCCAGGCGGCGGCCCAGGCCTACTACGGCGTCGACGCCGACGAACTCTCCCCCCAGCAGGGCGCCTACCTCGCCGCGCTCGTCAACGCGCCGAGCATGTACGACGTCGTCGCCCACCCGGAGAACAAGGACGCGGCCGTCGCCCGCTGGAACTACGTCCTCGACGGCATGGTGAAGGAGGGCTGGCTCAAGCAGTCCGAGCGCACCGGCATGAAGTTCGACATGCCGAAGCAGACCACCACGTCCACCGCCTTCTCCGGGCAGCGCGGCTACCTGGTCGAGGCCATCAAGTCGTACCTCGTCGAGCACAAGATCATCGACGAGAAGGCGCTGGAGAACGGCGGTGGCTACCGCATCACCACCACCATCCAGCCCAAGATGCAGGACGCGTTCATCAAGGCCGTCGACGACAACCTGATGGACAAGCTCGACAAGAAGAACCGCAAGGTCGACAACTACGTCCGCGCCGGCGGTGTCTCCATCGACCCGAAGACCGGCAAGGTCATCGCGATGTACGGCGGCGTCGACTACCTCAAGCAGTACGTCAACAACGCCACCCGGCGTGACTACCAGGTCGGTTCGACGTTCAAGCCGTTCGTGTTCACCGCGGCCGTGGAGAACAACTCCAACAACCAGTCCGGCCAGGCGATCACCCCGAACACCATCTACGACGGTGCCAGCGAGCGCCCGGTCGTCGGCTGGCCCGGCGAGCAGTACGCCCCGGAGAACGAGGACTACGTCGACTACGGCAACATCACGGTCCGCCAGGCCACCGACAAGTCCGTGAACTCGGTGTACGCGCAGATGGCCGTCGACGTCGGCCCCGCGAAGGTCGAGAAGACCGCGATCGACCTGGGCGTGCCGAAGAACACCCCGGACATGAACCCGTACCCGTCGATCGCGCTGGGCACGGCGACCGCGAGCGTGCTCGACATGGCGGAGGCGTATGCCACCCTCGCCAACCACGGCCGGCACGGCACGTACACGATGATCGAGCGGATCACCAAGGACGGCGAGGAGATCAAGCTCCCCTCGACGGATGCCCAGCAGGCCGTCAGCCGTCAGGCCGCCGACACCACCACCTCCGTCCTGCGGAGCGTGGTCCAGGGCGGTACGGCCACCGCCGCGCAGGCGTCCGGCCACCCGGCCGCCGGCAAGACCGGTACGGCCGAGGAGGACAAGGCGGCCTGGTTCGCCGGCTACACCCCGGACCTCGCCACCGTCGTCTCCGTGATGGGCCAGGACCCCAAGACGGGCGTCCACAAGCCGCTGTACGGCGCGATGGGCCTCCAGCGCATCAACGGCGGTGGGGCGCCCACGGAGATCTGGGCGCAGTTCACCAAGACGGCCCTGAAGGGCAAGAAGGTCAAGGACTTCGACCTGGAGCTCCAGGAGGGCGCGGACGTGGTCGTGGTGCCCCCGAGCACCCCGCCGGACGAGCCCGGCGCCACCGGTGACGAGGACGACGGCGGCACCACGGGCGGCGAGGAGACCGCGGGCCAGACGGACGGCGGCACCACGGGCGACCCCACCGACGGGGGCGCCACGACGGGCGGCGGCGACGCGACGACGACCGGCGGCCAAGAGACCACCGGCGGCGGACCCACGACCGGGGGCGGGACCGCCGACGGCGGTGCGGCCACCGGGGGCGGAGGCACCGCGGACGGCGGGGCCGCCACCGGCGGCGGGACGGACGGCGGCGGAACGGCCGACGGCGGGGGCGGCGGCGCGGACATCGGAGGCGGGACGACGGAGGGGACGTTCCCCTGACGCCGGGCCCGGGCCACCGGGACCGATAGCGCAGCGCGCGGCTGAAGCGGCGAGTGAGGCGGCGAGTGAAGCCGGGAGGGGGCTGGTGACGTGGTCACCAGCCCCCTCCCGTGTGCGGCGGGGTACCCGCCGGAGTGCGCTCCGGGTCGCGCTACAGGTACAGGCCCGTGGAGTCCTCCGAGCCCTCGAACCGGTCCGCGGCCACGGCGTGCAGGTCGCGCTCGCGCATCAGCACGTACGCGACGCCCCTGACCTCGACCTCGGCCCGGTCCTCCGGGTCGAAGAGGACACGGTCGCCCGGCTCGACCGTCCGGACGTTCTGCCCGACCGCGACGACCTCGGCCCAGGCGAGCCGCCGGCCGACCGCCGCCGTGGCGGGAATCAGGATGCCGCCGCCCGAACGCCGCTCGCCCTCGGCGGTGTCCTGCCGCACGAGCACCCGGTCGTGCAGCATCCTGATGGGCAATTTGTCGTGTTGGCTCTTCTCGCTCACGCCCCCGAACCTACCTGTCTTCGTCAGCCCCTGCGGCGTCGAGTGCCGAGGGCGAGCAGCCCCACGACCCCGACGAGGACGAGCGCCACCGGGACGATGCGCTCCAGCCGGGGCGCCCCGTCCTCGTCGACGAGCCGGCCCTTCGCATCGCTGACCACCCGGTTGACCGAGACATAGGCCTTGCCGAGGGTGTGGTCGATGTTGGAGACGACCTTCGCCCGGGCGTCACCGACAATGGTCTTCGGGTGCACCCGGACGCCGATCTCGTCGAGCGTCTCCGCGAGGGTGTCGCGGCGGCGCTTGATGTCCGCCTCGATCTCGGCCGGGGTTCTGGTGTCCGAGGTGTCCGCCACCGCGCTGCCTCCCGCTGTCCGTCATTGACTGTTTGCGGACAGTCTGTCAGCTCCGCCGGGCACCGAGGCGTCAGGGCCCACGGTAAGGGCCCGCCCAGCGGATCACGCCTGGGCCGCGGAGTCCGGCACGCGCACCGGAAGCCGTCAGGAGCTGCGACCCGCAGTCGGCGTGATCCGCCGGACAGGCCCTACGCTGGTCCGATGAGCGAGCGACTCCAGCCCGGGGACGTGGCCCCCGCCTTCACCCTCCCGGACGCCGACGGCAACGAGGTGTCCCTGTCCGACCACAAGGGCCGCAAGGTCATCGTCTACTTCTACCCGGCCGCCCTGACCCCCGGCTGCACGAAGCAGGCCTGCGACTTCACCGACAACCTGGACCTGCTGGCCGGCGCCGGGTACGACGTCATCGGCGTCTCCCCCGACAAGCCGGAGAAGCTGGCCAAGTTCCGCGAGAAGGAGTCCCTGAAGGTCACCCTCGTCGGCGACCCCGACAAGGCGGTCCTGGAGGCGTACGGCGCCTTCGGCGAGAAGAAGCTCTACGGCAAGGTCGTCACGGGCGTCATCCGCTCGACGATCGTCGTCGACGAGGAGGGCAAGGTCGAACGAGCCCTCTACAACGTGAAGGCGACCGGCCACGTAGCGAAGATCATCAAGGACCTGGGCATCTGACCCACCGACCACCCGAGAACGGCTCGCACCGGTAACCCCCCGGCACGAGCCGTTCCGCACATCAGCCGCCGTGACTGCCCGCCCAGCGGTTCGTTACTCCGTACGAGGCCACGAACAGGTGGTCGGAACGGAGGGGGCGTGGACATGCCGGGCGCATCGAAACGGTCGGACACGTACAGCAGGGAACGGCTTGAGCCGGAGGTCGCCACGGCCCGAAACTGGGTCGATCTGATGCGGCGGCTCGGTCTCAAACCGAGTGGCGGCCAACGGCGGGTGCTGCAGGAGCACGTAAGCCGCCACGGGTTGGACACCAGCCACTTCACCAAACGCAGCCCCTGGCGCAAGTATCCCGACGCCGCCATCGCGGAAGCCGCCGCGTCATCGTCCTCGCTTCGGGAAGTAGCCCTGAAGCTCGGCGCCACGCCGGCCACAGGGACTCTGTCCCACATCCGGCGCCGCATCCACGCCGCCGGCATCGACATCGGTCACTTCCCCGGCATTCACCGGCCCGAACTGGACCTGCCCTTCACCCAGGAAGAGCTTCGGACGGCCGCGGCCGCAGTCACCAGCCTGCGTGGCCTGGCACGGACGCTGGGCGTTCCCGATGACAGCCGCTCCCGGGCGACGTTGGGTCGGATACTGGCGGACCAACACATCGACATCGGTCACTTCTCTTACCGACGGACAGCCATTCCCGAGGACGAGTTGACGAACCTGGTACGGACGGCCACCAGTTACGCCGACGTCATGCGCGGTCTCGGCATGGAGATCAACGACACGAATCACCGACGTGTACGACGCGCCGCCTCCCGCCTCGGTCTCGACACCAGCCACTTCAAGCGCCGGTCCTGGGGACGCCCCGAGCGCCCGGCGCCCGCACCCACCGCACCTCGGGTGCTGGTAGTCCTGCCCGAGCAAGCCGGACGGACGAACAGGACCCGCCTGCACCAGGCTCTGGCCGAGATCGGGGTGCCCTACGCATGCGTGGAGTGCGGTAATGCCGGGGAGTGGCGGGGACACCCCATCACCTTGCAGATCGACCATGTCAACGGGAACTGGCGGGACAATCGCCGGGAGAACCTGCGCTACCTGTGCCCCAACTGCCATGCCCTGACGGAAACGTGGTGTCGCCAGAAGAGCGGAGTCCCCCTCGCAGGGCAGCCCGCCAGCCCCGTACACTGAGTGCCGCCGGTCGAGCGTGATGACCGTTTTGAGCGGCCGTGATGGAATTGGCAGTCATGCTGGGTTTAGGTCCCAGTGGGTTCACACCCGTGTGGGTTCGAGTCCCACCGGCCGCACACACAGAGAGGACCGCCCGCCGGGCGGTCCTCTCTCGCGTCAGCCCAGCAGCTCCCTCACCACCGGTACCAGTGCCCGGAACGCCTTGCCGCGGTGGCTGATCGCGTTCTTTTCCTCGGCGGTCAGTTCGGCGCAGGTGCGGGTGTCGCCCTCCGGCTGGAGGATCGGGTCGTAGCCGAAGCCGTTCGTGCCGGTGGGGGTGTGGCGGAGTACGCCCCTCAGTCGGCCCTCCACGACGCGTTCCGTGCCGTCCGGCAGGGCGAGGGCGGCGGCGCAGGCGAAGTGGGCGCCGCGGTGCTCCTCGGCGATGTCCGAGAGCTGGGCGAGGAGGAGTTCGAGGTTGGCGCGGTCGTCGCCGTGCCGGCCGGCCCAGCGGGCGGAGAAGATGCCGGGGGCGCCGTGGAGGACGTCCACGCAGAGTCCGGAGTCGTCGGCGACGGCCGGGAGACCGGTGGCCTGCGCGAGGGCGTGCGCCTTCAGCAGGGCGTTCTCGGCGAAGGTGACGCCGGTCTCCTTGACGTCGGGGATGTCCGGGTAGGCGTCCGCGCCGACGAGGTCGTGGGGCAGACCTGCGTCGGCGAGGATCGCCTTCAGCTCGGTGATCTTTCCGGCGTTGCGGGTGGCGAGGATCAGGCGGGTCATGCCCTCAGTATCCCGGCGCCCGCCCCGCCGACGGTCACGGGTCATGGGTCACCGGTCGTCCGTCCGCGGTCGGCTGCCGGCGGCTGCGGGTCGGCAGCCACCGGTCGCCTGTCCCCGGCCGGCATCCGCCGGGGCTGTTCGTCGCCCTACGACGTGCAGACCTTCGTCAGTTCGCCGGCCGCGTCCGTGATCCCGCTGATGTCGGGGGTCGCGTCGCCGTTGTTGACGGACGTCTGGACGTTCTCCACGGCCTTCTGGAGGTCGTCGACGGCCTTGTTGACGTCGGCGTTGTCGGTCTTGTCGCCGATCTCCTTGAGGTTGTCGTCGATGGAGTTGAGCGACTCCTCCAGCTGCGACGGGTCGTTGGACGCGTTCTCGACGGCCTGCTGGAGGTCGGACACGCTGTTGGTGATGGCCTCGGCGGTCTGGACGCAGTCCAGGGCCTTGTTCACGGCGTCGCAGCCGGTGGTGAGGCCGGCGGTCAGCGCGACGGCTGCAACGGCTCCGGCGATGGCGGTCGTACGACGTCGGCGGCTCGCGGCCATGGAACGGTCCTCCTACTGGTTGCAGGCCTGACGGCCTCCGGTGGTGGTGCGGGTACGGCTTGCGCCGGTGTGGCCGGGCGCACGGTGGTGTGCCGTGCGCCCGTACTCCTAGGGACGCCGACGGGTGCACTGTGGTTGCGACCGACGGCCGGTCTTCTTGGGGTGCCCTTTACCTTTCGAGGACCGAGTCGAGCGCCTTGCCCTGGAGGGCGGCCAGGTCGGTGCAGCCCGCGACAGCCAGGTCCAGCAGGGCGTTGAGCTCCTCGCGGGCGAAGGGCTCGGCCTCGGCGGTGCCCTGGACCTCGACGAAGCGGCCGTCGCCGGTGCAGACGACGTTCATGTCGGTGTCGGCCTTGACGTCTTCCTCGTAGCAGAGGTCGAGCAGCGGGACGCCGCCGACGATGCCCACGGAGACGGCGCTGACGGTGCCGGACAGCGGCTGGCGGCCGGCCTTGACGAGCTTCTTGCGCTGGGCCCAGGCGACGGCGTCGGCCAGCGCCACGTACGCGCCGGTGATCGCCGCCGTGCGCGTGCCACCGTCGGCCTGCAGGACGTCGCAGTCGAGGACGATGGTGTTCTCGCCGAGCGCCTTGTAGTCGATGACGGCGCGCAGGGAGCGGCCGATGAGGCGGGAGATCTCGTGGGTACGGCCGCCGATCTTGCCGCGTACGGACTCGCGGTCGCCGCGGGTGTTGGTGGAGCGGGGCAGCATGGAGTACTCGGCGGTGACCCAGCCCTCGCCGCTGCCCTTGCGCCAGCGCGGGACACCTTCGGTGACGGAGGCGGTGCAGAAGACCTTGGTGTCGCCGAAGGAGATGAGGACGGAGCCCTCGGCGTGCTTGCTCCAGCCGCGTTCGATGGTGACAGGGCGGAGCTGTTCGGGCGTGCGGCCGTCGATTCGAGACATGGCGATGAGCCTAGCCGCAGTGGCGGAAGGGGCCGCTCCCGCATACGGAGGGCCCCTGCGCGTGGGCTGACGGGGACCGGCGTGGGCGGGTCCCGGATCAGCGGTGGATCACATCATGTCCTCGATCTCCGCGGCGATCGGGTCGGCGTCGGTGCCGATGACGACCTGCACGGCGGTGCCCATCTTGACGACGCCGTGGGCGCCGGCGGCCTTGAGGGCGGCCTCGTCCACGAGGGAGGGGTCGTTGACCTCGGTGCGCAGCCGGGTGATGCAGCCCTCGATCTCGTCGATGTTGTCGAGGCCGCCGAGCCCGGCGACGATCTTCTCAGCCTTACTGGCCATGGCGATTCTCCCTGATATAGCTGATCTGAGCCGCTTTGCCGTGCGGGATCGTTCGCGACTGGTCTACACCACCGAACGGGTCCCCGCCAAGCGGACGACAGCGGACGACGGCGGACAACGGCGAGCGAAGGCCGGGCCGCGGCGCGGCATATGCCGGACGGCGACCGAGCGACGGCGCGACGGGGGCCGGGCGGCGGCGGGCGGCAGCCGGGCGCCGACCGCGTTGCGGCCGAGCGACGACGAGTCGGCCGCCGAGCGGCGACCAGGTGGCGGGCCGGGTGACATCACGAAGGCATAAAACGGGAATCGCGGGTTCCTAGGCCCGCCCCCAGCGTGCTACAACAGGTCTACACCACTGACTGGTGTAGACCTCTCCCGTGCTGCCCTCCCCCACACTCCCGTCCCTGGGCGGCGCCCTGCCTATTGGAGGAAGTTGTGACCACGGCCAGCGCCGCTCCCGCGGCCGCAGACAACAAGGGCCCGACCTGGGGCTCCCGCACCATGGCTGTGCTGCAGCGCATCGGCCGTAGCCTGATGCTGCCGGTCGCCGTCCTGCCGGCCGCCGCGCTGCTCGTGCGGCTCGGCACCACGGACATGCTGGGCAGCGAGTCGCTCCCCGGCTTCATCACCAAGTTCGCGAGCTTCATGGCGGCCGGCGGCGGCGCCATCCTCGACAACATGCCGCTGCTGTTCGCCGTCGGTATCGCGATCGGCTTCGCCAAGAAGTCGGACGGCTCGACCGCACTCGCCGCGGTCGTCGGCTACCTCGTCTTCCAGAAGGTGCTGGCCACCTTCACCGACTCCAACCTCCCCCAGGTGGCCACGGTCGTCGACGGCAAGGTCGTGATGGTGGACGCGGCGGTCAACGCCGGTGTCCTCGGCGGTGTGGTGATGGGGCTGGTCGTCGCACTGCTCTACCAGCGCTTCTACCGCACCAAGCTGCCCGACTGGGCCGGCTTCTTCGGCGGCCGTCGCCTGGTGCCCATCCTGTCCGCCTTCGCGGGTCTGCTCATCGGCATCGTGTTCGGCTACATCTGGCCGGTCCTCGGTGCGGGTCTGCACCACTTCGGTGAGTGGCTGGTCGGTTCGGGCGCCGTCGGCGCGGGCATCTTCGGTGTCGCCAACCGCGCGCTGATCCCGATCGGCATGCACCACCTGCTGAACTCGTTCCCGTGGTTCCAGGCCGGTTCGTACGAGGGCAAGAGCGGTGACATCGCGCGCTTCCTCGCCGGTGACCCGACCGCCGGACAGTTCATGACCGGCTTCTTCCCGATCATGATGTTCGGCCTGCCGGCCGTCTGTCTCGCGATCTACCACACGGCCCGCCCCGAGCGCCGTGCGGTCGTCGGCGGCATGATGTTCTCCCTCGCGCTGACCTCGTTCGTGACCGGTGTCACCGAGCCGATCGAGTTCACGTTCATGTTCATCGCGCCCGTCCTGTACGCGGTCCACGCCGTGCTCACAGGTATCTCCATGGCCCTGACCTGGGCACTCGGCATGAAGGACGGCTTCGGTTTCTCGGCCGGCGTGATCGACTTCGGCCTCAACCTGGGCATCGCCACCAAGCCTTGGGCCCTGATCCTGGTGGGCCTGTGCTTCGGCGCGGTGTACTACGTGGTCTTCCGGTTCGCGATCATCCGCTTCAACCTGCCGACGCCCGGCCGGGAGTCCGACGAGGAGCTGGCCGAGCTCCAGAAGGCGGAGGCCAAGTAGCCGCGGCCGAACAGCGGCGGACCGGCTCCGCGCACGGAAAGGCCCCCGGGGATCATCGCGATCCTCCGGGGGCCTTCTCGCGTATGTGCGGGTGTCAGATCTCGTACGACGTCCGGGGCACGGCCAGCTCCACGGGGCCGTCGTACGCGGCGCGGGCGTCGTCGAGGTTGACCCGGGGGTCCGTCCACGGCGGGATGTGGGTGAGCACGAGGCGGCGGGCGCCGGCGCGGGCCGCCGTCTCACCGGCCTCGCGGCCGTTGAGGTGCAGGTCCGGGATGTTCTCCTTGCCGTGGGTGAACGCGGCCTCGCACAGGAAGAGATCGGCGTCGCGGGCCAGTTCGTCCAGGGTGTCGGTGACACCGGTGTCCCCGGAGTACGTCAGGATCCGCCCGTCGTGTTCGATGCGGATGCCGTACGCCTCCACGGGGTGGGCGACCCGTTCGGTGTGGACGGTGAAGGGGCCGATGTCGAAGGTGCTCGGCTTGACCGTGTGGAAGTCGAAGACCTCGCTCATGGAGGAGGCGGACGGGGTGTCGGCGTACGCCGTGGTCAGGCGCTGCTCGGTGCCCTCGGGGCCGTAGACCGGGATGGGGTCGCAGCGGCCGCCGTCGTGCCGGTAGTAGCGTGCGACGAAGTACGCGCACATGTCGATGCAGTGGTCGGCGTGCAGATGGCTGAGAAAGATCGCGTCGAGGTCGTAGAGACCGCAGTGGCGCTGCAGCTCGCCGAGGGCACCGTTGCCCATGTCGAGAAGCAGCCGGAAGCCGTCGGCCTCTACGAGGTAGCTCGAACAGGCCGATTCCGCGGAGGGGAACGACCCCGAGCAGCCGACGACGGTGAGCTTCATGAGAGCTGGAACCTCCGCGCTGGCGTGAAGTCGTGACAGTCGTGTTGGTCGGTCGTGTCTGTCGGTTGTGACGTACGAACGGGTCGCGCCGACCACGTTGTGCAGTCAGCGGGCTTGCGAAGAACGGACGGGGGTGCAACGAGGTGGTGCGGTCCGTCGAGCGTAAGGCGCAAAAGGACGGGTCGCTCCTCCGCCAGGGGCCGTTGTGGGCGAACTCACCTGTGGTGTCACCGGTTCGGCTGGTGGTAGGGCCGTTGGGCCGCGCGTGAGCCGGGGTGAGGGGGCGCCGAGGGGCGT
>NZ_LIRK01000470.1 GCF_001419765.1 Streptomyces torulosus
GTATCAGAGACAGACCTTGTCCCCCAGTCCCCCGTGCCTCGCTCCCGCCGACCGTCGAAGCCTCGACCGTGTCGACGGAAGGAGCGGTCGGAGCGCGAGACCCGTTCCGCCGCCCCGTGCCGGCGGTTCCGGAGCCACGCCCCTTCCCGTGCCTCCACTCTCCCGTCCGCGCGGAGGGGAGCCCATCCGCGCGCCTACTCATCTCCCCCCGTAGGTACGCGTACTCAGCCCTGCGCACTCACCCCCACGCCCCCGGTGCCCCTCTGGTCACGAGGGCGTCCGCGCGGATACTCGCCCGGTGGCTGCGCACAGGCCGGGAACCGGTTGTCGGCGGCGCCCGCTAAGGTCGCAGACATGGCAAGGATTGCGGTGATCGGCGCCGGTCTCGGCGCCATGGCGGCGGCCGCCCGGCTGGCCGTCGCGGGCCACCGGGTGGTGGTGTACGAGCGCACGACGACCTACGGCGGTGCGGTGGGACGGTACGAGCGCGACGGCTTCGCGTTCGACACGGGCCCGGCGCTGCTGCCCCTGCCCGCCGTCTACCGCGATCTGTTCCTGAAGACCGGCAAGGAGCCGCTGGAGAAGTGCGTCGACCTGGTCCAGGTGGACCCGGCCGCACGGCATGTCTTCGCCGACGGCACGGACCTGCTGCTGCCGAACGCCTCCCGCGCGGGCGTGGTCGCCGCCCTGAACACGGCGCTCGGCTCGGGGGCGGGCGACCGCTGGGGCGACTTCCTGGTCCGGGCCCGCGAGGCGTGGGACCGCACCCGGCGGCCCCTCCTGGAGGAGCCGCTGTGGCCCGACTGGCAGGTCCTCGCCGAGCGCGAGCCCTATCCGGCGGTGCCCCGCAAGCGGCTGCTGCGCACCCGCCGCGCCGGCACCCTCGCCGAGGTCGGCGCCCTGGAGCTGCGCGACCCCCGGCTGACGGCCCTGTTGGAGAGTCACGCCCTGGCGTGCGGGCTGGACCCGCGCACCACCCCGGCGAGCGCGGCGGTCCTGCCGTACATGGAGCACGCCTTCGGCATCTGGTACGTCCGGGGCGGTCTCCGGCAGCTGGCGCGGGCCGTGTACGAGCGGTGTCTGGCCCGGAAGGTCGAGTTCGTCTTCGACGCCGAGATCACCGGGATCGTGGAGAAGGACGGCCGGGCGGCCGGGGTCGAGTCGGCGGACGGGACGGTGGCCGAGGCGGACTTCGTGGTCGCCGGGGTCGCGCCCGAGGTCCTGGACGGGGCGGTGCGGCGGTCCGTCGTCCGGGGTTCCGGGGAGGTGCCGGCCCAGCGGGTGCGGACGAGCCGGCTGACCGTGCTGCTCGCGCTGCGCGGTGGCCGACCGGAGGACACGGCGCACCGCACGGTGGTGCACGCGGAGGACCGCGACAGCGAGCTGGACGAGCTGTTCGGCGCCGCGTCCGGGACGGTCGCGGCGCCCACGGTGACGGTGGTGCGTCCCGATGATCCGGCACTGGTTCCGGACTCCGGGCACGAGGCGATCGTGCTCAGCGCGGTGGTGCCGACCCGACCCGACGGGCACGGGGCGGAGTCGGAGGTCTTCGAACAGCAGGCGCGGAGTGTGATCACCGCCGCGGAGCGGGCCGTGCCCGGTCTCCGGGACCGGCTGCTCTGGCACGAGGTGCGCACCCCCGCGGACATCGAGCGGACGACGGGTGCGGCGGGCGGCGCGATCCCGGCCCCGGCACTGGCGGCGGGCGACGGCCGCCTCCTGCAGCCGTCCAACACCACGGCCCTACCGGGCCTGTTCACGGTCGGCGGCTGGTCACACCCCGGCGGCGGCCTCCCGCACGCCGGCATGTCGGGATCCCTGGTCGCGGGACTGATCGTGGACGGACCCGGCTTCCGCGGCTCCCAGTGAGAACCGACCGTCAGAAACGGTACTGCTGTTCGTCGTACCCGTTGCCGTTCCCCTGGTACGGGTACGACTGGTCCGTCGGCAGATCCGACCCGAACGGGTCGTCGGTGTTGCGCTGTTGCGGGACCCAGACACCGCCGGGCGGGGTCTCGCCGCCGTACGCGCCGTTGCCGTACTGGTCCTGCCCGTAGCCCTGCTGCCCGTACCCCTGCTGCCCGTAGGACGGGTCGTAGGAGGCGGTGGCGTCGTAGGTCTGGGTGCCGATGTACGGGTCGGAGTAGGCGGCGTACTGCTGCTCGGACTGGTCGTAGCCGTAGCCCTGCTGGTCGTAGCCGTAGTAGGCGAAGGCCTCGTCCTGGGCCTGGTCGGCGTTGGCGTAGGACTGGCCCGGGGCCGCCGCGTACGCGTTGTCCTCGCGGTAGACGCCGTAGGTGCTGGTGTCGTCGGGCATGGGCTCCGGCGAGTACACGGTGGCCGCCCCGGAGGGGGTGGACTTCGGGCGTACGAAGACGTCGTCGTCCTGGTCCAGCGGGTCGTCGTCCTGCTGGTACGTTCCGGCAGTCGAGGGCTGCAGTTCGGAGACCTCCAGGGTGGGGTCCTGACGCTCCGGTTCGCCGCGGCGCCGCTTCTTGCCGGGCTTGGCCACGGGAGCCTCCGCACCCTCATCGGAGCGCGGGCGGACGGCCCAACCCGCCTCGAAACCACGGCGGAACGACAGGGTCACATACGTCTGGCCGACCGCGAAGGCGATCGCGCCGACGCCGATGACGATCACATTGGGCATCAGGACGCCGAGGACGACACAGAGGAACCCGACGAAGGCGAGCAGCCTCCACCGCAACCGCGCCTTGTACTGCAGCAAGACCTCGCCCAGCAGCCACAACGCGACGACGCCGAACGCGATGTAGAGGACCGTCCAGCCCATGTACGCCCCTCTCCTGTGGCCGCTACGCAGTGTGTCGTACGCGAGTGCGACCGGTCTAGGCCCTCGGTGGGTGGTGCAGGCCCAGGTTCTCGTAGATTTCCAGAGTCGCGGTGGAGTTGTTCAGGGTGATGAAGTGAAGTCCGGGGACTCCCTCGTCCAGCAGCCTCGCGCAGAACTCCGTGGCGAACTCGATGCCAATGGAGCGTACAGCGGCCGGATCGTCTTTGGCTGTGACGATCCGCTCTTTCAGGGCGTCCGGGATGGCCGCGTTGCTGAGTTGGGGCAGCCTTTCCAACATCTTCACGCTGGTGACGGGCATGACCTCCGGGATGACCGGGGTCTCGCAGCCGGCCTTCGCCACGGCGTCCCTCAGACGCAGGTACGAGTCGGGGTGGAAGAACATCTGGGTGATCGCGTAGTCGGCGCCGGCCCGGCACTTGTCCACGAAGTGGGCGACGTCGGTGTCCCAGTCGGCGGACCGGGGGTGCATCTCCGGGAAGGCCGCGACGCCCACGCAGAAGTCACCCGACTCCTTGATGAGGTGGACGAGTTCGGCGGCGTACGTCAGGCCCTGCGGGTGCGGCACCCAGTCGGCCATGGGGTCGCCGGGCGGGTCGCCGCGGACCGCGAGCATGTTGCGGATACCGGCGTCCGCGTACTGGCCGATGATGTTGCGCAGTTCGGCGATGGAGTGGTTGACGGCGGTCAGGTGGGCGACCGGGGTGAGCGTGGTGTCGGCGGCGATCTGCTCGGTCGCCCGGACGGTGCCGGCGCGCGTGGAACCGCCCGCTCCGTAGGTCACGGAGACGAAGCTGGGGGCCACCGCCTCGACCCTGCGGAGGGCGTTCCACAGGTTCCGCTCGCCCTTCTCGGTCTTGGGGGCCCAGAACTCGAACGAGTACGTGGTCCTGCCCGTGGCGAGCATGTCCCGCACGGTCCGTGCGCGATCAGTCCTGGTGGAGGCGGTTCCTAGGGCCATAACCGCAGGTTAGTCAGGTCGGGGCCGTCCCCCAACCAGAGCACCCCCTTTTGTCCGCTTTATCGGCTCGGGTGTCCACGCCTTGGACACCCGGGCGGCGTGCGGTGTCACAGGGCGCGCAGGCGCTCGGCGAACGCCGCCGCCGCGGCCGCAGGGTCGTCGGCCTCGGTGATCGCGCGGACGACGACGACCCGTCGGGCGCCCGCGGCGACGACCTCGTCGAGGTTGCCGAGGTCGATGCCCCCGATGGCGAACCAGGGGCGGTCGGTGCCGAGCGCGGCGGTGTACCGCACGAGGTCGAGGCCGGGCGCGTGCCGGCCGGGCTTGGTGGGGGTGGGCCAGCAGGGGCCCGTGCAGAAGTAGTCCACGCCCTCCTGGACGGCGGCCGCCGCGGCCTCCTCCTCGGAGTGCGTGGAGCGGCCGATGAGGACGTCGTCGCCGAGGATCGCGCGGGCGGCGGGCACCGGGAGGTCGCCCTGGCCGAGGTGCAGGACGTCGGCGCCGCCCGGGTGCGCGGACCGCGAGGCGTGCGCCACGTCGGCCCGGTCGTTCACGGCGAGCAGCTTGCCGTGGAGGCGGCACTTCTCGGCGAACAGCTCCAGGAGCTCCAGCTCCTGTGCCGCCTCCATGCCCTTGTCGCGCAGCTGGACGATGTCCACGCCGGCACCGAGGACCGCGTCCAGGAACTCCGGGAGGTCGCCCTGGCGCTCGCGGGCGTCCATGCAGAGGTAGAGACGGGCGTCGGCGAGCCGGGCAGCGGCGTCGGTCATTGGATGAGTCCCCCGTGGGCGGTGCCATGTCGGTGCGGCGTACGGCAGCCGGGGGCCCAGGTGGCCCCGGCTGCCGTACGCCGCACGGTGCTGTTCAGGTGGTGCGGTGGTACGGATCCTGCCGGTGGTGCGGCTTCTCAGCCTCCGGTGATCACACGGCGAGCGCCTGCGCGCGGCGCTTCACCTCCGTGCCGCGATTCTCGCTGAGGGCCTGGGCCGGGGTGCCGGGCAGGCTGGGGTCGGGAGTGAAGAGCCACTCCAGCATCTCTTCGTCGGTGAAGCCGTCGTCCTTGAGCAGCGTCAGGGTGCCGGCCAGGCCCTTGACGACCCGGTCTCCGTCGATGAAGGCGGCGGGGACGTGCAGCGCGCGGTTCTCACCACGGCGTACGGCGATGAGCTGGCCCTCCTTGACCAGCTGCCGCACACGGGTCACCTCGACGCCGAGCATCTCGGCGATGTCGGGGAGGGTCAGCCACGCGGGGACGAGAGCATCGATCTTTGCGTCAATCTCGGTCACGTCACCAAGACTGCCATCTGGGACTGACAGTGGGTAGCCGAGCGGGGCCCTCCGGGGGGTGGTCCCCGCTGCGGAGATCCATCAGAAGGACCCTTGGCCGTCAGAAGGGCCCTGGGCCGTCGCCGCCTTCAGGGGCCTCGCCGGGTCCGCGAGCAGGGCGGGGTTCATCGGGGTGCCCGACTCGATGAGGCGGCGGCCCTGCGCCAGGTCCCTCGGCCGGCCGACGGCGAGCAGGGCGACCAGGCGGTCCTCGCGCAGCCAGCACACCGTCCAGGCGGCGCCCGCGGGGTCCCCGCGCCGGACCATGGTGTCGGCGGCGGGGTGGTGCCCCGCGTACTGGACGAACCGGCCGAACTGCTCCGACCAGAAGTACGGGACGGGGTCATAGGGCTCGGGCGTCTCGCCGAGAATGTTCGCGGCGACCGTGCGGGGGCCCTGGAGGGCGTTGTCCCAGTGGTGGACCAGGAGGCGCTCGCCGTAGCGGCCCGAGGGGAAGGACGCGCAGTCGCCGACCGCCCAGACGTCCGGCGCGGAGGTGCGCAGGTGGTCGTCGGCGACCACCTCCCCGCGGGGGCCCAGTTCGATGCCGGAGTCCCTCAGCCAGGCCGTCGCGGGGCGTGCCCCGATGCCGACGACCACGGCACCGGCCGAGATCCGGGAGCCGTCGTCCAGGACGACCGTGCCCGGCTCGACGCGCTCCACGCGCGCGTGGGTCCGCAGCGTGGTGCCGCTGTCGGCGTACCAGGCGGTCATCGGCGCGGCCACCTCGGCGGGCAGCGCCCCGGCCAGCGGCCGGTCGGCGGCCTCCACGACGGTGACCGCGCAGCCCGCCTCCCGCGCGGCGGTGGCGAACTCGGCGCCGATCCAGCCGGCGCCCACGACGACGATGTCGTGCTGCTCGGCCAGGACGGGGCGCAGCCGCTCGGCGTCGTCCAGGGTGCGCAGCAGATGCACGCCGGGCACGCCCTCCACGCCGGGCAGCCGGATCGGTTCGGCGCCGGTGGCGAGGACCAGGAGGTCGTACGGGACGGCTCCGGCGGCGGTGTCCAGTTCGTGCTCGCCGGGGCGGACGCCCAGGACCTCCCGGCCGAGCCGGAGTTCGATGCCGAGCGCCTCGAAGTCGACGTCGAACGCGGAGTCCTCGGCCTTGCCGAGCAGGACGGCCTTGGACAGGGGCGGCCGGTCGTACGGCTGGTGGGGCTCGGCGCCGATCAGCGTCACCTCGCCGGAGAAGCCCTGTTCACGCAGGGCGACCGCGGTCTGCACCCCGGCCATGCCCGCGCCCACGACGACGACCCGGCGCGCCGTCGTCCCTCCCGCTGCCCGTGTCTGCTCGTTCACCTGATCACCATAGACAACTGACGACCCGTCAGTCAGCGGTCGTGTGCCGTGGCCTGCTCCACGGTGCCGTCCGCCGTCTCGATCTGCTCCACCGTGCTCGTCCCACTGCCCGGCCTCGATTCCCACTCCCAGGTCTCCTCCAGCCGCACTCGCCCGTCGGGCAGCTCGACCACCAGGGACACGCAGTGTCCCGACGCGGTCGTCCCGTCGGTCCGCAGCTGGACGTAACGGAAGTCCAGCCGGTCACCCTCACGGGTACCCAGGAGGTGGCCGCGTACGACGTCGCCGCCCGCGTAGTCGGCCCAGATCTCGCCGTCCTTCTCGTGGTACGCGAACCGTGTGAGGGTGCCGACCTGACCTGGGGCCTGGTCGGCCACGGGGGCGAGGACGAGTCCGTCGAGCGAGCGGGCCATGGCGGGAGGCTCCCTTACTGAGCGATACGGCACGGGCTAGGGTGGGCCACCGTAGAGCACTCGCGGGAGCCCGGACGCACCGGGCTGAGAGGGAGGCTGGCGGCCTCCGACCGTACGAACCTGATCCGGGTCATGCCGGCGAAGGGAGGGGCTGGACGCCCATGTCGCGTACGCACACCTCAGACGTCCTCGTCGTGGGGGGCGGGATCATCGGGCTGGTCACGGCCTGGCGGGCCGCCCAGCGCGGGTTCACCACCACCGTCGTGGATCCCGGGCCCGGGGGCGGGGCGGCCCAGGTTGCGGCCGGGATGCTCGCCGCGGTCACGGAACTGCACTACGGCGAGCAGACGCTGCTGGGGCTCAACCTGGAGTCCGCGCGCCGCTACCCCGACTTCGCCGCCGAGCTGACCGAGGCGACCGGCCTCGACCTCGGCTACCGCCGCTCCGGGACGCTCGCCGTCGCCCTCGACGCCGACGACCGGGCCCACCTGCGTGAACTGCACGCCCTGCAACGCCGTTCGGGCCTGGAGTCGGAGTGGCTGAACGGCCGCGAGTGCCGCCGTCTGGAGCCGATGCTGGCGCCGGGCGTGCGCGGCGGGCTGCGGGTCGACGGGGACCACCAGATCGACCCGAGGCGGCTCTCCAGAGCCCTCGTCACGGCCTGCGAGCGGGCCGGGGTCGTGTTCCACCGGGCCCGGGCCGAGGAACTCTCCGTGGTGCGGGGACGGGCCGCCGGGGTCAGGGCCGACGACGGCACCGGGCTGACCGCGGGGCGTGTCGTCCTGGCCGGGGGCAGCCACAGCGGGCGGCTCGCCGGTGTCCCCGACGACGTGCTGCCGCCGGTGCGGCCCGTGAAGGGGCAGGTGCTGCGGCTGACCGTGCCGAAGCGGTACGCGCCCTTCCTGACCCGGACCGTGCGGGCCGTGGTCCGCGGCAGCCACGTCTACCTGGTGCCGCGCGAGAACGGCGAACTCGTCGTCGGCGCCACCAGCGAGGAGCTCGGCTGGGACACCACGGTCACCGCTGGCGGGGTGTACGAACTGCTGCGGGACGCCCATGAACTCGTCCCCGGCATCACCGAGCTCCCGCTCACCGAGACCCGCGCGGGACTGCGCCCCGGCTCCCCCGACAACGCCCCCCTCCTCGGCCCCACCGAACTCGACGGCCTGCTCCTCGCGACGGGCCACTACCGCAACGGGGTCCTCCTCACCCCGATCACCGGCGACGTCCTGGCCCATGTCCTGATCAGCGGGGAACTGCCCGAGGTGGCACGCGACTTCACACCGCTGCGCTTCCGCGCCGGCGCGCCCAGGGAACTCTCCGAGCAGCCCGTATGAGCGCCGTGGACCGCACCGACGCCCTGACCGTCCTCGTCAACGGGGAGCGCCGGCGTGTCGCCCCCGGCACCGCCCTCGACACGCTCGTCCTGACGCTCGCCGCGTCCCCGTCCGGGGTCGCCGCCGCGCTCAACGAAACCGTCGTCCCGCGCGCGCAGTGGCCCTCGACGCTCCTCTCCGACGGGGACCGCGTCGAGGTCCTGACCGCCGTCCAAGGAGGCTGACCCATGGCAGACGACCCCTTCGTCCTCGGCGGTACGACCTACTCGTCCCGCCTGATCATGGGCACCGGCGGCGCCCCCAGCCTTGACATGCTGGAGCGGGCGCTGGTGGCCTCCGGCACCGAGCTGACGACGGTCGCGATGCGCCGGGTGAACGCCGCCGTGCACGGCTCGGTGCTCTCGGTGCTCGACCGGCTGGGCATCCGGGTGCTGCCCAACACCGCCGGCTGCTTCACGGCGGGCGAGGCCGTGCTCACCGCGCGGCTCGCACGGGAGGCGCTCGGCACGGACCTGGTGAAGCTGGAGGTCATCGCCGACGAGCGGACCCTGCTGCCGGACCCGATCGAGCTGCTGGACGCCGCGGAGACGCTGGTCGACGACGGTTTCACGGTGCTGCCGTACACCAACGACGACCCCGTGCTCGCCCGAAAGCTGGAGGACGTCGGCTGCGCCGCGATCATGCCGCTCGGGTCGCCGATCGGGTCCGGGCTCGGCATCCGCAACCCGCACAACTTCCAGCTGATCGTGGAGCACGCGCGCGTACCGGTGATCCTGGACGCGGGGGCCGGTACGGCGTCGGACGCGGCGCTCGCGATGGAACTGGGGTGCGCGGGTGTCATGCTCGCCTCCGCGGTGACCCGGGCGCAGGAGCCGGTGCTGATGGCGACCGCCATGCGCAACGCGGTGGAGGCGGGCCGCCTCGCGCACCGGGCGGGCCGCATCCCCCGGCGTCACTTCGCGCAGGCGTCGTCCCCCGGCGAGGGCCTGGCCCACCTGGACCCGGAGCGGCCGGCGTTCTGAGTGCCGGTCCCCCGTCCGGGCGCGGGACGGTCACAGGTCTGCTGCAGTCCGTCCCCGTCGCCCCGGAACGGGTGGGGGTGTCCGTGGCGGCTCGTAGACTCACCTGCGTGGACACGACCCTTCAGGACCCGCTTGTCGGCCAGGTGCTCGACGGCCGGTATCGAGTCGAGGCGCGGATCGCGGTCGGCGGGATGGCCACGGTCTACCGGGCCGTGGACACCCGCCTGGACCGGGTGCTCGCGCTCAAGGTGATGCATCCGACCCTGGCCGCGGACGGTTCGTTCGTGGAGCGGTTCATCCGCGAGGCCAAATCGGTGGCACGGCTCTCCCACCCGAACGTGGTGGGGGTCTACGACCAGGGCACCGACGGGTCGTACGTCTATCTGGCCATGGAGTACGTCGCCGGGTGCACCCTGCGGGACGTGCTGCGCGAGCGCGGCGCCCTGCAGCCGCGGGCCGCGCTGGACATCCTGGAGCCGATCCTCGCCGCCCTGGGCGCCGCCCACCGCGCCGGTTTCGTGCACCGCGACATGAAGCCGGAGAACGTGCTGATCGGGGACGACGGCCGGGTCAAGGTCGCCGACTTCGGGCTGGTCCGCTCCGTGGACACCGTCACCAGCACCACGGGCACCGTGCTCGGCACCGTGGCCTATCTGGCCCCGGAGCAGCTGGAGCACGGCACGACCGACACCCGCGTGGACGTGTACGCGTGCGGGGTGATGCTCTACGAGATGCTCACCGGCGGCAAACCCCACGGCGGGGACACCCCCGCGCAGGTGCTCTACCACGCGCTGAACGACGACGTGCCGCCGCCGTCGGCCGCCGTTCCCGGTCTGCCGTTCGAGCTGGACGAGCTGGTCGCCTCGGCGACCGCCCGCCATCCGGAGCTGCGGCCGTACGACGCGGTCGCGCTGCTCGCGCAGACGCTTCAGGCGCGGTCCGCGCTGAGCGTCGAGCAGCTGGACGCGGTGCCGCCGCAGGCGAGAACCGCCGGGCACGACAACGCGGAGGACCGTACGAGCGTCATCCCGCGGTCGCTGACCGTGTCCCGTTCGGCGGGGCTCGACGGGATGAACCGCACGAGCCGGTTCGAGACGTCCCCGCCGCCGCCCCGGCGCAGCGGTGGTGGCACCGCGCCCCGGCGGGGCCTGATCGCGATCGTCGCCGCCGTGCTGCTCGTCCTCGGCGTGGGCGGGGGNNGGTCCCGGCGGTGCTGGCCCAGTCGGAGGCCGTCGCGACGAAGCGGATCCAGGGTGCCGGGCTCGGCGTCAAGGTCGAGCGCGCGTTCAGCGACACCGTCAAGCGCGGCGAGGTGATCCGCACCGACCCGGAGCCGGGCGACCGCATCCGGGACAACGACACGGTCACGCTGACGATCTCCAAGGGCCCCGAGACCGTGGCGCTGCCCGACCTGAAGGGCTACCGGCTGGACAAGGCGAAGGCCCGTCTCAAGAGCGACGGGCTGGAACCGGGCCTGGTGACGCGGGAGTTCAGCGACGAGGTCATCAGGGGTCAGGTGATCCGCACCGAGCCGGGCGCCGGGACCAAGGCGTCCTC
>NZ_LIRK01000471.1 GCF_001419765.1 Streptomyces torulosus
GCCACAACGGCCTGGTCGCCGCCGCCTACCTGGCCCGTGCCGGGCGGTCCGTGCTGGTCCTGGAGCGGCTCGGGCACACGGGCGGCGCCGCCGTCTCCACCCGCCCCTTCACCGGCGTCGACGCCCGGCTGTCGCGGTACTCCTACCTGGTCAGCCTGTTGCCCAAGAAGATCGTCCGGGACCTCGACCTCGACTTCCGCGTCCGGGGCCGCACGATCTCCTCGTACACCCCCGTCGAACGCGACGGCCGCCCCACCGGTCTGCTGGTCGGCGGCGGCGAGCGCCGCACCAGGGAGGCGTTCGCACGACTGACCGGTTCGGGGCGCGAGTACGAGTCCTGGCAGCGCTTCTACGGCATGACGGGCCGTGTCGCCGAACGCGTCTTCCCGACCCTCACCGAGCCGCTGCCCACCAGGGACGAGCTACGGGCCCGCATCGACGACAAGGACGCCTGGCGCGCCCTCTTCGAGGAGCCGATCGGCGTCGCCGTGGAGTCGGCGTTCCACGACGACCTGGTGCGCGGCGTCGTCCTCACCGACGCCCTGATCGGCACCTTCGCGGACGCCCACGACCCCACCCTCAGCCAGAACCGCTGCTTCCTCTACCACGTGATCGGCGGCGGCACCGGCGCCTGGGACGTCCCCGTCGGCGGCATGGGCGCCCTCACGGACGCCCTCGCCGCCACCGCCCGCGCGGCCGGAGCTGTGCTCGCCACCGGCCACGAGGTACGGAGCATCGCGACCGACGGCCGGTCCGCCGAGATCACCTACCGGACACCGGACGGCGAAGGCACCGTCGCCGCCCGGCACGTCCTGGTCAACGCCTCGCCCCAGGAACTCGCGACGCTGACCGGCGACATGCCGCCGGCGCCCGCCGAGGGCGCACAGCTCAAGGTGAACATGCTGCTCAAGCGGCTCCCGAGGCTCCGGGACGGGTCCGTCGACCCGCGCGAGGCGTTCTCCGGCACCTTCCACATCGCCGAGGGCTACGACCAGCTCGCGGCCTCCTACGCGCAGGCCGCCGCGGGCCGGCTCCCCGAGGCACCGCCCTCCGAGATCTACTGCCACTCCCTCACCGACCCGACGATCCTCGGCCCGGACCTGGTCGAGCAGGGCTACCAGACGCTCACCCTGTTCGGGCTGCACACCCCCGCAAGGCTGTTCGAGGCCGACAACGACGCCGTACGCGAGGAACTCCTGAAGTCGACCCTCGCCCAGCTCGACGCCCATCTCGCCGAGCCCCTCGCCGACTGCCTCGCCACCGACGCCGAGGGCCGCCCCTGCATCGAGGCCAGGACCCCCCTCGACCTGGAACGTGACCTCGGCCTGCCCGGCGGCAACATCTTCCACCGTGCCCTCGCCTGGCCCCACACCCAGGAGGACACCGGGCGCTGGGGCGTGGAGACCCGCCACCCGAACGTGCTCCTGTGCGGCGCGGGCGCCGTACGCGGCGGCGGGGTCAGCGGGGTACCGGGCCACAACGCGGCCATGGCCGTACTGGAGGCCCTCGGCGGCCCTTCCTGACCCTTGCGTGACCGCCGCTCTCGATCGCGCATTCCGGCCGGGCGGGCGACGCTGTAAATACCTTTCCTTCCGCACCTGAGCCGAGTGTGCGGATACGGCTTCGTCCACAGAGTTGAGAACGCGGTGACGGGAGAGCAGCGGGCGTCCGAGCCGCCCGGCGCGGGTGGAGCGACACAGGCCGGGGTCCTGCCGCTCCACGCCCCGGTCCTGACCGCCGCACGGGCGGGGGCCCGGGTCGCAGCCCTTCTGGCGGCCCTCCTCGGAGCACTGAGCCTGACCGGATGGATCGTCGACGCCGACGCGCTGAAGAGCCCGCTGCCCGGCGTCGAGGTCTCCATGAAGCCGAACACCGCCGTGGGGATCCTGACCCTCGGCCTGTCCCTGTTCCTGGTCGCCCGCCGCCCGGTCGGCGGGCGGACGCTCGCCGCGGCCCGCGTCGCCGCGCTCCCGGCCCTCCTCGTCGGCGGACTCACCGGCCTCGAGTACCTGACCGGGACGGGACTCGGCCTCGACGAACTCCTCTTCGACGACGACACCGCCGGGGTCGGCACCGGCACACCCGGGCGGATGTCACCGAACACGGCCGCGGCCCTGACACTCGGGGGAGTCGCCTCCCTGTCCGCGAGCACACCCCGAGCACCCGCCTGGACCGGTCAGATCCCCGGACTGGCCGTCCTCGCCCTCGGCATGCTGCGGCTGTACGGGGCCGTCTACGCGGTGACCGAGCTGGAACGGTTCGGGCCCTACACCGGCATGGCCCTGCACACCGGCATCGCCCTGGTGCTGCTGGGCACCGCCGCGTTCCTGGCCCGGCCGGACGAGGGCCCCGCGGGCCTGCTGATGAACGCGGGCACCACCGGAGCCCTCGGGCGCCGGCTGTTCGCCACCGTCCTCGTCGTACCGCCCCTGCTCGGCTGGGGCGTCCTCGCGGGCGAGGACGCGGGCCTCTTCGGTCCGCGGCTGGGCACCGCGCTCCTCGTGGCCGGCCATGTCGCCGTGTTCACGGCGGTCGTCCTCGAGGCCTCGGCGGTGGGCCGCCGCATCGAGGAGGCCCATGCCCGTGCCGAATGGCAGGTACGGCAGAACGAACTGCTCCAGGCCTTCATGGACCACACGCCGGCGGTGGTGTTCATCAAGGACCTGGAGGGCCGCTTCCTGGCCGTCAACACGACGTTCGAGGCGAGCACGGGCCTGTCCCGCGACCAGGTGATGGGCCTGCGGGACGAGGACGTCCTGCCGCCCGACCTCGCACGCCAGGCCCGCGCCGCCGACCTCGCCATGCTCGCCCGGGGCACCCCCGTGCAGCGCGAGGAGCTGATCAAGCTGCCGGAGGGCGACCGCGATGTCCTCAGCTCCCTGTTCCCGCTGAACGACGCGAACGGAAAGCCCTACGCCGTGTGCGGTGTGATCACCGACATCACCGAACGCGTCGCGGCCCAGCGGGAGGTCCAGCGGGCCCGGCGGCGCTTCCTCTCCCTCCTGGAGTCCGCACCCGACGCCACCCTCATCACGGACGGCGACGGCACCATCGTCATGGCCAACGCCCAGGTGGAACGCCTGTTCGGCCTGGCGCCCGGCGACCTCGTCGGCCACGACGTCGTCCGGCTCGTGCCCCACGCACGGCGCCGACGGCACAGCGCCCTGCTGAGCGCCTACCTGCGCCTGCGCGACTCCCGGCCGACCGTCGTGGACCGGGACCTGTACGGGCGGCACCCCGACGGCTCCGAGTTCCCCGTCGAGGTGAGCGTCAGCAGACTCCAGGCCGAACAGGAGACCCTGGTCGTCCTGACCGTGCGGGACATCACCGAGCGCAGACTGGCGGAGGCCGCCCGCGCCGAGCGCTACGAGCAGCACCGGCACATCGCCTACACCCTCCAGCACAGCCTCATGGGGGAGCCGCCCCGCCTCCCGCACCTGCCCAGCGCGCACCGCTACCTGGCCTCCGTCCAGGACCCCGGGGTCGGCGGGGACTGGTTCGACGTCATCCCCCTCGGCGAACGCCGCACCGGCGTCATCGTCGGCGACGTGATGGGCCGGGGTCTGGAAGCGGCGGCCGTCATGGGGCAGCTGCGCGCCGCCTCCCACGCGCTGGCCCGCACCGGCGCCACGCCCAGCCGGCTCATGACCGCCCTCGACGCCTTCGTCAGCGACCTCGCCGACCAGCTCGTCACCTGCGTCTACCTGGTCATGGACCAGGACGAGGACGAGGTCACCCTGTGCTCGGCCGGGCATCTGCCCGTCATCGCCCTGCCCCCGGACGGGGCCGCCCGCCGACTGCCGACCCCGGTCGGAGTGCCGCTCGGCGTCAACGACCTGGGCGGCGGAGTGCCGTTCGAGGAGGCCACCCAGCCGCTGCCGCCCGGCAGCACCCTCGTGCTCTACACCGACGGACTCGTGGAGAGACCGGGCACCGACATCGAGGTCCAGATCGACGTCCTCACCCACACCCTCGACCTGGCACTGAAAGGCGCCCCCGCGGCCCCGGAGCTTCTCGACCGGGCCGCGGACCGGCTGATCACCACCCTCCTCCCGGACCCGGCCACCCATGACGACGACGTGACGCTGCTGATGATCCGCGTGCCCGGCCCGGAGGGGGAGGACGCCTACGGCTGACCGCGGGGAAGGGGGACGGTGCGGGGTGCGGAACCGGCATCGGCACAGCTGTTCGCGGAACTGGTCCTCCCGTCGAACGTTCCCGCTAGCGTGCTCGGGACGCTGGAGATGCGGGAGATGGAGATCAAGCGGTTCCAGATTGACATCCCGCAGGCCGAGCTGGACGACCTCCAGGAGCGCCTCGCCCGCACCCGGGCCGAGGAGCTCCCCACCGACCCGGACGCCGCCCAGACCGGCCCGGTGCCCCGGGGTGGGAGCGCGGCGTGCCGGTCTCGTACGTCAGGGATCTCGTCGAGCGCTGGCGCACCACGTACGACTGGCGAGCACGAGGCCCGGCTCAACGCCCACCCGCACTTCACCACCGAGATCGACGGCCAGACCATCCACTTCGTGCATGCTCGCCCCACGAGGACGCCACCCCGCTGATCCTCACCCACGGCTGGCCCAACACCTTCGTGGAGTACATGGGTCTCGTCGACGAGCTGACCAACCCCGCGGACCCGGCCGACGCCTTCCACGTGGTCATCCCCGACATGCCCGGCTTCGGCTTCTCGGGCCCCACCCGCGAGGCCGGCTGGAACCGCCACCGGATCGCCGCCGCCTGGGCCGAGCTGATGCGCCGCCTCGGCTACGAGCGCTACGGGGTGCACGGCAACGACGCGGGCGCGTTCGTGGCCCCCGAGCAGGCCCGGCAGAACCCGGACAACGTCATCGGCATGCATGTCAACCAGACTGGATCGGCCAGCTCCTGGGCACCGCCGTGGACCCCGACACCGTGCTGACCATCGCCACGATCTACTGGCTGACCAACACCGGCGCCTCCTCGGCACGGCTGTACTGGGAGGACCGCCACACCGAGCACCCCACGGAGCCGACCACCGTGCCCACGGGCCTGGCGAGCTTCGCCCACGACTTCAGCCCGGTCCGCAAGTTCGCCGAGCGCGACCACAAGAACATCGTCTCCTGGTGGCGGTTCGACCGCGGCAGCCACTGGGCGGCCCACGACGCCCCCGACCTGCTCGTCACCGACCTGCGCACCTTCTTCGGTCCGCTGCGCCAGAGCTGAGGTGACCTACGGGCGGTGCGTCGGAGTGGGACAAAACGGATGTCGCGCGAGACGCTGACCCCATGACAGCTCCTTCGGCGCCCGCCGCTGACCAGCCGTACCGTTTCGACGACCTGACCGCCCTGTTCGTCAACTGCACACTCAAGCCGTCCCCTCAGCTCAGCCACACCCAGGGCCTCATCGACAAGAGCGCGGCCATCATGATGTCGCGCGGGGTCACCACTTCCGAGGTCCGTGCCGTCGACCACGACATCGCGCCCGGTGTCTACCCGGACATGACCGAGCACGGGTTCGCGACGGACGAGTGGCCGGCCCTGTACGAGCAGGTGATGGCCGCGGACATCCTGGTCGTCGCCGGGCCGATCTGGCTCGGCGACAACAGCTCGGTGACCAAGAAGGTGATCGAGCGCCTGTACGCCTGCTCCAGCGAACTCAACGCGCAGGGGCAGTACGCGTACTACGGCCGCGTCGGCGGCTGCCTGATCACCGGCAACGAGGACGGCGTGAAGCACTGCGCCATGAACGTCCTCTACAGCCTCCAGCACCTCGGCTACACGATCCCGCCCCAGGCCGACGCCGGCTGGATCGGCGCGGCCGGCCCCGGACCGTCGTACCTGGACCCCGGCTCGGGCGGACCGGAGAACGACTTCACCAACCGCAACACCGCGTTCATGACCTGGAACCTCATGCACATGGCGGCCCTGCTGAAGCGCGCCGGAGGCATGCCGGCCCAGGGCAACCAGCGCACCCAGTGGGACGCCGGCTGCCGCCCGGGTGCGGAGAATCCCGAGCACCGCTGACCCCTTCGCCGCAGGTCACGAGGGTCCCGGCCGCCCACGCGGCCCGTCCGTCCTCCCGCTCGCGACAAGATTCACCGCTGTGCCAATCCACCGCCCGACCTGCTCCGGATTACGCGAGAACCGGAGCACACAGGGCGGGAGGAAGAGGCGATGGATCCGCGGGACAGAGGCAAGGCTCCGCACGACTCGGAGCACACGGCACGGTACGGACGGCGCACGGCCGTGGTGGGCGCCGGGGTGGCGGGCCTGACGGCCGCGTACATCCTGGGGCGGACCGGTCACGTCACCCTGTACGAGGCCGACGACCGGCTCGGCGGGCACGCGCACACCCACGAGCTGACCTCGACGCACGACGGACGCGTGCACCGCGTCGACTCCGGGTTCATCGTGCACAACCGGCGCACCTATCCACGGCTGCTGCGGCTCTTCGACGAACTCGGCGTCGCCACGCAGGAGTCGGACATGAGCATGTCGGTCCGGTGTGAGGGGTGCGGACTGGAGTACGCCGGCGCCCGGGGCCCCGTCGGACTGTTCGCCCGCCCCGGCAACCTGCTGCGCGGCCGCTATCTGCGGCTCCTGGCGGAGGTGCCCGTCTTCCACCGGGCGGCCCGGCGACTGCTCGCCCGGGGCGGTGATCCGCCGCTCACCCTGGGGGAGTTCCTGGACCGGGAGGGCTTCTCCCCCTACTTCCGCACCCACTTCATGACCCCGGTCGTCTCCGCCGTCTGGTCCTGCGACGCCGCCACCGCCCAGCGCTACCCGGCCGCCTGTCTGTTCCGCTTCCTGGAACACCACGGACTGCTGTCGGTGGGCGGCTCACCGGTGTGGCGCACGGTCACCGGGGGGTCGCGCGAGTACGTCGACCGCGTCGCCAAACACATCGACGAGGTCCGCACCGGCACGCCCGTCCGAGCCGTACGACGCCACGCCGACGGCGCCGCGGTGACGGCCGCCGACGGCACCACCGAGTCGTACGACGCCGTCGTGATCGCGGTCCACCCGGACCAGGCGCTGCGGATGCTGGCCGACCCGACCGAGGCGGAGCGGGAGGTGCTGGGCGCGTTCCGCTACTCCCGCAACACCACCCTCCTGCACACCGACCCCCGGCTGCTGCCGCGGTCCCGGGGCGCCCGCGCCTCCTGGAACCACCTGCTGCCGTCCTGCGACGCGGGCGCCGACCGGGTACGGGTCAGCTACGACATGAACCGGCTGCAACGCCTGGACGCCGCCGAGACGTTCGTGGTCACCCTGGGCGGCGAGGACCGCGTCGACCCCGGCCGGGTCCTGGCCCGCATGGTCTACGAACACCCCGTCTACACCCCCGAGTCGGTGGCCGCACAGCGACGGCTGCCGGAACTCGACAGCTCCGTCTGCGCCTTCGCCGGCGCCTACCACGGCTGGGGATTCCACGAGGACGGCTGCCGCTCGGGCGTCGAGGCCGCCGCGGCCCTGGGAGCGCGCTGGTGAACCCCGTACCGGACACCCCCGCCCCCGCCCTCTACTCGTGCGTGATCGCCCACGTACGGACCACGCCCCGGCGCTACGCGCTGCGGCACCGCACCTACCTGTGGTTCCTCGACCCCGACCGGCCGCCCCGACTGCCGCTCCTCCTGCGGCCGTTGGCCCGGTTCGACCCGCGGGACCACTTCACCGGCGACCAGCCCTCGATCCGGGCCGGCCTCGACGCGTTCCTCGCCGAGCGGGGCGTTCGCCTCGACGGCGGCCGGGTGCTGATGCTCACCCACGCGCGCGTGCTCGGGTATGTGTTCAACCCGCTCACCCTGTTCTGGTGCCACGGACCCGGCGGCGAACTGCGCTGCGTCGTCGCGGAGGTCCACAACACCTACGGCGGACGCCACTGCTACCTCCTGCCCGCCGGCGGCACCGGCACGGCCGGCGGGCCGTACCGCGCCGACAAGGAGTTCTACGTCTCGCCGTTCCTCCCGGTCGATGGCCGCTACCTCATGCGGCTGCCGTCGCCCGGAACGCGACTCGACCTGACCGTCCACCTGGACCGTGAGGAGGGCCGCACCCTCACCGCGACCGTCCGGGGCACCCGGCGCGAGGCGACCGTGCGGACCCTGCTGCGGCTGGCGGCGCGCCACCCCTGGTCCACCCTCGCCGTGTCGGCCGCCATCCGGGCCCACGGCATACGCCTCTACCTGCGGGGACTGCCCCTCCACCCGCGCCCCGACCACCGCATCCCGGAGAACGCCGCATGACCACAGCAGAACCCCGTGTCGTCCCCGGCGGCCCGACCGCCCCGGTCGATCCCGTGCGCTGGCCCGATGTCGCCGCCGTCCCCGCCTCCTCCCCGCTGCGCACCGCCGTGACCTCGGCCCTCGTCCGGCGGGCCCTGCGCGAACTGCCGCTGCGGGCCCGGCTCGCCGGAAGAGGCACCGTCGGCCTGGGCGGGCCGCTGCTGGACGTGCACGACCCGGCCGCCTTCCACGCCCGCGTCGGCACCGTCGGCCTCGTCGGGTTCGGCGAGTCGTACATGGCCGGCGAGTGGGACGCCCCCGACCTGGTAGGCGCCCTCACCGTGCTCGCCGCCCACGCCGCCGAACTGGTCCCGGCCCCGCTGCAACGCCTGCGCGGCCTGTGGGCGCCGCGCCAGCCGTACGAGGAGCGCAACACACCCGAGGGGTCCCGCACCAACATCAGCCGTCACTACGACCTGTCCAACGACCTGTTCGCCCTCTTCCTCGACGACACCCTCACCTACTCCTCCGCCGTCTTCCGCGGCTTCCCCGCCCACGGGGACCGGCTCGCCGCCGCCCAGCACCGCAAGATCGACCGCCTTCTCGACCTGGCCGAGGTCGGCGAAGGCACCCGGCTGCTGGAGATCGGCACCGGCTGGGGCGCACTCGCCCTGCGGGCCGCCGCCCGCGGCGCTCACGTCACCTCCCTCACCCTCTCGCGGGAACAGCGCGACCTGGCCCGCGACCGCATCCGCACCGCGGGACTGGACCAGCGGGTCTCCGTCGAGCTGTGCGACTACCGCGAGGCACGGGGGGAGTACGACGCCGTCGTCAGCGTCGAGATGATCGAGGCGGTCGGCGCCGAGTTCTGGCCGGTGTACTTCCGCGCCCTCGACCAGCGGCTCGCCCCCGGCGGCCGGGTGGCCCTCCAGGCCATCACCATGCCGCACGACCGGATGCTCGCCACCCGCGACACCTTCACCTGGATCCACAAGTACGTCTTCCCCGGCGGACGCATCCCCTCCACCCGCGCGATCGAGGACACCGCCCGCGACCACACCCGGCTGCGCCTCGCGCGGCGCGACGCGTTCGGCGCCCACTACGCCGAGACGCTGCGCCTGTGGCGGGAGCGGTTCACCGAGCGCGCCGACGACGTCGAGGCGCTCGGCTTCGACGAGACCTTCCGCAGGCTGTGGACCTTCTACCTGGCCTACTCCGAGGCCGGGTTCCGGGCCGGCTACCTCGACGTGCACCACTACCTGTTCGACAAGGAGGGCCCCACCCGATGACCACCACCGCCCCCACCATCACGGCCCGTTCCGGCGTCGCCCACCTGCTCACCGCCCTCGCCGAGGACGCCCTCGGCGGCCACCTTCCGGTGCGGCTGCGCGCCTGGGACGGCAGCGAGACCGGCCCGGCCGACGCCCCGGTGGTCGTCGTACGGTCCCGACGGGCGCTCCGCCGCCTCCTGTGGCAGCCCGGCGAACTGGGCCTCGCCCAGGCGTACGTCACCGGCGAACTCGACATCGAGGGCGACCTCGCGCACGGTCTGCGCACGGCGTGGGCCGCACACCGGGAGCTGCGTCTGCGCCCGCCGCGACTCACACCCGCCGGCCGGGCCCGCGCCGTCGCCACCGTCGTACGGCTCGGCGCGCTCGGCCCACGGCCGGCCGCCCCCGCCTCCCGGGCCCGGCTCCGCGGCGGCCTGCACAGCCGGGCCCGCGACCGGGCCGCCGTCAGCCACCACTACGACCTCTCCAACGACTTCTACGCCCTCCTCCTCGACGAGACCATGGCCTACTCCTGCGGCTACTGGGCCGCGGAGCACGCCGAGTTCGGGCCCGCCGACGCCCAGCGGGCGAAACTGGAGCTGATCTGCCGCAAGCTCGCCCTGGTGCCCGGCGCCCGGCTCCTCGACATCGGCTGCGGCTGGGGCTCGCTCACCCTGCACGCGGCCCAGCGGTACGGCGCCCGGGTCACCGCCGTCACCCTGGCCCGCGAACAGGCCGCACACGTGCGGGAGCAGGTCCGCGAGCGCGGTCTGACCGACCTGGTGGACGTGGTCCGCCAGGACTACCGCGACATCGACGGCGGCCCCTACGACGCCGTCGCCACCGTCGAGATGGGGGAGCACGTCGGGGACGCCGAGTACCCGGCGTTCACCGCCGCGCTGCACCGGCTCGTCCGGCCGCGCGGCCGGGTGCTGGTCCAGCAGATGTCCCGCGGCAGGGTCGCCCCCGGCGGCGGGCCCTTCATCGAGGCGTACATCGCCCCCGACATGCACATGCGCCCCCTGGGCGAGACGGTGGGCCTGCTGGAGGGGGCGGGCCCGGAGGTCCGGCACACCGAGTCGCTGCGCGAGCACTACGTCCGCACCATCGGCGCCTGGCACCGCACCCTGGAGGACCGCTGGGAGCGGTTCGTCCGGCTGGTGGGGGAGGAGACCGCTCGCGTGTGGCGGCTGTACCTGGTCGGCAGTGCCCTGGCGTTCGAGGAGGACCGGATGGGCGTCGACCAGATCCTCGCCGTACGGCCCGGCCCCGACGGCGACAGCGGCCTCCCGGCGACCACGCACACCTGGTACGAGGGGCTGGAGCGGCCGTGAGCGACTTCCCGTGGAGCGCCTTCGCGCTGAACCTCGCCTGGGCCGCCGCCGCGGCCCTCGCGGTCATGCTCGTCACCTTCGCCGTCGCGGTCCGCCTCGGCATGCACCGGATCGTGGACATCGCCTGGGGCGTCGGCTTCACCGCGGTCGCCGTCGTCACCTGCGTCGCCTCCGCCGACGAGGGCGACCCAGTGCGGCGGCTGCTGGTCACCGCGCTGACCGCGATCTGGGGGCTGCGTCTCGCGGCGCACATCGCCCGCCGGGGCCGCGGCCACGGCGAGGACCCCCGCTACGAGGCCATGCTGTCCAAGGCGCCCGGCAACCGCGACGCGTACGCCCTGCGCATGATCTACCTGCTCCAGGGCGCCCTGGTGTGGCTCGTGTCGCTGCCCGTGCAGGCCGCGCAGTACGTGCCCGACCCGCCGTCGGCCCTCACCTGGGTCGGCGCGGCCCTGTGGGCGGTCGGTCTCGGCTTCGAGGCGGTCGGCGACGCCCAACTGGCCCGGTTCAAGGCCGACCCCGCCAACCGGGGAAGGATCATGGACCGGGGCCTGTGGTCGTGGACCCGGCACCCCAACTACTTCGGGGACTTCTGCGTCTGGTGGGGTCTGTTCCTCACGGCCTGCGACTTCCCGGCGGTGGCCGCGGTCTCCGTGGTATCACCGGTGGTGATGAGCCTGCTGCTCACCCGGGGCAGCGGCAAACGGCTGCTGGAGAAGCACATGGCCGACCGGCCCGGCTACACCGAGTACCAGGCCCGCACCAGCGGCTTCTTCCCCCGGCCACCCAAGCGGACGCACAGCGGGGCGGGAGCACGATGACGTACGGACCGCGGCAGGGGGACGCCCTCCTCCTGAGGGCCTCCCCGATCCGGCCGCAGGCGGCCGTCCTGGTGCTGCACGGCGGGCAGGCGGTGAGCCACCGCCCCGCCCGCCCCTGGCAGCTCGCCGCCCTGCGGATGGACCCCTTCGTCCGGGCGGTGTCCACCGCACTGCCCGACCGGGACGTGCTGGTCGCCCAGGTCCGTTACCGTCTGCGCGGCTGGAACGACCTGCGCGCCGACCCGGTGCGGGACACCGAACTCGCCCTGGACGACCTCGGCGCACGCGTCGGCCCCGTCCCCACGGTCCTGCTCGGCCACTCCATGGGCGCCCTGGAGCAGGTAGATCATGCGCAGGGCGTACGCGTCGCGGTTGCCGGGCGCCTTGGACAGCATGGCCTCGTAGCGGGGGTCCTCGCCGTGGCCGCGGCCCCGGCGGGCGATGTGCGCCGCGA
>NZ_LIRK01000472.1 GCF_001419765.1 Streptomyces torulosus
ACCCTGGGGCGGGACCCTGTCCGAGAGGGGCCTGGTGGCCGAGGGGCCCGAAGGGGCCGCCGAGCCCGCGGAGGCGGAGCTGCCGGCGCCGGTGCTGCTCGTACCCGTACCGCTCGGACCGCCCCGTCCGTCCGGTTCGGCTCCCCGGGGTCCCTGCGCGCTCGGCGGGCCGGTCACGCTCGTCCCGTTCGACGGTGCCGTCGGTCGATTCGCGACCGTGTTCGCCGCCGAGGCGAACCGGTCGTCGAGGGAATCGGCCGCGACCGAGGGGCCCGTGTCCCCACTGGCGTCGTCGTACAACTTCCGCCACCAGTCGTCCTCATGACCGGTCGGCCTCTCCCCCTGCTGGCTCATGCCCCTAATTGTCCACCTCAACAGCCGTATGAAAACGGGGCATCCGGAAAATCAGTCCGCAGAGCCGATGACCGCGCGGCGTGTCGGACTACACGTCGAACTCCGGTGCGAGACACGGGAGTCGAGGGGCCGGAGGATCCTCCGGGATGTGTGTTGTCCCGTGCCTCGGGCGATGGTCCCGGGACGTCCCCCGTGTCCGTGCGCAGCCGTGCGTTCTCGTGGAGCGGGACGGAGACCGCCGGTCATGGTCTCCGTGCACCAGGGAATCCGGCCGACGGGGAGCGGCCGAGGGTGGCTGTGGCCGGCGCCGGGGCGGCCTCCCTGACCTGCGTCTTCCCGTGCGGTCCTGCACCCTGGGCAGATGGGAGTGTGGGAACTCCTGCTGGTCGGCGTGGTCGTGCTGCTCGGCCTGTGCGGAGTGCTGGTGCCCGGCGTACCGGGGTCCTTGCTGGTGTGGGCCGGGGTCATGTGGTGGGCGCTGGAGGAGCCCCGCCCGGTCGCCTGGTGGGTGCTGGTCGGCTCCACGACCGTCCTGCTGCTGTCCCGGGCGGCCCGCTGGATGCTGCCTCCCCGGCGCCTGGAGCTGAGCGGCGCCTCCCCCCGAATGGCGGTGTACGCCGGTGTCGGGGCGCTCCTGGGCTTCGTCCTCGTTCCGGTGGTCGGCGCGATCCCCGGGTTCGTCGGTGGCATCTACCTCTCCGAGCGGCTCCGGCTCGGACGGCACCGCGCGGCGGCGGCGGCCGTGCGCACGGCCATGCGGTCGGGCGGCTCCAGCGTGCTGGCGGAACTCTTCGCCTGCCTGCTCGTCGCGGGGGCGTGGGTCGGGGCGGTACTCGGCCGCTGAGGGCGTCCCCGCGCCCCATCAAGGCCATCAGGCCGCGTCCGCCACGACCGTCAGGTCACGTCCGCCACGACCGTCAGGTCACGTCCGCCACGACCATCAAGCCGTGTCCGCCAGGTCCGCCAGGTCGATCGCGTCGGCCAGTGCCCGCATGCCCGCGTCGTTGAAGTGCAGGTGGTCACCCGGGTCGTAGGCGGGCCGGACGCGGTGGGGGTGGGCGGGGTCGCGGACGGCGCGGTCGAAGTCCGCCACCGCGTCGAAGACGCGGCCCGTGCGGATCGCGTCGTTGACGGCCAGCCGTACGCGCTCCCGGGCGGCCGTGTACGCCCCATGACCGCCGAACGGAGTGAGCGTGGCGCCGATGACACGGATGCCGTGGGCGCGGGCGCGGGCCACGATCCGGCGGTATCCGGCGGTGAGCGCCGCCGGGTCGGTGACGTTCGGGGTGCCCTTGATGTCGTTGATGCCCTCCATGACGATCAGCGTGCGCACCCCGGTACGGGTGAGGACGTCGGCGTCGAGGCGGGCCAGGGCGCTCGGGCCCACGCCGGTGCGGAGCAGACGGTTGCCGGAGATCCCCGCGTTGAGGACACCGGGCCGGCGCTGGGCGGGCAGGGCGCGCAGCCGTTCGGCGAGGCGGTCGGGCCAGCGGCGGTTGGCGTCGGCGGTCGAGCCGTTGCCGTCGGTGATGGAGTCACCGAGCGCGACGACGCTGCCGGCGGTGGAGGTGCCAAGCACATCGACTCCGGTGACGTAGTACCAGCTGCCGACGGTCGTCGTGAACGCCGAGCCGTGCTCGTCGGCGGTCCGGTCGCCCCGCGGGGCGACGAAACCGGTCTGGCGGGCGGACCGGTGGTAGGTGGCCGGGCCGGAGCCGGCAGGGGTGTGGAGGGTGATCAGGAGGTTGCTGTACGCCGGTACGCGCAGGGCGACGGGGTCGGTGACCCGGTCCCGGCCCGGTGGGACGACGACCGTGCGGGCACCGCCGAAGGTGGCGGCGCGCAGCGACCCCGGCACCGCGTCCGGGCGGCCGGGAGCGCCGGGCACCTGGAGCGCCACGGTGACGGCGCCCAGCCGGAGCGGGGCGGTGCCGAGCCGGTTCGAGATCCTGATCCGCGCCGCCGTGCCGCCCACACCGACATGGACGACGTTGCGGATCGAGGCTCCCGGCAGGGCAGGGGCCGTACCGGACGCGGCGGCCGCCCAGGTACCCGTCCAGTGCCGGGCCGCCGCGGACGGGCCCCGGTGGGTGTCGGCCCTCGCCGGCAGCGCGCCGATCACCGTGGTCGCCACGAGGAGGACGAGGGTCAGGACGTACGCCTGCGCGCGTGCCGACGTGGCGGCGAGACGGGGGGCCGTGCGGGCGCCCGGGGTCGTGTCGGCCATGCGGGCCGCCCTTCGCTCGGCGGAAGCGACACAAGCCCCTCATCACTTCCCGGCGCGGCGGACCCGCGCACCCACCCTCACACCATCGGGCGGACCTGTGCACACGCGTCCTGATCCCCCGCGTTCGGGGTCACACCGCCGTCCCGTCCGTCGGCCCCGAGCACTCCCTCCAGGCCGAGCAGCAGACGCTTGCGGTCGAGGCCGCCGGCGTAGCCCGTGAGGGAGCCGTCCGCGCCGATCACCCGGTGGCAGGGGCGGAGGATGAGCAGCGGATTGGCGCCGATCGCGCCGCCGACGGCCCGGACGGCGGCCCTGGGCGCGCCGATACGGGAGGCGATGGCGCCGTACGTGGTGGTCGCGCCGTACGGGATGTCGTCGAGGGCGGCCCAGACCCGCTGGCGGAACTCCGTGCCCTCGCCGCGCGACTCCAGCCGGAACTCCTTCAGCTCCCCGGCGAAGTAGGCGGCGAGCTGTTCCGCGGCCTGCCGGAAGGGCGCCGGGTCGTGGCGCCAGTCCGCGAGCGGCACCCGGCCGCCCTTCTGCTCCGGCACGGAGAGGGAGGTGAGCACGCCGGACGCGTCAGCGGTCAGGAGGAGGGGGCCGACGGGGCTGTCGACGGTGGTGCAGTAGGTCCGCTGTCCGGCGCTCACGGCTGAACTCCTTGGTGCCACTGGGCTGGTCGTCACTTCTGGTGGAGGCGTTGTCATCCGGTGCTCCGGGTGCTCCGGATCGCTGGGCCCAGGTGGCGCAGGGCATACGAACGCCAGGGCCGCCAGGCGTCGGGCAGGGGCGTGTCCGGCGGGGCCACGTCCGGATCGCCGAGGGCCCGGGTGCGGATGTTGGCGACGGTGCGCGGGCCCATGCCCGGCAGGGCGAGCAGCGCGGCCTCGGCCTCGTCG
>NZ_LIRK01000473.1 GCF_001419765.1 Streptomyces torulosus
GCGGCACGCGCGCGTGCGGTGCTCCTGGAGCGGATGGCCGACCCGCCCACCCTGGAGCGACTCGCCGCGGATCTCGGCACCAGCCCGTTCGCCCTCCTGCGGGCCTTCCGCACCGCCTACGGCATGCCTCCGCACTCCTGGCTGACCGACGCCCGCGTCCGTCGGGCCAGGGCCCTGCTCGACGCGGGCACGGCCCCCGCCGAGGCAGCCGTCGCCGTCGGCTTCACGGACCAGCCGCACCTCAACCGCCACTTCAGCCGGATCGTGGGCGTCCCCCCGGGCGCGTACCAGCGGGAACGCAGAGGCGGCCCCGACGATCTGCGGGGACGCAACGGCGGTAGGGAACACGAAGGCAGCAGGGAACACGAGGGCGACAGGAGCACCGGGCACGACAGGGAAACCCAGAGCGGCGGACGCGGGCGCAAGAACGTACAAGATTCCTAAGTGCTGATGGTCCTACCGTCCGAGGTGTGGCAGAACAGACAGCTTTCGCAGGCACGCACGACACAGGGGGCGTCAAGCCCGATCGGGCCGTCGTCCGGGACGCCCTGGCGGTCGGGGTCGCCGTCGGGCTGTCCGGGTTCGCCTTCGGGGTGACCTCGGCCGGCAGCGGGCTCAGCCTGCCGCAGACCTGTGCGTTGAGCCTGCTGGTGTTCACCGGTGCTTCCCAGTTCGCCCTGGTGGGCGCGCTCGCGGCCGGCGGCAATCCGTTCACGGCGGCGGCCGGGGCCTTCTTCCTGGGAGTGCGCAACGCGTTCTACGGGCTGCGCCTGTCACAGCTGCTGGCCCTCCCGCGCGCGGTGCGGCCGTTCGCCGCGCAGTGGGTGATCGACGAGACCACGGTCGTCGCGCTCGCCCAGCCCACGCGCCGGGCCGCCCGGATCGGCTTCACCGTCACCGGGCTGAGCCTCTATCTGCTGTGGAACCTCACCACGCTCCTCGGCGCGCTCGGCGCGGAGGCCATCGGCGACACCGAGGCATGGGGGCTCGACGCGGCCGGGCCCGCCGTCTTCCTGGCGCTCCTCGCACCCATGCTCAAGACCACCAGGGAACGGGCCGTGGCCGGTATCGCGGTCCTCCTAGGGCTCGGCCTCCTGCCCGTCCTGCCCGCAGGAGTGCCGGTGCTCGTGGCCGCGGCAGCCGCTCCCGTCGTCCTCTGGGCGGAGGGGCGCCGCAAGACCGGCGACCGGGAGACCGGCGACCGCGCGGTGAACGACTCACGCGACTCCCACGACCCACAGCGCGACCAGTACGGCCCGCAGGAGGAGGACCGATGAACGTCTGGATCGCGATCGCCGTGACCGCCGTCGGCTGCTACGCCGTCAAGCTCATCGGTCTGCTGGTCCCCGAGGGCGTCCTGGAACGCCCGCTCGTCCAACGCCTGGCCGCCCTCCTCCCCGTCGCGCTGCTCGCCGCCCTCACGGCGCAGCAGACCTTCGCCGACGGACGTGCGCTCGTGTTGGACGCCAGGGCAGCGGGAGTCGCCGCGGCCGCCGTCGCGCTCGTCCTGCGCGCGCCCTTCCTGCTCGTCGTGGCAGCGGCGGTGATCGTGACGGCGGGGGTGCGGGCGATCACAGGCTGAGACAGCGGTACGCGTACGCGTGCGCCCGTGGAAGCGGGCATGGGCGTACGCGCGCGTCCGTTCATGCACGCACGCGTACCCCCGGGCATCCCGCCCGCCGGTAGCTCGCTCGCGTCTGTCGAATCCCCAGCGCTGTGTCTGTCATCTCCTCAGCCGATCGACCGCCCGTACGCGCGCAGTGTGCGCAGTGCCTCGATCGTCACGATCGGGCGGCTCTCCAGGGCGGTTCCCGGGGCCCACTGGCGCCAGCGGATCGGCCACCCGCCGTCGTCGCGTTGCTCGCTCTCCAGGAAGTCGAGCGAACGGGACATCTCCTCGTCGGTGAACCACGCGCGTGCGAGCGACTCCGGCGTACGCGCGAAGTCGAACGGGAAGTGGTGCTCACCCGGTGCGTAACCGGACGCCACGGGATACTCCTCCAGCCGCCCGGGATCCAGCGCGGCCAGCCGCTGTTCGCGCACCAGCCGGCCGAGCCGGTCGGCGGCCGCCTGCGCGCGCGGACGGTCGGGCACGGAGTCCAGGAACGCCACGGCGGCCTGGACCTCGTACGGGTGCGAGTTCTCAAGCGTCTCGACCGCGTGCCAGCAGAAGTCGGTCGCCCGGAACAGCCACGCGTGCCACACCTGGTTGCGGTGCAGCAAGCCCACCACGGGCCCGGTGGCCAGCAGCTCACTGGGCGGGTCGTCGACGATCGGCACGAACGGGGCCGCCGGATATCCGCGCTGACCGGGATGTACGGCGGGCAGGGCGCCGTCCGGGTTCGACACCGACGTCAGATAGCGGCACACGCGCTCGACCCGCTGTCCGGCACACCGCCCGATCGAGTCCAGGACCCGCAACGCGTGCCCGGTGTGCAGGGGCTGGCTCACCGGCCCGCGCAGATCCGGTTCGAGCGCGTGCCCGTACCCCTCGTCGGCGGTGCGGTAGGCGGCCAGCGCGGTCTCCACCGCGTCGGCGCTCCCGTCCAGGAAGTGGTACGCGAAGCGGCGCTGCTCCAGTACCCGCGCGGTCAGCCAGACGAACTGCTCGGCGCGGGCGAGCGGGGTGTGCGCCGGGGGCGATGAGGGGCGTGGGGATGCTCCGGTTTCGGCCATGCGTCAGACCGTAGGGCGGAAAGCGGTATCGGCAGGCCGTCCCGGCCCGGCCCCCCCCCCTGGGGCGGGATACTGGAGTCATGCGGTTGACGGTCTTCTGGCAGCGGATGGCGGAACACTTCGGTGAGGGGTACGCCGAAACCTTCGCGCGCGATCATGTGATGTCCGAACTCGGTGGACGGACGGTGCACGAGGCGCTGGACGCCGGCTGGGAGGCCAAGGACGTGTGGCGCGTGGTGTGCACGACGATGGGCGTTCCGGCCGAGAACCGCTGAAAAGCCGCCGTATCGGTCGCGCGGTCGTCGCCTCGGGGCCGGAAGGTGCAGGGGGCGGGGGCCGATTGTCGGTGGTGTGGGCGAGACTTGGTCCGTGGCCCCCTCAGACGAGACCGCGCAGGTCGAGCCCCAGGCATCCCCCTCCGGTACGGCGCCGCCCACCGGGCCCCCGGTCGGCACCAGGCCGAGTTCGGGCATGCCGCGCTGGCTGCCGCGTGCCATGGTGCTCGCGCTCTCGCTGGTCGCCGTCTTCCAACTGGGCAGTTGGGCGTTCCACCAGCTCATCGGGCTGTTGGTCAACATCCTCATCGCGTTCTTCCTGGCCCTCGCGATCGAGCCCGCGGTCAGCTGGATGGCCTCGAAGGGGCTGCGCAGGGGCTTCGCCACCTTCCTCGTCTTCCTGCTCACACTGATCGCGGTCGCGGGCTTCGTCACCCTTCTCGGCTCGATGCTCGCCGGTCAGATCGTCAAGATGGTCGAGGATTTTCCTGCCTACCTCGACTCGGTCATCAGCTGGATCAACACCACCTTCCACACCGAGCTGAGGCGCGTCGACATCCAGGAGGGGCTGCTCCGCTCCGACTGGCTGAAGAGGTACGTCCAGAACAGCGCCACCGGCGTCCTGGACGTCTCCGCGCAGGTCCTCGGCGGCCTCTTCCAGCTGCTGACGATCGGCCTGTTCTCGTTCTACTTCGCGGCCGACGGCCCCCGGCTGCGGCGCGCGCTGTGCTCCGTGCTGCCGCCCGCCAAGCAGGCCGAGGTGCTGCGCGCGTGGGAGATCGCCGTCGACAAGACCGGCGGCTACCTGTACTCCCGCGGCCTGATGGCCATGATCTCGGGCATAGCCCATTACGTCCTGCTGGAGTACCTGAACGTGCCGTACGCCCCCGCCCTCGCGGTCTGGGTCGGCCTGGTCTCCCAGTTCATCCCCACGATCGGCACCTACCTCGCGGGCGCCCTGCCGATGCTGATCGCCTTCACGGTCAACCCCTGGTACGCGCTGTGGGTCCTGGTCTTCGTGGTCATCTACCAGCAGTTCGAGAACTACGTGCTGCAGCCCAAGCTGACCGCCAAGACCGTGGACATCCACCCGGCCGTCGCCTTCGGATCGGTCGTCGCGGGCACCGCGCTCCTCGGCGCCGTCGGCGCGCTCATCGCCATCCCCGCCATCGCCACCCTCCAGGCGTTCCTCGGGGCGTACGTGAAGCGGTACGCCGTCACGGACGACCCGCGCGTCCACGGCCACCGCAGACGCGGCTCCGGCAACCTCCTCGCCCGTCTCCGGAACCGGCCGCGCGCGGAGCGGGACGAGGACGGCTCCGGAAGCGACGTCCTCACGCGCGTGCGTGAGCGGCTGGAGCACACGTGGGGCACGAAGCGGCCGTCGGACGACGCCACGCAGGAGGAGACCGGGCCGCAGGGGGAGGCCGGGCCGCAGGAGGGAGACGGTCCTCAGGATGAGGGCGGTCCCCAGGAGGACGGTTCGCAGGGGCCACGCCGGGACACGGGCCCCGAGGGGAGCTCCGGGTCCGAAGGCGGCACTCCGCGGGACTGACGCCCGGCGGCATGACTCCGCCCCCTTCGCGGGAGCGGCGACCGGCTGCGGTGGCCGGCCATCGCCATCGTCGACGAACTGAATCCCCCTTCCGGAAGTCCCGGGGGACCGTGTGGTGCGCTTGACACCAAAATCGAACATCCATTCTCATGGAGGCTCCGGCGAGCCTCTCGACGGGGAGTTCGACAGGGTTTGTGTGGAGAAGTACCCGAGTTATCCACAGGCCGGGCGGGCGTCGGGGCCCATTGTCAGTGGCAGGCGTTAGCGTCTTTCACGTGAAGCGATCGACTCAAGCAAATCGGGTGGAACCCATGGCAGGAACCGACCGCGAGAAGGCGCTCGACGCCGCGCTCGCACAGATTGAACGACAATTCGGCAAGGGCGCGGTCATGCGCATGGGCGAGCGGTCGAGGGAGCCCATCGAGGTCATCCCGACCGGGTCGACCGCGCTGGACGTGGCCCTCGGTGTCGGCGGCCTGCCGCGTGGCCGAGTGGTGGAGATCTACGGCCCCGAGTCCTCCGGTAAGACGACCCTGACCCTCCACGCGGTGGCGAACGCGCAGAAGGCCGGCGGCCAGGTCGCGTTCGTGGACGCCGAGCACGCCCTCGACCCCGAGTACGCGAAGAAGCTCGGCGTCGACATCGACAACCTGATCCTGTCGCAGCCGGACAACGGCGAGCAGGCGCTGGAGATCGTGGACATGCTGGTCCGCTCCGGTGCCCTCGACCTCATCGTCATCGACTCCGTCGCCGCGCTCGTCCCGCGCGCGGAGATCGAGGGCGAGATGGGCGACAGCCACGTGGGTCTGCAGGCCCGACTGATGAGCCAGGCCCTGCGGAAGATCACCAGCGCGCTCAACCAGTCCAAGACCACCGCCATCTTCATCAACCAGCTCCGCGAGAAGATCGGCGTGATGTTCGGCTCGCCGGAGACCACGACCGGTGGCCGCGCGCTGAAGTTCTACGCCTCGGTGCGTATCGACATCCGCCGCATCGAGACCCTGAAGGACGGCACGGAGGCGGTCGGCAACCGCACCCGCTGCAAGGTCGTCAAGAACAAGGTCGCGCCGCCCTTCAAGCAGGCCGAGTTCGACATCCTCTACGGCCAGGGCATCAGCCGCGAGGGCGGTCTGATCGACATGGGTGTGGAGCACGGCTTCGTCCGCAAGGCCGGCGCCTGGTACACGTACGAGGGCGACCAGCTCGGCCAGGGCAAGGAGAACGCCCGCAACTTCCTCAAGGACAACCCCGACCTCGCCAACGAGATCGAGAAGAAGATCAAGGAGAAGCTGGGCGTCGGCGTGCGGCCCGAGGAACCCACCGCCGAACCGGCTGCGGACGCCGCGGCCTCCGCCGCACCCGCCGACGACGCGAAGACGGTGCAGGCCCCCGCTGCCAAGACCGCCAAGACCAAGGCCGCGGCGGCCAAGAGCTAGTCCGTGACACGCAGAACGGACTGGGGCGAGTACGCATACCCCAGTGCCCCCGAGAGCCGGGGGCGCGGGGGTACCGGGGGATCCGCCGCAGAGGAGTTCGGACCGTACGCCGACGACGCCGACGAGGAACATGTCGTCGGCCCGCCGGAGGAGGGCGGACCCTCCGGTGGCGGCGCGCCGCGCGGTGACCGGGGACGTGGTGGCGGTAGCCGTGGCGGCGGCGTCTCACCGGGCGGCGCGGCCGGCGAGACACGTGGCCGACGAGGCCGTGGGGGGCGACGGCGCGGCTTCGGGGAGTCGGCCGGCGATCCGTATGACGACGGGGGGCCACAGGACGGGGGTTCGTCTTTCTCGTCGAGGGCCGAGAAAGGGGAGTCCTCAGGGGACCCGGCTGAGCGGGCACGGGCGATCTGCCTGCGCCTGCTCACCGGGACCCCGCGGACCCGCAAGCAACTCGCCGACGCCCTGCGCAAGCGTGAGATCCCCGACGACGTGGCGGACGAGGTGCTGTCACGGTTCGAGGAGGTCGGGCTGATCAACGACAGCGCGTTCGCGGACGCCTGGGTGGAGTCCCGCCACCATGGCCGGGGCCTGGCCCGGCGTGCCCTCGCCCGGGAGCTGCGCACCAAGGGCGTCGACTCCGCCCTCATCGACGAGGCCGTCGCCCAGCTCGACTCCGACCAGGAGGAGGCCACCGCGCGTGAGCTCGTGGCCCGCAAGCTGCGGTCCACCCGAGGCCTCGACCGTGACAAACGCCTCCGCCGCCTGGCGGGCATGCTCGCCCGCAAGGGCTACCCCGAGGGGATGGCCCTCCGGGTGGTCCGACAGGCGCTGGAGGAGGAGGGCGAGGACACGGAGGGGCTGGAGGAGGGGTACTGAGCGAGAGCGGTCAGGGATCGCTCAGCACCTGTGGGAGTGGGCGCTCACTGCCAGTCCTCCGGGCGTTCGACGTGCTCGAGGCGCAGCACCTGGCCCGTGCGGCTGTAGCGGCGGATGCGGGGCAGGGGCGGATAGTAGGCGTGCACCGAGATGGCGTGCTCCTCGGCGGACTCGTTGAGCACCTCGTGCACATGGTGGCGGCCGAAGGAACGGCCCTTGCCGCTGGGCAACCGGCGTTCGCGGTCGACACCATCGGTGAGTTCGAGGGTCTTCCAGCCGTCGGTGGGCAGCCGGGCGGCGAGGGAGTACTCCTTCAGCTCACCCGCGGCGGTGACGAACGCGCCCACCGAGTCGGCGTGGTCGTGCCAGCCGGTTCCGGTGCCGGGCGGCCACCCGATGAGCCACGCCTCGCTGCCGCCGGGCCCTTCGAGCCGCACCCATGTGCGCCCTTCGGGATCGAGCGGAAGCGAGGCGACCAGCTCGGCGTCGGCAGCGGCCCGGCGCGCGAAGTCGAGCAGCTCGGACTGCGTGGGAGCGGAAGAACCCGAAGCAGGGGAGGCGATGGAGGCGGAAGTCGCGGAGGCGGAGAACGCGGAGGAAGAGACAGTGGGAGACACAGACACGGGGACCGTCCTGGCGAATGGTTCGCGGGAGCGCACGCCGGCACAACGGCGGCGCGCGCGGGGAAGAGGGATGCGAATCAGCAGGACGGACGACACACGCAGCCCGCGTAGCGGACGAGGTCCATGTGGACCCTCCGCCACAGGCGCGTAGAGGTGTCGATCACGGTCCGGAGTACACCACGACCGTGCGGACCGGTCAACCGACCATCACTATGTGGACACACAGTGACGGTCGTCGCGAGAAGCGGCCGGACACGAAGCCTGCAGCGGCGCAACCGGCGCAACGGCTCAGTGCGATGCCGCGGTCGCCTCCGTGGACTCGGGCTGCTGCTTCGCCCCGCCCAAGGCCGCCTCCGCCGCCGTATACAGATCGGCCGGGCGTACGCCGTTCAGGGCTGTGACGAGGTGGCCGTCGGGCCGTACAAGGAGCACGGTGTGGGCGGCCGCGCCCGGGTAGCTCTCGGCCACCAGTAGCTCGGCGGAGTGCGGCAGGGCGGACACCGCCGCCGCGAGCCGGGGCATGATCCCGGCGCTCACCCAGTGCTTGCGCTCCCACACCCCGGTACCCGGCGCGATCAGCACCACCAGCAGCGCCCCCCGCCCGAGCCGGTCCCGCAGCGGTACGAACGTGCCGTCCTCGGCGGTCACCTGGACGTCGACGACCTGGGCACCGGGAAGCGTGTCGATGGGGGCCTCGGAGGCGGTGTGCGGAGCCATGAGCGGTGAGTCGGTGTACGCCCCCGGCGCGCCCAGCGGGCCGCGCCCGAGGTGTCCGTCGGCGAGCAGCGCGTCGTGGCCCCGGCCCGAACCGGGGACGTAGGAACGCAGCCCCTTGCCGCCGCGCAGCAGGGGCAACGCCTGGTCGGCTGCGCGCAGCCGGGCGGCGACGACCGCGCGGCGCTCCGCCTGGTAGCTGTTGAGCAGTGCCTCGTGCGGGCCGTGGTGCCAGGCCAGGGCCAGTTTCCAGGCGAGGTTGTCGGCGTCGCGCAGCCCTTCGTCGAGGCCCTGGGTACCGAGCGCGCCGAGCAGATGGGCGGCGTCCCCGGCGAGGAAGACCCGGCCGACCCGCCACCGCCGGGCGAGCCGGTGGTGAACGGTGTGCACACCGGTGTCCAACAGGTCGTACGGCGGTGTGGCGCCCCCCGACCAGCCCGCGAGGGTCTCCCGGACGCGGGTCACGAGGAGTTCGGGGGTGACGAGGTCCTTGCCCGGCGGCAACAACCAGTCCAGGCGCCAGACCCCGTCGTCGAGCGGCCGGGCGGTCACCTCACCGCCGGAGGGACCCGACGTCCGCCAGGGCGGCATTCGGTGCAGCAACGCTTCGCCTGGCCAGGGAAGTTCCACGCGCAGTGCCGCCACGGCGTGCCGCTCCACGGCCGTACGGCCCGGGAAGCGGATATCCTGGAGCTTGCGCACGGTGGAACGCGGCCCGTCGCACCCCACCAGATAACTGCCCCGCCACCAGGTGCTCTTGGGGCCGCGAGTGTGGGCCGTGACCCCGGATGCCTCCTGCTCGATGGCGTCCACGCGGCTCTCCACGGCGACCTTGACGAGCCGCTCCTCGGCGATGGCGTCACGCAGCGCGGCGGTCAGGACGTGCTGCGGGATGTGGAGCGGGGGGAGGCCTGCGGAGCCCTCGACGGTGTCCTCGGCGGCGTTGCGGGGGCCCCTCGCCACTTCCCGGGCGGAGCCGTCCGGTTCGTCAGGGTCGATCTCCCCGAACCGGACCTGACGCACCGTCTGCTTGCGTCGCATGGACCGCCATCCGGTCCAGCGATATCCCCCTTCCGTGAGGGGGACGCCGGACAATCGCTCCAGCAGAGCGGCCGTGTCCTCCTGCAGCACGACCGTCCGCGCGAGCCGCTGCTCGTCCTTGCCCGGCCCCTCGTCGAGGACCACGGACGGCACTTCCTGACGCGCCAACGCCAGCGCGAGCGCAAGCCCCACGGGCCCCGCCCCGACAATGATCACCGGGTCCACGGCGCGGCGCCCCCTGCCCGCAGCGGCGTCCCGGAGGACGTAGGTGAACAAGAAGTTGGAGCAGGGTGCACGATCACAGAACGTATGCAACCCATTGCCGGTGCTTGCGTCAAGTGACGGCGAAGAGGGGAGGGGTGAGGTGTACTCGGATCGCTCAGGGCCGTCGGCCTGTGGTGATGCGTCGACGCCTGCCCGGGAGCGGGGAGGCCGGACGTCGTCGCTGGCCGTCTCGGACATGACGGGAGGCAGTGGCGGTTCATGCCACTGCCTCCCTTTGTCCCGACTGGGCGGCATCCGGAGCGGATGTCACCTGCCCAAGCGTCAGGTGTCCTTCTTGTCGATGTAGGTGCCGAGGCCGGGTACGCCGCCGCCTTCCCCGCCGGTGGCCGTCGTGCCACCGACAGCGGCGGCCGGGATGACCGCGCCGGTCGACTTCTTGCCGCGCCGCAGCCGCTGCTCCAGCCAGCTGGCGAAGCTGGTGATGATGAAGTTCAGGATAATGTAGATGATCGCGACGACGACGAAGCTGGGAACGGGGTTGGCGTACACAGCCGCCAGCGTCGCGCGTCCGCTGAGCAGTTCGGTGAACCCGATCATCACGCCGCCGAGCGCGGTGTCCTTCACGATGACCACGAGCTGGCTGACGATGGCCGGCAGCATCACCGTGACGGCCTGCGGCAGCAGGATGGAGGACATCGTCTGGCCCTTGCGCAGACCGATCGCCTGGGCGGCCTCCGTCTGGCCCTTGGGGAGGGCGAGGATACCGGCGCGCACGACTTCGGCGAGCACCGAGGCGTTGTACAGCACCAGACCGGTGACGACCGCGTAGAGCCGTCGTTGCTCGGTGGTGACTTCAAACGAGCGAGCGATGACCTCGTTGGCGAACAGCATCAGCAGCAGGACCGGGATGGCCCGGAAGAACTCGACCACCGCACCGGCCGGGATGCGGACCCACACGTGGTCGGAGAGGCGCGCGATGCCGAAGAGCGCACCGAGGGGCAGGGCGATCACCATGGAGAGCCCCATGGCCTTGAGCGTGTTGGCGAGACCGGGCAGCAGATACGTCGTCCAGGCCTGGGAGGTGAAGAACGGCTCCCAGAGCTTCCACTCCAGCTGGTTCTTGCTGTCCAGCGCCCGCCAGAGCCACCACGCGAGGAGGGCCAGCAGTACGACGAAGACCACGGTGAGAATGACATTGCGCCGTTTGGCCCTGGGGCCGGGGGCGTCGTAGAGAACGGAACTCATCGCTTCACCGCCAGTCGCTTGCTCAGCCAGCCGAGGAACAGACCGGTGGGCAGGGTCAGCACCACGAACCCGAAGGCGAAGATCGCGCCGATGAGCAGCGTCTGTGCCTCCTTCTCGATCATGCCCTTCATGAGGTAGGCGGCCTCCGCCACACCGATCGCGGCCGCCACGGTCGTGTTCTTGGTCAGCGCGATCAGCACGTTGGCCAGCGGGCCGATGACAGCGCGGAATGCCTGCGGGAGAACGATGATCCTGAGGACCTGGCTGAAACTCAGTCCGATGGCACGGGCCGCCTCGGCCTGCCCCACAGGCACGGTGTTGATCCCCGAGCGCAGCGCCTCACAGACGAACGCCGCGGTGTAGGCGACGAAACCGAGAAGGGCGAGCCGGAAGGCCTGGAGTTTGACGTCGCCGCTCGCGCCCATCGTCACCCGGAAGATGTCGGCGAGGCCGAGCGAGGTGAAGACGATGATGACGGTCAGCGGGATGTTCCGCACGACGTTCACATAGACGGCGCCGAAACCACGCATCAGGGGTACCGGGCTGACGCGCATGGCGGCCAGCAGAGTGCCCAGGATCAGGGAGCCGACGGCTGAGAAGACGGTGAGTTTGACCGTCGTCCAGAACGCACCCAAGAAGCTTGGGTCGTTGTAGTTTGAAAGGAAGTCGAACACTGTCTCCCGCGCTTCCGGGTGTGTGGCGTACGTGGCAGGCGCGGCGCGCCGCCGCCCGCACCGAGCCTTGCGGCGGGCGGCGGCGCGCTTGCGGATCTCGGCGCTGCTCGCGGATATCCGCTTACTGGACGATGTTGCCGATCTTCGGGGCGGGCTCGTTCTTGTAGTTGGCCGGGCCGAAGTTCTCCTTGACCGCGGTCTCCCAGGCGCCGTCGCTGACCATCTTCTCCAGGGCGGCGTTGATCTTGTCCACGGTCGCGGTGTCGCCCTTCTTGACACCGATGCCGTAGTTCTCGTTGCTGAGCTTCAGGCCCGCGAGCTTGAACTGACCCTTGTAGTTCTCCTGGGCGGCGAAGCCCGCGAGGATCGAGTCGTCGGTGGTGACCGCGTCCACGGCACCGCTCTGCAGGCCGGCGATGCACTCCGAGTAGCCGCCGTACTCCTTCAGCTGGGCCTTCGGAGCGATGTCCTTCTTGACGTTCTCCGCCGAGGTGGAACCGGTCACCGAGCAGAGCGTCTTGCCGTTGAGGTCCGTACCCTTGGCGATCTTCGAGTCCGCCTTGACCAGCAGGTCCTGGTGGGCCAGCAGGTAGGGGCCGGCGAAGTCGACGAGCTTCTTGCGCTCGTCGTTGATCGAGTACGTCGCCGCGATGAACTTGACGTCGCCGCGGGCGAGCGCGTTCTCGCGGTCGGCGCTCTTGGTCTCCACGAACTCGATCTGGTTCGGCTCGTAACCGAGTTCCTTGGCTACGTAGGTGGCCACGTCCACGTCGAAGCCGGAGAACGTGCCGTCGGGCTCCTTCAGACCGAGACCCGGCTGGTCGTACTTGATACCGATCTTGATCTTCTTGCCGCCGCCCGAGCCGCCGTCCGAACTGTTGTCGTCCTTGTCGCCGCCGCCGCACGCGGTGGCCGTCAGAGCGAGGACGAGGGCGGTGGCCGCCGCGGCGGAGACCTTGCGAAGCTTCATGGTGAACATCCTTTGACTGGTGAAGATGCGGACCGTCGTGGTGCGGGTGCCTGTGGCCGGGACCGGCCTCGTCGGGCGGTCAGTGGTGCAGGATCTTGGAAAGGAAGTCCTTGGCCCGGTCGCTGCGGGGGTTGCTGAAGAACTGGTCCGGCACAGCCTCTTCGACGATGCGGCCGTCCGCCATGAACACCACCCGGTTGGCGGCCGAACGGGCGAAGCCCATCTCGTGGGTGACCACGACCATGGTCATGCCGTCGCGGGCGAGCTGCTGCATGACCTCCAGGACCTCGTTGATCATCTCGGGGTCGAGGGCCGAGGTCGGCTCGTCGAACAGCATGACCTTCGGGTCCATCGCCAGCGCCCGGGCGATCGCGACACGCTGCTGCTGACCACCGGAGAGCTGCGCGGGGTACTTGTCCGCCTGCGTGCCCACACCGACCCGGTCGAGCAGGCTCCGCGCCTTCTCCTCGGCCTGCTTCTTGTCGGTCTTGCGGACCTTGAGCTGTCCCAGCATCACGTTCTCGAGCACGGTCTTGTGCGCGAAGAGATTGAACGACTGGAACACCATGCCGACGTCGGCCCGCAGTCGCGCGAGCGCCTTGCCCTCGGCGGGCAGCGGCTTGCCGTCGATCAGAATGTCGCCGGAGTCGATCGACTCCAGCCGGTTGATGGTGCGGCACAGGGTGGACTTACCGGACCCGGAGGGTCCGATCACCACGACGACCTCGCCCCTGGTGATCGTCAGATCGATGTCCTGGAGTACGTGCAACGCGCCGAAGTGCTTGTTGACGCTCTTCAGGACGACCAGGTCGTCGGCCGCGGGCACCGCGTCCTTGACCACCGAAACTTCGGTCATCGCTTTCTGGCTCCGTCCTCCTCGGTTTCGGAGGACAGTAGTGACCGGCGACGACCAGCGTCATTACATCTGAGGGGAAATTGAGCATAACGATCTGGTAGCAGTCGGGCACTGCGCGTAGCGGACCCACGCGGGGGCGTTTCGGCTGGGTAACGGAACCCTCGCGGAACCTGTACGGCCTTGACGGCGTCCTCAGTCATCGGTGTCACTGCCCATGTGGGCGGGCCACAGCAGCCGGGTCCCCGCTTGCCTTCCCGTCATACCCCTGAGCGTCCGGGAACTCGACGCCGGCCGGGGTGCGCGTAAGGTGTGCCAGCCGAGACCGTATGTACGACCGAACGTATGCCCGGCAAACGTATGCCCGATCGAACCGGAGGGGGCCGGAATGAGGCTGCTCCTCGTCGAGGACGACAACCACGTCGCGGCCGCGCTGTCCGCGGTCCTGGCCAGGCACGGCTTCGACGTCACTCATGCCCGCAGCGGCGAGGAGGCCCTCCAGGCACTCGTCCCGGAAGGCGCCGGCTTCGGCGTCGTCCTGCTCGACCTCGGCCTGCCCGACCAGGACGGCTACGAGGTCTGCGGCAAGATCCGCAAGCGCACCAGCATCCCGGTGATCATGGTGACCGCCCGCTCCGACGTGCGCTCCCGCATCCACGGCCTCAACCTCGGGGCCGACGACTACGTGGTCAAGCCGTACGACACCGGCGAGCTGCTCGCGCGTATCCACGCCGTCGCCCGGCGCCGGGTCCCCGACGAGTCCTCGACCCCCGGCGACACCGGGCTGCGCCTCGGACCCGTGCTCATCGAGCTGCCCACCCGGCAGGTCAGCGTGGACGGCGCGGTCGTCCAGCTGACCCGCAAGGAGTTCGATCTCCTCGCGTTGCTGGCCCAGCGCCCGGGTGTCGTGTTCCGCCGGGAACAGATCATCAGCGAGGTGTGGCGGACCAGTTGGGAGGGGACCGGACGCACCCTCGAAGTACACGTCGCCTCGCTGCGGTCGAAGCTGCGTATGCCCGCCCTGATCGAGACCGTGCGCGGGGTCGGCTACCGGCTGGTGACCCCGACGCCGTAGCGTTCCCGCGTGCGCACTCGTCTTCTTCCGCTGCTCATCGTCCTGATGGCCGCCGTGCTGCTGGCCCTCGGCATTCCGTTGGCGGTGAGCCTGGCAGCGGCGCGCCAACAGGAGGTCGTCGTCGACCGCATCGACGACACCGCCCGCTTCGCGGCCCTCGCGCAGTTCGTCACCGAGTCCCCGACCCGGTCCCGGACGGACGACATCTCGGGCGACGGCCGCCGGGACACCCTCCAGCGGGAGCTGGCGCAGTACCACAGCGTGTACGGGATCAAGGCCGGCGTCTTCTACCGCGACGACAACCGGGGCCCCATGGCCAACGCCCCCGTCGGCTGGGACGTGCCCGAGTCCGGTGAGGGCAAGGACGCGTTCGACGAGGCGCTGCTGGGGCGGCGCCCGCACGACCCCGAGCAGGTGTGGCCGTGGCAGCGCGGTCGTCTCGTGGTCGCCTCCCCGGTCATCCACGACGGTGACGTCGTCGCCGTCGTCGTCACCGACTCGCCCACCGGCCAGATGCGCTCCAAGATCCTGCGCGGCTGGCTGATCATCGGCGCCGGCGAGATCGCCGCGATGCTCCTCGCCCTCGGCGCCGCCCTGCGGCTGACGGGCTGGGTCCTCAAGCCCGTGCGTGTCCTCGACACCACCACCCACGCCATCGCCTCCGGACGACTGAAGTCACGGGTCGCCGTCGCCAGTGGACCGCCCGAACTCAGGCGCCTTGCACGGTCGTTCAACGAGATGGCCGACAACGTCGAGGACGTCCTGGAGCAGCAGCGCGCCTTCGTCGCCGACGCCTCCCATCAACTGCGCAACCCGCTCGCCGCGCTGCTGCTGCGCATCGACCTGCTGGCCCTGGAACTGCCCGAGGGCAACGAGGAGATCGCCTCCGTCCGCACCGAGGGCAAGCGCCTCGCGCAGGTCCTCGACGATCTGCTCGACCTCGCGCTCGCCGAGCACGCCGAGTCCGATCTTCAGCTCACCGACGTGGGGGAGCTGACCGCCGAGCGGGTCGCCTCCTGGTCACCGCTCGCCCAGGACAAGGGCGTGACGCTGGTCGGCACCTGCCCTGCCACCACGGCCTGGGTCGACCCGGTCGCCCTGTCCAGCGCCCTGGACGCGGTGATCGACAACGCGCTGAAGTTCACGCCCGCCGGGGAGCGCGTCGAGGTCGAGGTCGCCCCGAACGGACCGGACTGCACGGTCGTCGTCACCGACGGCGGCCCCGGCCTCAGCGACGAGGAACTGGAGCGCGTCGGCGACCGCTTCTGGCGCAGCACCGCGCACCAGAACATCAAGGGCTCGGGCCTCGGGCTCTCCATCTCCCGGGCCCTGATAGCCGCCGGCGGCGGCTCCATCGCGTACGCCCACCACAAGCCGCACGGCCTCAGGGTGACGGTGACGGTGCCGAGGACCCGCCCACAGAACTGACCCGCCCGCAGAACTGCCGCGCCCGCAGAACTGCCGCGCCCGCAGAACTGACCGGCACGACGCGACGGGCGCCCGGCACGGGGCTCGGCCGCCCAGCCGTACGGCTCGACCGGCCCGGCATGGGGCCTCATCGACCGGCGACTACGGCTTGACTGACTGGTAGTACTGTTGCGCGCCCTTGTGCAGCGGCAGCGGATCGGTGTAGATCGCCGTGCGCAGGTCCACCAGCTGGGCCGCGTGGACCTTCTTGCCGATCCTGTCCCGGCTCTTGATGACCATGCGGGTCAGCCACTGGGTCAGCAGGGGGTCCATGTCCTCACGGGTGATCAGCAGGTTCGCCACGGTGATCGTGGGCACGGTGGAGCCCCTGAGGATGGTCGGGTAGGCGTCGGCCGGCATCACGGACGCGCGGTAGTGGCTGTAGACGGAGCCCTGTTCGTGCAGCTTCGCCACGAGGTCGCTCTCGATCGGCACGAAGCGGAAGTCGTAGTGGTACTTCTTCGCCAGGTCGGTGATGCCCTTCGTGGGCAGCCCGCCCGACCAGAAGAAGGCGTCGATCCTGCCCTCGCGCAGGGCGTCGGGGCCCGTGCGGATGGTGTCGCTGCGCGCGTCGATGTCCTTGTCGATGTTCAGTCCGTCGGCGGAGAGCACGCGCCCCGCTATCAGCCGTACCCCCGAGCCCTGGGGTCCGACGGCGACCCGCTTGCCCTTCAGGTCGGCGACCCGCTGGACGGGCGAGGTGGCGGGGACGATCAGCTGCACATAGTCGTCGTACAGCCGTGCGAGTCCGCGCAGTTTGTCGGCACCGGGCTTTCCCTGGTCCACATAGGTCTGCACGGCGTCGGCGGCGGCGATGGCGAAGTCGCTCTTTCCGGCGGCGACGCGGGTGACGTTCGTCTGGGATCCGTTGCTGTCCTCCAGGTCGATCCTCAGGTCGGGCATGTCCCCGCCGACCGAGTCCCGCAGCAGCTTGCCGTACTCCTGGTAGACGCCCTGCGGGGCTCCCGTACTGAGGGTGATCGTCCCGCTCGGGGGCGTCTCGCGCGGCCAGAGCCACCACGCCAGCAGCCCGAGGACCACCAACGAGGCCGCCGAGCCCAGTAGCGCGCGACGCCCGCCGATGCGGGGGAATACCTGGACCATGCGCGAGATCCTGCCAGGTCACCGGACGGGCGGCCAGGATCGGGACCATCCGGTGCGAGCTCGTGACACGGGGGTGATGCGAGCGCGCCCCCGAGGACCACCTCGTGCGGTCCGCCCAGCCCCGTGACACCGGGGCCGGGCGTCACCACGGCGGCCGCCGGTGCCGGACCCCCGAGCGGGGGACCGGCACCCATCGCGGGCGAGGAGTGGGTCAGCGGCGCGCGGCGGCCACCGACGTGCGGAGTCGGTCCAGCTCCTGGTACATGACCGCGCCCGGGCACTCGGTCGCCATCCAGTCCCGGTGCCCGCTGATCTCCGGGACCTCCTTCTGCACGCCGTTGACCGGGTTCGTGTACGTCACCCGGGCCTGCGGGTCCACGCCGTGCAGCCGGGCCAGCACGCGGACCAGCCGGGTGAGCGCCTCCCGGGCCGGTTCCTTCGGGCCCTGCTCGGTGAAGGTGCCGAGCAGCGCGATGCCGAGGTTCCCGGAGTTGAAGCCGCCGACGTGGAAGGCGGTCACCACCTTGCCGTCCTTGTCGTGCGCGGGCATCCCGTCGTCACCGGAGTAGCGGCCCTCGTAGATGCGGCCCTCCTCGTCGATGAGGAAGTGGTAGCCGATGTCGCCCCAGTCGTTGGTGACCGCGTGCAGCTGGTAGATCGCGCGGACGGTGGCGGCAGGGTCCGGGTCGTCGTTGGCCATGGCCGTGTGGTGCACGGTGATGGTCTGGAACGGGTAGAACGCGGTCGGCGAGTTCTCCGTGCCGTCCGCCTTGAACCGCAGCTTCTCGTCGGCGCCCCACGCGGCGCGCGAGAGGTACTCGACACCGCGGACCCGGGTCGGATCGGTCGGCACCCGTACCTTCCGTCGCGGGCCGTGCCGGGTGTCGAGCGCGAGCGAGCGCAGGCCGGTGGCGCCGTCGGGCGCCTTCAGTTCGTAGCCGGCGGCCTGGTCGGCGGCGATCAGCACGCCACCGCCGTTGGCCACGGAGCAGCCGCCGTCGCCGAGCGGCTTCCAGGCGCCCTGGCCGCCGTCGGACTCCCGGAGCCGGATGCCGCCGCCGGTGGTCTCGTCGGTGCCGCCCCAGGCGACACCGATGTAGCCGATGGGGAAGGCGGCCTTCACGGGCGCCTCACCGCGGGCGGCCTCGGCGCGGGTCCGGGGGAAGGTCTCGGTCGTCGTGCCGCCGCCCGCGTCGTCGCGGCCGGCTGCGGCGGGCTCGGAGTCGTCGGTTGTGGCCATCACCGTCGGTGTGATCACGGCACCGGCGGCGACCGCGCCGGCGGCGCCGAGCACGGTGCGGCGGGCCACGCGGGAGGTGGCCCGGTGGGAGGCGGAGGTGGGGGGAACGCTCACGTTCGGTCCTCAATCGTTCAGGGGGGCACTTGAAGACTCAACGGAGCGTACGGAGCCGGGTCACCGCCGCCGACACCACCCCCCGGCTACTGATGCGGCATCAGAGGCCGCAGCACGCAAGGGATTTGAGGCAACAGGACCGTACGAGCCGGACGGGCGTGACCAGTCGCCGACGGCGGTCGAGGCACCGGACATGGGGAGGCGTCGGCCGGTGGTCGATAGGGTCGGCGGATGAGTTCCTCTCCCGCCCGTCTCGTCCGTGAGTTCCATCGCGCCTTCGGGCTCGACGCCCGTACCGAGCCGACCGAGGTCTCACCCGAGCTGGCCGCGCACCGCGGCGAACTGCTGGCGGAGGAGGCGGCCGAGGTCGCCGAGGTGGCGGTCGGCGGCCCGCTGGACCGGCTGGCGCACGAACTCGCCGACGTCGTGTACGTGGCGTACGGCACCGCCCTCGTCCACGGGATCGACCTCGACGCGGTGATCGCCGAGATCCACCGCTCCAACATGACCAAGCTGGGCCCCGACGGCCGCGTCGCCCGCCGCGCCGACGGCAAGGTCCTCAAGGGCGACCACTACCGGGCGCCCGACATCGCCGCGGTCCTGCGTGAGCAGGGCTGGACCGGCTGAGGCGGGCGTGCACGGGGTGAGGGGCGGGGCGTACTCCGCGGAGCGCCTACCCTGGTGACATGACCAGCAGCGACCGGAGCCAGGCAGTGGGCGTCAAGACATACGAAGTACGCACCTACGGGTGCCAGATGAACGTCCACGACTCCGAGCGCCTGTCCGGTCTCCTGGAGGATGCCGGGTACGTGCGCGCGCCCGAGGGCGCCGGCGAGGGCAACGCCGACGTCGTCGTCTTCAACACCTGCGCCGTACGTGAGAACGCCGACAACCGCCTGTACGGCAACCTCGGCCGCCTCGCCCCCATGAAGGCGTCCCGGCCCGGCATGCAGATCGCCGTCGGTGGCTGTCTCGCGCAGAAGGACCGCGACACCATCGTCAAGAAGGCACCCTGGGTGGACGTCGTCTTCGGCACGCACAACATCGGCAAGCTGCCGGTCCTGCTGGAGCGCGCCCGGATCCAGGACGAGGCGCAGGTCGAGATCGCCGAGTCCTTGGAGGCGTTCCCCTCCACCCTGCCCACCCGCCGCGAGAGCGCCTACGCCGCGTGGGTCTCGATCTCCGTCGGCTGCAACAACACCTGCACCTTCTGCATCGTCCCGGCGCTGCGCGGCAAGGAGAAGGACCGCCGCACCGGCGACATCCTCGCCGAGATCGAGGCGCTGGTCGGCGAGGGCGTCTCCGAGATCACGCTCCTCGGCCAGAACGTCAACGCGTACGGCTCCGACATCGGCGACCGTGAGGCGTTCAGCAAGCTGCTGCGGGCCTGCGGGACGATCGAGGGCCTGGAGCGCGTCCGGTTCACCTCGCCGCACCCCCGTGACTTCACCGACGACGTGATCGCCGCCATGGCCGAGACGCCGAACGTGATGCCGCAGCTGCACATGCCGCTCCAGTCCGGCTCGGACACCGTCCTCAAGGCGATGCGCCGCTCGTACCGCCAGGAGCGCTACCTGGGGATCATCGAGAAGGTCCGCGCCGCCATCCCGCACGCGGCCATCACCACCGACATCATCGTGGGCTTCCCCGGCGAGACCGAGGAGGACTTCGAGCAGACGCTGCACGTGGTGCGTGAAGCCCGCTTCGCGCAGGCGTTCACCTTCCAGTACTCCAAGCGCCCCGGCACCCCCGCGGCCACCATGGAGGACCAGATCCCCAAGGAGGTCGTGCAGAAGCGCTACGAGCGGCTCGTCGCCCTCCAGGAGGAGATCTCCTGGGAGGAGAACAAGAAGCAGGTCGGTCGCACCCTGGAGCTGATGGTCGCCGAGGGCGAGGGCCGCAAGGACGGCGCCACCCGCCGGCTGTCCGGCCGTGCCCCCGACAACCGCCTCGTCCACTTCACCAAGCCGGACCAGGAGGTGCGCCCCGGTGACCTCGTGACCGTCGAGATCACGTACGCCGCCCCGCACCACCTCCTCGCCGAGGGCGCCGTCCTCGATGTGCGCCGGACGCGCGCCGGTGACGCCTGGGAGAGGCGGAACGCCGCCCCCGAGGCCAAGCCGGCCGGGGTGCTGCTCGGGCTGCCGAAGATCGGCGTCCCGGAGCCGCTGCCGGTGGCGACGACGGGCGGCTGCGGAGGGCACTGACCCCAGCCCGCTGTCCGACGGTGGGGGAGCCCGCACGGGGTCTCTCCCGGCACGGCTGCGTGGTTCTTCGGCCCCCTGCATGCCTCTTCGGCCCAATGCATGCCTCTCCGATCCGCTGCATGCCCCCGGTCCGCTTCGTGCTTCGCGCAGACGTGGCGGTTACCCTGCGGATCATGCTTGTCGCCGCCGCTGTCTGTCCCTGTCCTCCGCTGCTCGTGCCCGAGGTGGCCGCGGGGGCCGCGCCCGAGCTGGACCGTGCGCGGGAGGCCTGCGCGGACGCGCTCGGGGTGCTCGCGGCGGCCCGGCCCGGACGCCTGGTGGTCGTCGGGCCCGCCGAGCGGGACGGCCGGTACGCGCAGGGCGCGCGCGGATCGTTCCGCGGCTTCGGCGTGGATCTCGACGTCCGGCTCGGGCAGGACGGGGCTGAGGAGGCGCCGGAGGGCGAGTTGCCGGCGTCCCTCGCAGTGGCCGCCTGGCTGCTCGACCGCGCCGAGCGGTCCGTGCCCGTCGAAGGCGTCGCCGTGGCGGAACCTCTCGCCGCCGAGCGGTGTATCTCTCTCGGACGGGACATCGCCGGGGCCACCGAGCGCGTGGCCCTGCTGGTGATGGGCGACGCCAGCGCGTGCCGCACCCTCAAGGCGCCGGGGTACCTGGACGACCGCGCCGCCGGCTTCGACGCGGCGGTCGCCCGCGCCCTCGCCACGGTGGACATCGCCGCCCTCAAGGCACTGGACGCCGGGCTCGCCGGGGAGCTGCTGGTCTCCGGCCGCGCCCCCTGGCAGGTGCTCGCCGGCGCCGCCGAGGAGGCGGACCTGAGCGGCACCCTGCTGTACGACGACGCGCCCTACGGCGTGGGCTACCTGGTGGCGACCTGGTCGTGACACGGCGGACGGCCGGGAGCGAGGTGCTCCGCGGCCGTCCGTCGATGTGAAGGCGTTCAGGAAGTCGGAGGCGGAGGCGGGGTGGCCCCGCCCGTCGGAGGCGATGGTGGAGTGCCACCGCGGTCTTCCTTGTGCGCGAGCCGGTCCATGGCGTGCTTCGCCTTGCCGCTGGCCGACTCGATCTTGTAGCGGTACTTGCCCTTGGTCTTCCTGTCGACCGCGTGCGCGGCCTTGTCGAGACCGTGGTGGATCTTGCCCTCGTACTTGTGTGCGAAGTGCGAGAGCTTCTCCTCAGTCGGGGAGAGTTTGGTTCTCATGCTGTGCAGAAGACCCATGGTTCACCTTCCCGCGCGGATCATCACTTGCGGGCGCCCTCACCGGCCTCGTTGTCGGCGGCCTTCTCGGCGGTCTGCTGCTGGGGGATCTCGACGTCGTCCGCCGCGTCGACCACCTCCGCCACGGCGTCCTTCGCCTCGTCCTCGGTGTCGGCTTCCGGCTGGGCGGCCTCAGCAGATCCCTTCGCCTCGTCCGACTCTTCCGTCCCGGTCTCGGTGGTCACCGCGGGGGTCGCCTCGACGGCCTCCTCCGAGCCCTTCGCCTTGCGACGGAACAGCGAAAAAACGCCCATATCAACCTCAATGCTACTCATGCGGACTAATTGCCGCGCCTTCCCGGAGCGTCCGATTGCGTCAACCGGGTCGCCGGCACTCGAAACCGGCGCTCAGAACACGCAACACGCAACGACCCCGCCCGCCTCGCGTCACGTAGCTCGTTCGAGATGAGGCCCCGAGGTTTGCGAGACTGGGGCAGTGAGTAGCGCAGTTCCCGCCCCACGGGTCATCGCCGTCGTCGGCCCGACCGCGGCGGGCAAGTCCGATCTGGGTGTCTTCCTGGCCCAGCGCCTCGGCGGCGAGGTCGTCAACGCCGATTCCATGCAGCTCTACCGGGGGATGGACATCGGCACCGCCAAGCTGACCCCCGAGGAGCGCGACGGAGTCCCGCACCATCTCCTGGACATCTGGGACGTCACGGTCACCGCCAGCGTCGCCGAGTACCAGCGGCTCGCCAGGGCGCGCATCGACGCGCTCCTCGCCGAGGGACGCTGGCCCATCCTGGTGGGCGGCTCCGGCCTGTACGTCCGGGGCGCCGTCGACAACCTGGAGTTCCCCGGCACGGATCCCGAGGTCAGGGCCCGTCTGGAGGAGGAGCTGACCCTGCGGGGCCCCGGCGCCCTGCACGCCCGGCTCGCCGCCGCCGACCCCGAGGCCGCCCACGCCATCCTGCCCAGCAACGGCCGCCGTATCGTCCGGGCCCTCGAGGTGATCGAGATCACCGGGAAGCCCTTCACCGCCAACCTGCCGGGCCATGACTCGGTCTACGACACCGTGCAGATCGGTGTCGACGTGGCCCGCCCCGAACTCGACGAACGCATCGCGGCCCGCGTCGACCGCATGTGGGACGCCGGGCTGGTCGACGAAGTGCGCGCACTGGAGGCGCAGGGGTTGCGCGAGGGGCGTACGGCGTCGCGGGCGCTCGGCTACCAGCAGGTCCTCGCGGCCCTCGCCGGACAGTGCACCATGGACGAGGCGCGTGCCGAGACCGTCCGTGCCACCAAGCGCTTCGCGCGCCGTCAGGATTCATGGTTCAGGCGCGACCCGCGGGTGCATTGGCTCAAGGGGGGTGTCGCGGACCGGGCGGAACTCCCGCAGCTCGCATTGGCGTTGATCGAACGACCGGTTACAGCCTGATCACGTCATGGCATCGGGTCGCCCCGGCGGTCTTCCCGGCCTCCGGGAGCGTGCCATCATCGAGCTTCGATCGACCAAGTGGAGTCCGAGTTGGGAGGGCGCGTGGCGATGGAGGCCGGCCCTCGCGACACCGCACAAGGCGCGGAGCACGGCACCGCGGACGACGCGGACCAGCTGGTGACCGAGGGGTATGCACTGGACCTCGACAGCGGTCCGCTGAGCCCCGACGGGCCGGACGACCAGGCTCCGGACGGCGTGACCGACGACGGACCGGAACCGGACGAGATGTCCGCACCGGAGGTCGAGGTCGAGCTGCGCCCCCAGCGCAGGCTCCGTCTGTGGCAGCTGGCGCCCATCGTGGGCCTCGGCGCGGTCGGCTCCCTGATGTTCGCGTTCCCGCTCGCCTTCGAGTTCGGCGACGGTGGCGCCGTGGTCGCCATGCTCGGCCTGCTGATCTGCTCCACCGCCGGCGGCTGGGGCATGATGGCCGCACGCCGTGTGGGTTACACGTGGCCCGGCCTGCCCGCGCGGGGCTCCGGACGCCGCCCGGACTGGCGGGTCGTCCTCGGGTACGCCTTGGTGCTCGCCGCCGTGGTCGTCCTGGCCGTCTGGCGCGTGGCCCGGCTGCGCTAGAGCCGGCGCGTCGGCGTGCGGGTGCCCCCTGAGCCGGTGCCCGGCGGAGACGACCCCTCCACCCCGTACGATCGAGGAATGAGCACGCGGATCGCCTTCCTCAAGGGGCACGGGACAGAGAACGACTTCGTGATCGTCCCCGACCCCGAGAACCTCATCGACCTCACTCCCGCCGCCGTCGCCGCGCTGTGCGACCGCCGCGCGGGCATCGGTGGCGACGGCGTGCTGCACGTCGTACGGTCGGCCGCGCACCCGGAGGCCGCGGGCATGGCCGCCGAGGCCGAGTGGTTCATGGACTACCGCAACGGCGACGGATCGATCGCCGAGATGTGCGGGAACGGCGTCCGGGTCTTCGCCCGCTACCTCCAGCACGCCGGTCACGTCACCGAGGGCGACCTCTCCGTCGCCACGCGCGGGGGCGTCAAGAGCGTCCACATCGCCAAGGACGGCGACGTCACCGTCGGCATGGGCACGGCACGCCTCCCCGAGGGGGACGTCACGGTGAGCGTCGGCGACCGCAGCTGGCCCGCGCGCAACGTGAACATGGGCAACCCGCACGCCGTGGCCTTCGTCGACGACCTCTCCGACGCCGGCGACCTGTACGCCCCGCCCCCCTTCAGCCCGGCCGCCGCCTACCCGGACGGGGTCAACGTCGAGTTCGTCGTCGACCGGGGCCCGCGCCATGTGGCGATGCGCGTCCACGAGCGCGGCTCCGGGGAGACCCGGTCGTGCGGCACGGGCGCGTGTGCCGTCGCCGTCGCCACGGCCCGCCGCGACGGCGCCGACCCGGCCCTGACGGGCACCCCCGCCACGTACACGGTCGACGTGCCCGGCGGAACCCTGGTCATCACCGAACGGCCCGACGGCGAGATCGAGATGACCGGCCCCGCCGTGATCGTCGCCGAAGGGGAAATCGACGCCAACTGGCTCGGAAACGCCGTGCGTTGAGTCATGTGAGGCTCGACACAGTGGTATACGGGTCCCGAATGCCACAGGCGTGCGAGTCGCACCCCTGCTCAGGGGTGCGAATCCCAGGCAGGGCCGGGGTCGCGTGGCTCGAAACCGCAAACGCCGGAACCTTCGCTCTAATGGGTGATCCGTTTCACGCTCGCCGAGAGGCGGTCAGGTGGGCGTGATGGGCTCGGTAGCATCAAGCACCGGCACGGACGGGGGAACGACACGATCCCTGAGCCGCCGCACGCCATGGGGCACCCGTCCGCCGGTCCACGCAGCCGGAGGTGCCCATGAGCGCGGAGGCCACGAACCCCGCCGTATCGCCCGCCCCTGCGCCGCCCGCAGCGCACCGCAGGAAGGGCCGGCCTCGCATCGACCTGCGCCGTCTGGGCCGTGCCGCACTGCTGGGGCCGGCCACCCGTGACCGGTTGCCCGACGCCATCAGCCATGTCGCCGAGGCCCACCGCGCCCACCACCCCGACGCCGACCTCGAACCGCTGCGCCGGGCGTACGTCCTCGCCGAGTCCTCCCACCGCGGCCAGATGCGCAAGAGCGGCGAGCCGTACATCACCCACCCGCTCGCCGTGACGCTGATCCTCGCCGAACTCGGCGCGGAGACCACGACCCTGACGGCCTCTCTGCTCCACGACACCGTCGAGGACACGGACGTGACGCTCGATCAGGTGCGCGAGCAGTTCGGCGAGGAAGTGCGCTACCTCGTCGACGGCGTCACCAAGTTGGAGAAGGTCGACTACGGCGCCGCCGCCGAGTCCGAGACCTTCCGCAAGATGCTCGTCGCCACCGGCAACGACGTCCGTGTGATGTCGATCAAACTCGCCGACCGACTGCACAACATGCGCACCCTCGGCGTGATGCGCCCCGAGAAGCAGGAACGCATCGCCAAGGTCACCCGGGACGTGCTGATCCCGCTCGCCGAACGCCTCGGCGTGCAGGCCCTCAAGACCGAACTGGAGGACCTCGTCTTCGCGATCCTCCACCCCGAGGAGTACGCCCACACCCGCGAACTGATCGCGGACAACGCCGCTCGGGAGAGCGACCCGCTCGCCGAGATCGCCGAAGAGGTCCGCGGGGTCCTGCGCGAGGCCGGCATCCAGGCCGAAGTCCTCATCCGGCCCCGCCACTTCGTCTCCCTGCACCGGGTCTCGCGAAAACGCGGCCAGCTGCGCGGCACCGACTTCGGACGGCTCCTCGTCCTCGTCAACGAGGACGCCGACTGCTACGCCGTCCTCGGCGAACTGCACACCTGTCTCACCCCGGTGGTCTCGGAGTTCAAGGACTTCATCGCCGTACCGAAGTTCAACCTGTACCAGTCGCTGCACACGGCCGTCGCCCGCGGCGACGGGCAGGTCGCCGAAGTCCTCATCCGCACCCACCAGATGCACAAGGTCGCCGAGGCCGGAGTCGTCGCGCTCGGCAACCCCTACGCCGCACCCGCCGAGGACCAGACCGACGGTGAGCGGGCCGACGGCGACGGCGAGCGCGTC
>NZ_LIRK01000474.1 GCF_001419765.1 Streptomyces torulosus
CACGAACACCGGACCAGGACCGCCCGTCACGCGTCCCCGTGTCAGGCCCGCGTCCGGGCGTCCCTCCGCCAGGGCCGCGACGCCTCGCAGGAGTTCGTCGGCTCCTGTGCCGACGACCACGGCGCGGTGTTCCAGGGCGGCGCGGGTGACCGTCGACGAGAGGCCGACGTCCTGGGGGCGCGTGGCGGGGTGGTCGGTGAGGTGGGCGTGGAGCTTCGCGGCCTGGGCCTGGAGGGCGGATTCGCCGCGTGCGGAGAGGATCCAGGGCAGGGGACGGGTGGAGGTGTCCTCCTCCGCGGGGGCGGCCGGGGATTCGTCGCCCTGTTCGAGGATGACGTGGGCGTTGGTGCCGCTGATCCCGAACGACGACACGCCCGCCCGGCGGGGCCGCCCCGTCTCCGGCCAGGGCCGGCTCTCCGTCAGCAGTTCCACCGAGCCCGCGGACCAGTCCACGTGTCGCGTCGGCCGGTCCACGTGCAGGGTCTTCGGCAGGACCCCGTGCCGCAGCGCCATCACCGTCTTGATCACACCGCCGACGCCGGCCGCCGCCACGGTGTGCCCGATGTTGGACTTCACGGAGCCGAGCCACAACGGCCGGTCCTCAGGCCTGCCCTGCCCGTACGTGGCGAGCAGGGCCTGTGCCTCGATGGGGTCGCCGAGGCGGGTGCCGGTGCCGTGGGCCTCCACCGCGTCCACGTCGGCCGGCGACAGGCCCGCGTTGGCCAGGGCGTCCCGGATGACACGCTGCTGGGAGGGGCCGTTGGGAGCGGTGAGGCCGTTGGAGGCGCCGTCCTGGTTCACCGCCGAGCCGCGGATCACGGCGAGCACGGGGTGGCCCTTGCGGCGGGCGTCCGACAGTCGTTCGACCATGAGCACGCCGACGCCCTCGCCCCAGCCCGTGCCGTCGGCGGTGTCCGCGAACGCCTTGCAGCGGCCGTCGGAGGCGAGGCCGCCCTGGCGGGCGAACTCGGGGAAGATGCCGGGCGTCGCCATCACCGTCGCACCGCCGGCGAGCGCCAGGTCGCACTCGCCCGTGCGCAGCGCCTGGACGGCGAGGTGCAGGGTGACGAGCGAGGAGGAGCAGGCGGTGTCGACGGTCAGCGCCGGGCCCTCCAGACCGAGGGTGTAGGCCACGCGACCGGACATGATGCTGCTGGTCACTCCGGTGAGGGAGGGTGCCTCGGCGGAGTCGCGGCAGACCGCCACCAGACCGGCGAAGTCCTCGGACCCGCCGCCGAAGAACACTCCGGTGCGGCTGCCCCGCAGCGACATGGGGTCGATGCCCGCGCGCTCGACCGCCTCCCAGGACACCTCCAGGAGCAGCCGCTGCTGCGGGTCCATCGTCTGGGCCTCACGGGGCGATATCCCGAAGAACTCCGCGTCGAAACCGGCCGGGTCGCCGAGGAGACCGCCTTCCAGGGTGGCCGAGGAGGAGGCTTCGTCGGCCGCCGCGTACAGGTCGTCGAGCGGCCAGCCCCGGTCGCGGGGGAAGGGGCCGATCGCGTCGACGCCGTCGGCCGCCATGCGCCACAGGTCCTCCGGGGAGAGGACCCCGCCGGGGAACCGGCAGGCCATTCCGGTGACGGCGATCGGCTCCCGCACCCGGTCCTCCGTCTGCCGCAGCCGCTCGCGCAGGTCGCGGGCGTCGGCGATGGCCCGCTTCAGGTAGTCGCGCAGCTTGCTCTCGGTGGAGGTGCCGGGTTCGTCGGCTGTGCTGGGCATACGTGCGTCACTTTCCTCGAGGTGGGGGGGCTGCCGGTTCCCCGGCGGGGTCCTCTCCCCGGAGG
>NZ_LIRK01000475.1 GCF_001419765.1 Streptomyces torulosus
ACAGGTGTATAAGACACCGTTCCCGGGACCATCCCCCCGCCCGGGCCCGTCGTCGGCGCCCCCAGGGCCGTACGTCCTGCCGTACGCCGCATTACTCGATGACCAGTTCTTCGAAGACGATGGTCACGGTCTCGGTGAGCGCGGACGCCTCGCCGGCCTTCAGGGTGCTCGCGTCGACCTTGCTGCACCAGGCGTTGCGCATGTTGTAGCGCTTCACCGGGTTGTTCTGGAAGTCCATCATGATGATCGACGCGTTCTTGCGGGCCGAGCTCATCTGCCCGGCGATCGAGTCGTTGATCCACTGCGTGAACGAGGCGGACTGCGTCATGCCGCGCACGACGGTGCACTGACCGCTCCGCTGCACACCGGGAAGCAGGTTGACCTCGGGGCGGCCCTGCGCGGAGTTCTGCTGGTAGGTGATGACGTCCTGCTCCAGGGAGAGGCCGCTGACCTCGGCGAGGTACTCGACCATCACCCCGTCGATCTGGAGGCCGAAATTGTGTGAGGTGAGGCTGTCGGCCTGCATGAGACTCATGGGTTCGCTGTCCTTCTAAGGAGTCGCGTGGGAGAGGGAGGGGGCGGGCTGCTGCGGAGGGACGGCGCCTACTCCTCCAGCTCCCCGCTGCCGCTGGAGAACTGCGCCAGCCGGAAGATCACGAACTCGGCGGGCTTCACCGGGGCGATGCCGATTTCGCAGATGACCCGGCCGAGGTCGACCGACTCCGGCGGGTTGGTCTCCTGGTCGCACTTGACGTAGAACGCCTCCTCGGGCCGCTGCCCGAAGAGGGCGCCGCCGCGCCACTCGTTGACGAGGAACGCCGAGACGTTGCGCCGGATCCGGGCCCACAGGGCGTGGTCGTTCGGCTCGAACACCACCCACTGGGTGCCGATCAGGATCGACTCCTCCAGGTAGTTGAAGTACCGGCGGATGTTCAGGTAGCGCCAGGCCGGGTCGGAGGACATCGTGCGGGCGCCCCAGACGCGGATGCCGCGGCCGGGGAAGGCACGGATGCAGTTGACGCCGACGGGGTTGAGGAGGTCCTGCTCGCCCCGGGTGATCTGGAGTTCGAGGTCCACGGCTCCGCGTACGACCTCGTTGGCGGGCGCCTTGTGCACGCCGCGCTCGAAGTCGTTGCGGGCCCACACGCCGGCGACGTGGCCGCTCGGCGGGACCGTGCGGGACTGGCCGGACGCCGGGTCGAAGACCTTGATCCACGGGTAGTAGAGGGCCGCGTACTTGGAGTCGTACCCGGCGGTCTCCTGCCGCCAGACCCTGATCTGCCGGGCGTTGAGGCCGGGCGGCGGGTCGATGACGGCGACCCGGTCGCCCATCAGCTCGCAGTGCGCGATGAGGCCCAGCTGGACCGCCTTGACGGCCTCCAGGTCGATCGCGCCGCGCCGGTAGGCGGCCATCAGGTCGGGCACGGCCACCATGGAGATCTCG
>NZ_LIRK01000476.1 GCF_001419765.1 Streptomyces torulosus
GCTGGGCCCCGTGCAGTCCGGGAGCGGTGGATCGCGGCGCCACCGGGCGCCGGACGCGGGCCAGCGCCGGGGCGGGCGGGGTGACGGGGCGGGCCGCGGCGCGGGCGAGGAGGATGCGCCGGGTGGGCGCGGGCACGTCGGAGGCGAAGGGCAGCAGGCGTACGTCGCTGCGGCGGCTGGTGAGGGCCAGACGCGGGGCGAGCGCGATGCCGAGGCCGGCCGCGACCATGGCCTGCGCCTCCTGGTAGTCGTGCGAGGCGTAGGCGATGCGCGGCTCGAACCCCGCCTGGCGGCAGCTGCGGCGCAGGACATCGGCGACCGGGTGGTTGTCGGCACGGATGATCCACTCCTGGTCCGCGAGATTCCCGAGCCGCACGGAGGGATGTGTACGCAGGGGCGAGTCGGCGGGGACCACCAGCACCGTGGGGTCGTCCAGCAGGTGGGTGAGGGAGAGCGCCGGATCGTCGACCCGGTTCCACTCGTAGTCCCAGAGCAGCCCCTGCTCCACCTCCCCGGCGTGCAGCATCTCCCGTAGCTCCTCAAGGACCCCCGCGCGCACCTCGATACGGATACCGGTGTGGCGGCGGCGGAAGCGGGTGAGCGCGAGCGGCAGCAGGGACGCGCTCGCCGTGGGGAAGGACCCGAGCCGCAACGTGCCCTGGTCGAGGGCGGTGAAGGAATCCAAGTCGGCCTGAGCGGCGCGCAGTTCACGACGGATCGCCTGTCCCCGCTCGACCAGCGCGGCACCCGCCGGGGTGGGTCGGATCCCCCGAGGCAGCCGCTCCACCAGGGGCTGCCCGGCCTCCTGCTCCAGCAGGGACATCTGCTGCGAGGCGGCGGACGTGGTCATGCCCAGCGCCTCCGCCGCAGCGGTGAGCGAACCGCGCTCGGCGGCCTCGGTGAGCAGCAGCAGACGACGTACGTTCAACATGCCTGTGACTTTAGCTGAGCTAAACCCATGTGAAGCGAACTGCGATTGTTCCGAAGTCACGCCTCTGCGAAGGTCTCCGCAGTCGCCGAGCGGTTCACCGGCCCGCAATGCGCCGGTCACCACCGCTTCGGCCCTCACCTCCCCTCGTTGAGCAAGAAAGAGCCTCAGACGTGCACACTCCCGCGACCCTGGTGCGTGGCGGCACCAGCAAGTGCTGGCTGTTCAACCAGGTCGACGTCCCCGCCGACCGTGGCCGACTGGAGAAGCTGCTGGTCTCCGCGTACGGCGCCACCGACCCCGTGGAACTGGACGGCGTGGGCGGGGCGACCCCCACCACCTCGAAGGCGGCGGTGGTCAGCGCCTCCTCCGAACCGGGCGTGGACGTGGACTACCTCTTCGCCCAGGTGGGCATCGGCACCGGCTCGGTCGAGTGGACGAGCAACTGCGGCAACTGCGCCACAGGCGTCGCCCTCTACGCGGTCACGAAGGGCATGGTGGCGATCACCGGCGACCGGACCCGGGTGGCGATGCGCAACACCAACACGGGCGCGGTCCTCGAAGGGCTCGTCGACACCACCGGCGGCGTCGTCCACCACTTCGGCCGCCAGACCGTACCCGGCACCCGGGCCGGCGGGGTCGCCGTCGGCCTCACCTTCCTCGAACCGGCCGGCGGCACCACCGGTTTACTGCTCCCCACCGGACAGGCCGCGCAGAGCCTGCGGGTCGCCGACGCCGAGCCGGTACGGGTGACCATGGTGGACGCCGGGGCCCCCGTCGTCCTCGTCGACGCCCTCGACGCCGGCCGCACCGGCGCCGAGTCCCTGGACCGGATGGACACCGACGTGCCCTGGCTGCGCTCCGTGCGTCATACCGCCGCATCGCTGATGGGGCTGCTCGAACCGCGCAGCGAACCCGGCGACGCGGTGCCCAAGGTGGGCCTGATCGGCCCGCCCGTTCCGTACACCACCACCCTCGGCGAACCGGTCGCGGCCGAGGACTACGACGTCTCGGTGCGCATGCTCAGCATGAACGCCCCGCACCCCGCGATCGGCCTGACCTCCGCCGTCGCCGTCGCGGCGGCCGGGCTCGTCACCGGCTCCGTGGTCTGCCGGACCACGGGCGGCCCGACGGACGAATGGCTGCGCCTGGGTACCCCCGCCGGCATCGTCGCGGTCCGTTGCACCGACGTACTGGACGGCCTGCCCCGGCGGGTCACCGTGCAACGCGCGGCACGGCTGCTCGCCGACGCCCGCATCTACGTCCCGGACACAGGCACCACGCAAGCCGCCTGAAACGGGACGAACATCCCCTCGGTCGGCCGGTACCCCAGCCGTCCGCACCGGGATAACCTCGCGCCCTCGGGGCGCGCCCCTCCCCATCGCACCAAGGACAAAGATGTCTGCTGAAGTGATCTCCATAGGCGCGCTGCTGGTGATGTTCGTGGTCGGCACGGTGCTGCCGATCAATCTGGGCATCCTCGCCTTCGTCGCCACCTTCGCGGTCGGCACCGCCTCGCTGGGCCTCACCGAGGACGAGATCTTCGAGGGGTTCCCGGCGAAGCTCTTCGTCACCATCGTCGGCGTCACGTACCTCTTCTCCGTCGCCCGCCGCAACGGCACCATCGACTGGCTCGTCGCGGCCGGCGTTCGGCTGGTGCGCGGCAAGGTCGCGCTCATCCCCTGGGTGCTGTTCCTGGTGGCGGCTCTGCTGACGGCGTTCGGCACGTTCACGCCGGCGGCGGTCGCGATCCTCGCGCCGATCGGCATGAACTTCGCCTACCGCTACAAGCTCAACCCGCTGGTCGTCGGCATGATGGTGATCAGCGGCGGGCACGCGGGCGCGTTCTCCCCGCTCGCCGTCTCGGGCGCGCTCGTCCTCGGCCTGGTCGACAAGACCGACCTGCATGTCTCCGCGGTGACGCTGTTCAGCGCCAGCTTCCTCATCAACCTCGTGCTCTCGGCGCTCACTTACGCCCTGCTCGCCAAGCGCCCCGCGCCGCTGGCCGAGGGAACCGACGACGCGGCCGCCGACGAGGACCTCGCCGTGTCCGGCAGGCCCGACTGGCGGCAGTGGCTCACCCTCGCCTGCCTGGTCGCCCTCGTCGTCGGCGCGCTCGGCTTCCACCTGGAGATCGGCTTCCTGGCCCTGGCGGCCGGTGCCCTGCTGGCCCTGGTGGACATGAAGCGGCAGGAGAAGGCCGTGGACGGCGTCAGTTGGTCCACGCTGCTGCTGGTCGCGGGCATGATGACCTACATCGCCATGCTGGAGAAGGCCGGCGTCATCGAGAGCATCTCCGAGCACGCGGCGGGTCTGGGCGCACCGCTCGTCGTCGCCCTCCTGCTGTGTTTCACCGTCGCCGTCACGTCCGCCTTCGCCTCCTCCACCGCGATCCTTACCGCGATCATCCCCATCGCCGTCCCGCTGCTGCTCTCCAGCCACCTCAGCGCCGCCGGACTGATCGCCGCCCTCGCCATCTCCACGACGATCGTCGACACGTCCCCCTTCTCCACCAACGGCGCCCTCGTCCTCAGCAACGCCCGCGGCGTCGACCCCCGCCGCTTCTACCGCCAGGTCATCGGCTACACCGGCGGAATCGTCGCCCTCGGTCCCATCGTCGCCTGGGGCGCGCTGGTCCTGCCCTGGTCGTAGGCGGGCGGAAGGGCGGGGCATAGCTGTGAATATATTTCAGGCTGGAACTGAAACAATATCTGGTAGGCTCTGCCTGAAGCAGCCACGACGAGCTGCGTGCACGCCATGAAGAGAGGGGACCTGCTGATGACGTCGACACCGAGTCGGGCGCTGGCCAACTACCCCAACAGGTTCGATCCCGCAGCGCTCGGTGATCTGCCCGAGCGCTTGCGGTCCACCGTCCGACGACGGAACGACGTACTGGGCCCGGGCTACGCGCTGAACTACCGGGAGCCGGTCGAGTTCGTCTCCGGCCGCGGCGCTCACCTCTTCGACCGGGACGGCAACGACTACCTCGACGCCTACAACAACGTGCCGTGCGTCGGTCACGCCCACCCGCACGTCGTCGAGGCCGTCTCCCGCCAGTTGGCGGCGGTCAACACCAACACGCGCTACGTGCAGGAATCACTCGTCGACTACGCCGAGCGCCTCCTCGCGACGATGCCCGAAGGGCTCTCCAGGGTCAGCTTCGCGTGCAGCGGATCGGAGGCGAACGACCTGGCCGTACGCGTGGCGCGATTCCACACGGGCGGCGAGGGCATCGTGGTGACACGCTGGGCCTACCACGGTCTCACTCGCGAGGTCGCGAGCTTCTCGCCGACGCTCGGCACGGGTTCACCGCTCGGGCCGAACGTTCGCGTCATCGATGCTCCGGATCCGCGACTCGCCCCGCCCGGCTCATCGCTTGCCGACCACATGCGGAGCCAGGTGCGCGGCGCCGTCCACGACCTCGAACGCCACGGATACAGGCTCGCGGCGCTGATCACGGACTGCGCGTACTCCAGCGACGGCATCTTCACCGATCCGGTCGGCTACCTGCGTGACATGGTCGAGGAAGTGCACGCCGCGGGCGGCGTGTACATCGCCGACGAGGTCCAGTCGGGATTCGCCCGGCTCGGAGACTCGATGTGGGGGTTCAGCCGCCATCAGGTGGTTCCGGACATCGTCACCATGGGCAAGCCCATGGGCAACGGCATGCCGATCTCCGGCGTGGTGTTCAGGCCTGAGGTGTGCGAGGAGTTCGGACGGAACGTCCGGTACTTCAACACCTTCGCGGGCAGTTCGATCGCGGTCGCCGCCGGCGCGGCGGTTCTGGACGTCTTCGAAGCGGAGCACGTGCAGCAGCGCGTCCTCGACAACGGCCGGGCACTGCGCGCCGGTCTCGAGGAGATCACCCGCGAGTCGCCCTACGTCGCGGAGGTCCGCGGGAGCGGCCTGTATGTGGGAGTCGAGCTGGTGAAGGACCGGGAGTCGCTGGAGCCCGATCGTGTCCTCGCCGACCACGTCATCAACGACATGCGTGAGCGTCGTGTGCTCATCAGCGGCACCGGCGAAGCAGTCAATGTGCTCAAGATACGACCGCCGCTGGCCTTCGACTCGGACGACGTGACGCGATTCCTCGAGACCTTCGCGGAGATCGCGGAGAAGCGCCTGTAGCAGGCCGAAAGCCCGACTGCCCGAAGGGACCGAACGGTGAACACCTCGCCCCCCGCACGTATCGCCCAGCAGTTGTTCGAGGAGAGCGGCCTGGCGTCGTCCCACGAGCCCATCGCGACGCAGGTGGTGGACACTCTCCTGGCCCGGCACTACCGACTGAGCGGACGTCTCGAACGGCTGGCGACCGAGAAGGACGACACGTTCCGGCTGCGCACCGACACGGCCGACCACCTGGTCAAGGTGTCCCCACCCGACGAGGCGGTGGCTGTCGTGGCTCTGCAGACGGCTGTGATGCGCCACCTCGAATCCACAGCCCCTCACCTCCCCACCCAGCGGGTCAAGGAGACCATCGAGGGCGGCGACCACGTACCGATCGAGACGAAGGACGGCGCGGTGCGGGTCCTGCGTGTCCTCGACTTCGTCGAAGGCACCGTTCTGGCGCGGACGGACCCCGATGCCCACCAGCTCGCCCTGGCCGGGCAGATGCTCGGGCGAGTGGATCTGGCCCTGCGGTCGTTCAGCCATCCCGCGGACGAGCGGCGTCTCGTGTGGGACCTCCGGTACTTCGACCAGCTGCGGGAACTGATCGACCACACGCCCGAACCCGCGCACCGTCGGCTGGCCCAGGAAGTCTTCCGCCTCTTCCACGAGGCGGTTGTTCCGCGGCTGGGTGAGCTGGAGACCCAGGTGATCCATGGTGACTACAGTCCCTACAACGTCCTGGTGGATCCACGGACCGACAGCTTCGTCACAGGAGTGATCGACTTCGGCGACAGCATGCGCAGCGCTTTGATCTTCGATCCCGCGGTCTCGCTCGCGAACCTGCTCGGCCGGACGCCCGAGGATCCCTGGTACGAGGCATGCGGCTTCGTCGCGGGGTACGAGCGAGCTCGTCCGATCAAGGACACCGAACTCCCCCTCCTGCCCGTTGCCGCGCTTGCCCGCCTCACGCTGCGCGCGCTGGTCACCCATTGGCGCGCGGAACGAGTACCGGAGCGTCGCGACTACCTCCTCGAGCACGCCAGGGACGACTGGGTCAACGTCGACCGGGCCATGGCCGTCGACCTGGAGGAGATCGTGGCCCGCCTGCTGAGCACCCGACGCTAGAACGACCCCGGCCAAGACCCTTGGTTCGGACCACGCACGGTCTCGATAAGGTCATGAGGTGAGCAGCATCAACCCCACACCACGCGACTACAACAAGGCAAGTGTCCTTGATGTGCTTCTCTCCCGTGCGCCGTTGACCAGGAACAAGCTCATCGACGTCACCGGGTTGAGCAAGGCGACGGTGTCGCGGGCCGTCGAGGAACTGCGCGCCGACGGTTTCGTCGTGGACGGGGGAGTCGACGCCGTCGTCGGGCGTGGCCGTCCGTCGACGTACCTCGATGTGCCCGAGACGGCCGGACACGTCGTGGGGGTCGGCTTCGGCGCCGTGACCACCGGCGTGCTGGTGACCGACCTACGCGGCCGAGAGATCGGCCAGATGATCGTTCCGACGGTCGAGCACGACGACGTTCCCGCGGCCGGCCGGTGGCTGGCCGACCTGATCGCGCAGACGGCGGCGTCCGCACGAGGGCCACTGCGCCAGGTCGTCGCGGCACTGCCTGCCCACGTCCGCGACGGCGCCGAGGTCTTCCGGCCCGCCGATCGAATGAGGATCTTCTCCGGCAGGGATCTCCAGCGAACCGTCGAGGAACTCCTGGATGCTCCGGTGACCTTCGACAGTGACGCGAACGCGTCCTTGCTCCAGGTGCTCACGGACGACACGAGCATCCGCAACGCCGCCCTGTTCAGCGTCAGCAGCACCCTGAACTTCGCCACCTGCAAGGACCATGAACTGGCTCGGGGCCGTACCCCCGCGTTCGGCGACATCGGTGCCCTCTCCTCGGGCATCGACGACCACACCCTCAACGAGCTGCTGAGCACCGCCGGGTTGGTGAAGTTCGCTCGCGACCACGGATGGGACGTCGAACGCGTCGAGGACCTGTCGCCGACGCCCCACCACCATTCAGCCCGCGCGGAGATGCTCAACGCGTTCACGACGGCGGTCACGACCGCCGTGAGCATCGTCGCAGTGACCCTCGATCCAGAATCCGTCTACTTCGTCGGCAGGTTGAGCTCGTTGGTGGACGAGGTACTCCCCGAGGTACGCGAGCGGCTCGAGCACACCCTGTCGGCCGTTCCCCGCATCACCACCGTCTCCCAGGTTCTGGGACTCTCGGTGGCGAGCGGCGCCGTCCACGCCTGCCTCGCCATGGCCCACGATCGCCTACGGGAGACGCTGCTCAAGGCACGCAGCCAGGGACCCCACCAGGGACACACCGAGCCGGCCTTCTGATCGCGCTCCGGCTCAGGGGTGGACCCGGTGCGCAGCGGAGAGGGCTTCCCGCTCGAAGTAGGTCACACTGGGTGTCACCAGGTCCAGGCCGCTGAGCGCCTGCATGAAGAGGAACTGCCCTTGAGGGTTGATCTCGAGCCAGACAGGGACCCCGTTGCTGTTCGGCTTCATGTCGATCACGCCCATCCTCAGCCGAAGGCGCCTGAGGACATCCACCAGCCCGCTGCGAGTGGTGTCATCGACCTGTGCGATCCGGAATTCTCCGGGGAGCCTTCCCCGCCAGTCCAGATCCTCGCTGTGGATGGAGACGGCATGGATCTCGTCTCCCAGGACCAGCGCGCGGAGATGCTCCTGCCCCGGAATACATTCCTGGTAGATGGCCGGGGCCAGCCGCATGGACGCCTCTTCTCTGAGGTGGGCGTCCGTCACCTTGCGCGTGAACACCGGCGCGGAAGAACAACCCCGCACGCTCTTCACGATCACGTCGCCGTCGACCGACCGGCAGAAAATTCTGATCTCTTCCGGATCCTGGCTGACGAGGGTGCGCGGCACGGGCAGTCCCGCGGCCTGGGCCGCGCGCAGTTGAACGAGTTTGTTCTCGGCCATGGCGGTGGCGTGGGGGTCGCTCACCCACGTGCCGTGGAAATCGTTCCAGAACGCTCCGGCCAATGCCGTACGGCAGTCGTTGTTGATGACTTCCACGTCAGCGCGGTCGGTGATGTCCGGCGGGATCTTCTGCACATTGCTGCCGCGCCGCCACCAGACGACATCGAGGTCCCCGACATCAAGGGAACCCCCGCCCTTGACGGCCAGACGGCTTCGGGTGTCCGACCAGCTCAATCCGCCGTCCCCGCAGAGGCTGTCCGTTTCGATGACGTCGCAGGCGACCCGTCCCCGGTCATGGAGTACCCGCTGGATGAGCAAGGCATGGAGATCTGCCGACTCGGTGAGTATCGCGAGGTGGCCCTGCCGCACCGTTCACCTCCGAGGCCGACTACAGAAGGGTGTAGTCCACTTTGGAGTCATCGGGTTCAGAGGGGGTCCCGCTCACGGAGAAGGCGCAGGAGCCGCCGGATCCCTCCGGGATGTCATCCCTCAGTTCCGCGAAGCGAATGACTGCCGCTTCCCATTCTCTGAGTTCCTGAGGTACCGGGGTGCTCACACTGCCCGGCGGCGTACCGAGGAAAACGATCGGGCGTTGGTTTCCGGATTCCGAGGTCATGATGCGCATCCGTTCTTGCGATCAAGCAACCAGTTCCGTGCTTTCCGAGCTGCCGGGATCCAGAACGGCCGCAGCTCTCCTTCCATGGGATCACCAGGCGTTGGGCGTGTCAAAGCGGTCACCGACCACGCCCAATTCGTTGCGCTATCCACTAACTGATCGTTTCAGAATGAGT
>NZ_LIRK01000477.1 GCF_001419765.1 Streptomyces torulosus
GCCCCGTAGCGGCAGCGCCTGGCCCGCCACGACCAGCAGCACGTGCTCGCACTCCGCCGCGAACGCCGTGTTCAGCCGCCCGAGTTCGTCCCGGTAGCGGCGCCCGGAGGCGGTGGCCGGCACGATCCCCGACCCGACCTCGTTGGAGACGGCGACGACGGTCCGGCGGGTCTGCCGCACGGCCTCCGCCAGCTCGGTCACACGCGCCCGGAGCGCACGCTCCCCACCGCCCGCCCACTCCGCGTCGTCCCACGCCCCCACCTCGTCCATGACGTCCGTCAGCCACAGCGACAGACAGTCGATGAGCAGCGGCGGCCCGTCCTCCTCCTTGAGCAGGGGGACGAGGTCGCAGGTCTCGACGGTGCGCCAGGAACCGGGCCGCCGCTCGCGGTGCGCGGCGACCCGCGCCGCCCACTCGCCGTCCCCGCCCCGCGTGCCGCCCGTCGCCACGTACAGCACGTCCGGGAACGCCTCCAGCCGCCGTTCCGCCTCGACCGACTTCCCGGAACGCGCCCCGCCCAGCACGAGCGTGCGACGCGGTACGTCCGGCACGTCCTCGTAGGCGCCGACCGCCAGTGTCGTCCCGTCCGGCACGGCGCGGGCGCCCGCCGCCGCGAGCCGGCGCGGCAACTCACCACCCGGCGGCACGTCATGGTCCAGATGGACGGCGATGACATCGGTCGTCGGCCCCACGGCACCCGCCGCCCGCAGCCGCGCCAGGGCGTCGGGCCGCCCCAGGACATCGGCGAGCACCATGTCGTACGGCTCCGCCGACCGCTCCTCCAGCCCGGCGGGCGCGCTCCCCGGCGGCAGATACAGCAGCCGCTGCCCGCCCGGCCCGGTCACCGCGTATCCCGTGCCCGGCGAGTCCAGCGCCTGCGCCCGCACCCGGTGCCCGGTCAGCAGCGCCAACTCCCGCCCGTCCGGCACCCGCCCCGGCTGCGGCAGCCCCGCCGGCACCTCCATGGCGGGCCCGGCGTGCGGATGCGACAGCAGTACCTGGCGTACGCCGGTCAGTGAGCGCCCGGCGCGCGCGGCCGCGAGGGCGGCGCCGGGAGTGAGGTCGAGCAGCAGTGTGCCGTCCACGAGCAGCGCGGTCGCCCCGCGCGCGGCATCGCCGAGCGCGGTCGCGCACGCCGCGCACGGACAGTCGGGGCGGGGAAGCCCCGCGGGGGCGCCGGTGCCGAGCAGTGTCAGTTCCACGCCTTCGATTTTCCCGCGTCCCGAGGAACACCCGCAGGTCTTGTGCGTCCGACTAGGCTCAGGGGGAACCCGATCTTGCCCGGCGCCGGTGAGCGGTGCCGGGCCGGTACTTACGGAGGCTCACATGGCGGCATGGACGTGGCGGTTCGAGAAGGCCGACGGGACGGAGGTCCAGCCCGCGGTCCAGCCCGAGGAGTTCACGACCCAGGGGGATGCCGAGTCATGGATCGGCGAACAGTGGAAGGCCCTCCTCGAAGGCGGCGCAGACCAGGTCCGCCTCTTCGAGGACACGACTGAGATCTACGGCCCGATGAGCCTCCACGCGCAGGAGGCCTGACAGCACGGCGGAACCCCCGCGCCCCTTGAAGGGGCGCGGGGAGCTGCGCGATCAACCACATCGAGCCCGCACCCGCCGACGAAAGCGGACCCCCGAGCTGTGACGCGCCCTTAGGGGGTCGAAGGGGCACAGCCCCTTCAGGACGGGAAGGGAAGGGGCGGCGGGGGCGCGAGCCCTAACCCCGCACCCCGCACAGGTGCAGCAGCGCCGCCACCCGCCGATAAGGATCCGTCCGCCCGGCCCGCTCCTCCGCCGCGAGCAACGCCTCCAGAGCCTCCCGGCTCTCCGGCACCACCGCGTCGTCGGCCGCCAGGTCCGTGAACACCCGTACCCCGTACCACGCGTGCAGCGGCGCCCCGATCCCCCCGAGCGTGTCCGTCAGCGTGTCCAGCCGGTCCGCCCGCACATCGAGGCCCAGCCGGTTCCGGTACGCGGTCGTGTCGAACGCCGCGAGCGCCCCCGCCCAGTCCCCGGCGAGCCCCGCCCGCATCGCGAGCGCGTCGCCGTTGCGCACGAGCAGCGACAGAAACCCGCCGGGCGCCAGCATCCGGGCGAGCCCCGCCAGCAGGGCGTCCGGCTCCTCGACGTACATCAGCACGCCATGGCACAGGACCACGTCGAAGCTGCCCGGCAGGAAGTGCACACCGGTGTCCCGGCCGTCGCCCTCGACGATGCGCATCCGGCCGCGGATGCCCTCGGGCTCCGCCGCCAGCGCCTCCCGCGCCACGGCGATCAGCCGTGGCTCCCGCTCGATCCCGGTCACCTCGTGCCCGGCCCGCGCCAGCCGCAGCGCCTGCGTGCCCTGCCCCATCCCGACGTCGAGCACCCGCAGCCGCTGCCCCACGGGGAAACGCGCGGCTATCTGCTCGTCGACCTGGCGGGCCACCAGCTCCTGTCGTACGACCTCACGCAGCGTCCCCAGCCGGTTGAGCCAGGCCTCGGCGGCGTCCCCGGAGAAAGCCGTCGTGCTCAGGGCCGCTCTCCGCGCTTGACCTGCGGCTTCGGCAACCTCAGGCGACGCATCTGGAGGGTGCGCATCAGGGCGTAGGCGACGACGCCCTTCTTGTTCTGGTCGGGGTAGCGGACGTTCAGCTGCTTCTTCAGGCGGATCGCCAGGCCGACCGAGTCGACCACGATCAGGATGATCACGAAGAGCCACAGCAGCAGCGCGATGTTCTGCAGCGCCGGCACCCGCACCATGCTCAGCACGAGGATGAGGACGGCCAGCGGCAGGAAGAACTCGGCGATGTGGAAACGCGAGTCCACGTAGTCGCGGGCGAACCGGCGGACCGGGCCCTTGTCCCGCGCGGGGAGGTAGCGCTCGTCGCCGGTGGCCAGCGCCTGGCGCTGCTTCTCCAACGCGGCGCGCCGCTCGTCACGGGAACGCTTGGCTGCCTCCTTGCGCGTCGTCGGCGTGCTGGCGACGCTGCGACGCTGGGACTGGGACTCACTCCGCTTGGGAGTGGGCCGCCCCTTGGGGGCCTGCGGGTCACGGGTCTGCTTGGAGTCGGTCACCGACGCCTTCTCGGCGACCGCTTCCTTCTCGCTCTTGGCGCGGCTACGAAACACAAAACCCAAGGGTACGGGGTGCCGGGGCATGGACCCCAGTCCCGCGGGGAACGATCCGGCAACACCCGGCGTCTGTGCTGGGGACAGAACGGGACCGAAAGTGGACCGGGGAACCGGAGAAGACGGAAACGGGGGAGTGCGGTGAAGATTCGTCCGTAGGGAAGCTGAGGCTTTCCGGGGGTCCGCCCGTACAGAACCCCGGGGAACACCTACTCCCTACGCCGGATCGGAGCCGTCCACAGTCGTCCTTGGGGAGGAGCGCATCCGTCCCCGAACAGTGCGGTAATGGATGCAGGGCCCGTACTGTGGGTTCTGTCGAGAGACCGGTGAGCTGGAGTCCGTCAGAAGGGGGCGCGCGAAGCCCATGAGCGGTGTCATGAAGCGTATGGGGATGATCTTCCGCGCGAAGGCGAACAAGGCCCTTGACCGGGCCGAGGACCCGCGCGAAACCCTCGATTACTCGTATCAGAAGCAGTTGGAGCTGCTCCAGAAGGTGCGGCGCGGTGTGGCCGACGTGGCCACGTCCCGCAAGCGCCTGGAACTCCAGCTCAACCAGCTCCAGTCCCAGTCCTCGAAGCTGGAGGACCAGGGCCGCAAGGCGCTCGCGCTGGGCCGTGAGGACCTGGCCCGCGAGGCGCTCTCCCGGCGTGCCGCGCTCCAGCAGCAGGTGACGGACCTGGAGACCCAGCACTCCACCCTCCAGGGCGAGGAGGAGAAGCTCACCCTCGCCGCCCAGCGGCTCCAGGCCAAGGTCGACGCCTTCCGTACGAAGAAGGAGACGATCAAGGCCACCTACACCGCCGCCCAGGCCCAGACGCGGATCGGGGAGGCGTTCTCCGGCATCTCCGAGGAGATGGGCGACGTCGGTCTCGCCATCCAGCGCGCCGAGGACAAGACGGCGCAGCTCCAGGCCCGCGCCGGCGCCATCGACGAACTGCTCGCCTCCGGTGCCCTCGACGACCCGTCCGGTATGCACAAGGACGACATCCAGGCCGAGCTGGACCGCCTCTCCGGCGGTACGGACGTCGAGCTGGAACTCCAGCGCATGAAGGCGGAGCTGGCGGGCGGCACGTCCGGGCAGCAGGCAATCGAGGGCGGCCAGGGCTCCGCCCAGCAGCAGTCCCAGCGCCAGGACACCCCCCGCTTCGACAAGCAGTAGTCATCCCGTGTGAGTCCCGTGCCTGAGGAGGGCGACATGATCGTACGGATCATGGGGGAGGGGCAGGTGGAGCTGGCCGACAGCCACTTCGCCGAGCTGAACAAGCTGGACGACGAGCTACTGGCCGAGATGGAGAGCGGCGACGGCCCCGGCTTCCGCCGCACCCTCCACGCCCTCCTGTCCAAGGTCAGGGAACTGGGCACCGCCCTCCCGGACGAGGCCCTGGAACCCTCCGAGCTGATCCTCCCGTCCCCGGACGCGACCCTGGAGGAAGTCCGGGACATGCTGAGCGACGACGGCCTGATCCCGGGCTGACGCGTCGCTGAACGGGCCCGAAGGGCCGTTCAGGGGCGCGGGGACTGCGCGACAAGCCACAACGGACCCGCACTCGCCGATCCCACCCGCGCCCGGCCGATCCCACCCGCACCCCCCGAGCCATGAGGCGCCGACGCGGGGCCGAAGGGGCGGCAGCCCCTGGAGGACAGGAAGGGTAGGGGCGCCCCCCACGGCTACCGCCCCCCGCAAGCGCCCCGTACCGTAAACCTCCGTGAGCACCCTCCAGCGCACCAGGACCTGGCTGACAGCGCACCCTCTCGCGCTGGACGCGGCCCTCGCTCTCGGCGTCCTCACCTGCATGCTCGCCGGCTCCTTCGTGGACCCCCACGCCCAGCACCCCGACAAGTGGGGCACCCGCACCCCCGACGCCGTCGGCATCACCCTCATGGTGCTCGCCGCCGCGGCCCTCGTCGCCCGCCGCCGCTCCCCCCTGCCCGTCCTGGCGGCGACCTCCGCGCTCACCCTCACCGAGCTGGTCACCGGGGACCCCCGCGCCCCCGTCGCGATGGCCGCCGTCATCGCCCTCTACACCGTGGCCTCGACCACCGACCGCCCCACCACCTGGCGCGTCGGCCTCCTCACGATGACCGCCCTGACGGCCACGGCCATGCTCGTCGGCCCCGCCCCCTGGTACGACCAGGAGAACATCGGCATCTTCGCCTGGACCGGCATGGCCGCCACCGCCGGCGACGCGGTCCGCAGCCGCCGGGCCTTCGTGGCGGCGATACGGGAACGCGCCGAACGGGCCGAACGCACCCGCGAGGAGGAGGCCCGCCGCCGGGTCGCCGAGGAACGCCTGCGGATCGCCCGCGACCTGCACGACGTCGTCGCCCACCACATCGCCCTGGTCAACGTCCAGGCCGGAGTCGCCGCGCACGTCATGGACAAGCGGCCCGACCAGGCCAAGGAGGCCCTCGCCCACGTCCGCGAGGCCAGCCGCTCCGCGCTGGGCGAACTCCGCGCCACGGTCGGCCTGCTCCGCCAGTCCGGCGACCCCGAGGCCCCCACCGAACCCGCCCCCGGCCTGACCCGGCTCGGTGAACTCGTCGGCACCTTCCACAGCGCGGGCCTCGCCGTCGACGTGGTCCGCGCCGACGAGGGCAGTACCCTCCCCGCCGCCGTCGACCTCGCCGCGTACCGCGTCATCCAGGAAGCCCTCACCAATGTGCAGAAGCACGCGGGGACGCAGGCGAAGGCCGAGGTCAGCGTCGTCCGCGTGGGACCGAACGTGGAGATCACCGTCCTCGACGACGGCGCCCGGAACCCCGGCGGCCCGGACTCCGGTGGCGCGGGCGGCGGGCACGGCCTCCTCGGCATGCGGGAACGCGTCACCGCCCTCGGCGGCACCCTCACCACCGGCCCCCGCTACGGAGGCGGCTTCCGCGTCCATGCGATCCTGCCGCTCACCAGCCGCACGGCCCGCGCGGAAGCACCCGCGCGGCCCTGACCACCGCACCGGGGGACCCCGTATGACCATCCGCGTCCTGCTCGCCGACGACCAGGCCCTGCTGCGCAGCGCCTTCCGGGTGCTCGTGGACTCGGAACCGGACATGGAGGTCGTGGGGGAGGCGTCGGACGGCGCGGAGGCGGTGCGGCGGGCCAAGGAGGAACGGGCCGACGTCGTCCTGATGGACATCCGGATGCCCGGCACCGACGGACTCGCCGCCACCCGGATGATCAGCGCCGACCCCGAGCTGGCCCAGGTCAGGGTCGTCATCCTCACCACCTTCGAGGTCGACGACTACGTCGTGCAGTCCCTGCGCGCCGGCGCCTCCGGCTTCCTCGGCAAGGGCGCCGAACCGGACGAGCTGCTGAACGCCATCCGGGTCGCCGCCGGCGGGGACGCGCTGCTCTCGCCGTCCGCGACCAAGGGCCTGATCGCCCGTTTCCTCGCCCAGTCGGACGACCCCGACGGGGACGACGACACCGACACCGCCCGCTCCGAACGGCTCGGCACCCTGACCGGCCGGGAGCGCGAGGTCCTCGTCCATGTCGCCGCGGGCCTGTCCAACGACGAGATCGCCGAGCGCCTCGAAGTGAGCCCGCTGACCGTGAAGACCCACGTCAACCGGGCCATGGCGAAGCTCGGCGCCCGCGACCGGGCCCAGCTGGTGGTCTTCGCGTACGAGTCGGGTCTGGTACGCCCAAGGGTGGAGTGAACTCCACCCCGTACTACTGCGGCCGGAGTATGCGCGGGATAAGGAAATGGACCTGCGGAGCGACGGATCGGGCTCCTCCATGGCCCAGGGTGTGGGGTGAGCGCACATCGGCGCTCGTCCTCCGCTCCTGCCACAAGAAAAGAGATCCGGTCACCCATGTCCTGGCTGTCTCGGTTCAGCCTCGCGCAACGGGCCCTCGTCGGTCTGGTGTCGATCATCGCGCTCGCCTTCGGGGCGATCGCGATACCCCAGCTCAAACAGCAACTGCTGCCCACCATCGAACTGCCGATGGTGTCCGTGCTCGCGCCGTACCAGGGCGCCTCCCCGGACGTGGTCGAGAAGCAGGTCGTCGAACCCATCGAGGACAGCCTCGAAGCCGTCGACGGCATCACGGGCGTCACGTCCACCGCCAGCGAGGGCAACGCCCTGATCATGGCGTCCTTCGACTACGGCCCCGGCACCGACCAGCTCGTCGCCGATGTCCAGCAGGCCGTCAACCGGGTCCGCGCGCAGCTCCCGGACGACGTGGACCCGCAGGTGATCGCCGGCTCGACGGACGACATGCCGACCGTCGTCCTCGCCGTCACCTCCGACCAGGACCAGCAGGCCCTCGCCGACCGGATCGACCGCACGGTCGTCCCCACCCTGGAGGACATCGACGGCGTCGGACAGGTCACCGTCGACGGCGTACGGGACGTCCAGGTCACCGTCACCCCCGACGACGCGAAGCTCGCGAAGGCGGGCCTCACCACGATGGCCCTCTCCCAGGCCCTCCAGGCCGGCGGCGTCACCATGCCCGCGGGCTCCTTCGACGAGGACGGCGCCAACCGCACCGTCCAGGTCGGCGGCGGCTACACCTCGCTCCAGCAGATCCAGGACCTGCGAGTGCGCGGCGAGGGCGGCAGGAAGCCCGTACGGCTCGCCGACGTCGCCACCGTCAAGGAGGAGGAGGCCAAGGCCGACTCCCTCACCCGCACCAACGGCGAGCCCAGCCTCGCGGTCATGGTCACCATGGACCGCGACGGCAGCGCGGTCGCCATCTCCGAGGCCGTCGAGGACAAGCTGGCCGACATGCGCCGCGACCTCGGCTCGGACGCCATCGTCACGGTGGTCAGCGACCAGGGCCCGGCGGTCTCCAAGTCCATCGACGGCCTCACCACGGAGGGCGCGCTCGGTCTGCTCTTCGCGGTCCTCGTCATCCTGGTCTTCCTCGCGTCCATCCGCTCCACCCTCGTCACGGCCGTGTCCATCCCGCTGTCGGTGGTCCTCGCCCTGATCGTCCTGTGGACCCGCGACCTCTCCCTGAACATGCTCACCCTCGGCGCGCTCACCATCGCCATCGGCCGCGTCGTCGACGACTCGATCGTGGTCCTGGAGAACATCAAGCGCCACCTCGGCTACGGCGAGGAGCGCCAGGAGGCCATCCTCAAGGCGGTCCGCGAGGTCGCCGGCGCGGTCACCTCGTCCACGCTGACGACGGTCGCCGTGTTCCTCCCGATCGGCCTCACCGGCGGCATGGTCGGCGAGCTGTTCGGCAGCTTCTCCCTGACGGTGACGGCGGCCCTGCTGGCCTCCCTCCTCGTCTCGCTGACCGTCGTCCCCGTCCTGTCGTACTGGTTCCTGCGCGCCCCGAAGGGCACGCCCGAGGACGCCGACGAGGCGCGCCGCAAGGCCGAGGAGAAGGAGGCCAAGAGCCGCCTCCAGCGCTTCTACGTGCCCGTCCTGCGCTTCGCGACCCGGCGCCGGTTCACCAGCGTGGTCATCGCGGTCGTCGTCCTGCTCGGCACGTTCGGCATGGCCCCGCTGCTGAAGACCAACTTCTTCGACCCGGGCGACCAGGAAGTCCTCAGCATCAAGCAGGAGCTGAAGCCCGGCACCAGCCTCGCCGCGACGGACGAGCAGACGAAGAAGGTCGAGAAGCTGCTCGCCGGCACCGAGGGCGTCAAGGACTACCAGGTCACCATCGGCTCCTCCGGCTTCATGGCGGCCTTCGGCGGCGGCACCGACTCCAACCAGGCCTCGTACAACGTGATGCTGGAGGACTCGGCGACCGCCGAGGACGTCCAGGAGCGCGTCGAGGACGGTCTGAAGGACCTGTCCGGCATCGGTACGACGACCATCGCGGCCGGTGACGGCTTCGGCAGCCAGGACCTGAGCGTGGTCGTGAAGGCCGCTGACGCGGACGTCCTGCGCAAGGCGTCCGAGCAGGTCCGGGACGCGGTCGCGACGCTGGACAACGTCACCGACGTCACCAGCGACCTCTCCCAGAGCGTGCCCCGCATCTCGGTCAGGGCCACCGACAAGGCGGCCGCGGCCGGCTTCGACGACCAGACCCTCGGCGCCGCCGTCGCCCAGGCCGTCCGCGGTACGACCAGCGGCCGGGCGATCCTCGACGACACCGAGCGGGACATCGTCATCAAGTCGGCGAAGCCCGCCGATACCCTGGACAAGCTGAAGAACCTGCGGCTCGGCCCGGTGAAGCTCGGCGCCATCGCGGACGTCGAGCTGGTGGACGGCCCGGTCTCCATGACCCGGATCGACGGCCAGCGGGCCGCCACGATCACCGCGAAGCCGAAGGGCGACAACACGGGCGCGGTCAGCGCGGACCTCACCGCCAAGCTGAACGGACTGACGCTCCCCGCGGGCGCCACCGCCGACATCGGCGGTGTCTCCCAGGACCAGGACGAGGCGTTCGCCTCGCTGGGCCTCGCGATGCTCGCGGCGATCGCCATCGTCTTCATGCTGCTGGTGGCGACCTTCCGGTCCCTGGTCCAGCCGCTGATCCTGCTGGTCTCCATCCCGTTCGCCGCCACCGGCGCCATCGGACTGCTGGTCGCGACCGGCACCCCGATGGGCGTCCCGGCGATGATCGGCATGCTGATGCTGATCGGCATCGTCGTCACCAACGCGATCGTGCTGATCGACCTGATCAACCAGTACCGGCGACAGGGCTACAGCACCGTCGAGGCGGTCATCGAGGGCGGCCGCCACCGCCTCCGCCCGATCCTGATGACGGCCCTGGCGACGATCTTCGCCCTGCTGCCCATGGCCCTGGGCATCACCGGCGAGGGCGGCTTCATCGCGCAGCCGCTGGCCGTGGTGGTGATCGGCGGTCTGATCACCTCGACCCTGCTCACCCTGCTGCTGGTCCCGACCCTCTACACGATGGTCGAGATCCGCAAGGAACGCCGGGCGAAGAAGAAGGCCCTGAAGCGCGCGGGCGCCACGTCCGCCGCGACGGAGCCCCGCTCCGAGCGGACGGAGACCGCCGGGGTGTGACCCCCCGCGACCGGCGCGGCCGGGCACCGGACCGACATGGTCCGGTGCCCGGCCGTCGCGCTTCCCCGGATTACGTATCCTGGCGCTCGACTGGCTTCACTGCTTCACGGGGCTTACAACTTCACGGCTTCACGGCCTTGCATGGCGTTCATGGCCTGCACAGGTCGCACGGGGGAGGGATGCGGCGTGCCGCTGCACAGCGACGACCCGAAATCGGTCGGCGGCTACCGGCTGGTCGACCGGCTCGGCACCGGAGGCATGGGCGTCGTCTACCGGGCGAGAACCCGGTCGGGCCGCGACGTCGCCGTGAAGGTGGTGCACGCCCAGTACGCCGAGGACGCCGTCTTCCGCACCCGGTTCCGGCAGGAGATCGAGGCGGTACGCAGGGTCAGCGGGGCCTTCACGGCGTCCGTCGTGGACGCCGACCCGGAGGCCGTGCGCCCCTGGATGGCCACCCAGTACGTGCCCGGCTCCTCGCTCGCCCAGCGGATCCGCGACTGGGGCCCACTGCGGGACGGTGAACTGCGCCGCCTTGCCCTCGGCCTGGTCGAGGCGCTCCGGGAGATCCACCGCGCCGGTGTCGTGCACCGCGACCTGAAACCGGCGAACGTCTTGATCGCCGGGGACGGCCCCCGCGTCATCGACTTCGGCATCTCCCGCGCCGCCGAGAACCACACCCTGACCGAGACGGGCCAGATGATCGGCACCCCGCCCTTCATGTCCCCGGAGCAGCTCACCGACGCCCGCACCGTCGGCCCCGCCTCGGACGTCTTCTCCCTCGGCAGCCTGCTGGTGTACACCCTCACCGGCAAAGGGCCCTTCGACGCCGACAGCCCCTATCTGACGGCCTACCGGGTGATCCACGACGAGCCCGTCCTGGACGAGGTGCCGCTTCCGCTGCGCGCGATCCTGGAGCAGTGCCTCGCCAAGGACGCCGCCGACCGCCCCGGCCTCGACGAGCTGGCGGAGGCGTTCGCGGCGGTCCTGCCCGAGGGCGACCCGGAGGAGCCGGCGACCGTGACGCCGGCCGCGGACGTCCACGCGGTGACCCGCCCCGGCCGCCGGCTCCGGCGCCGCCCCGTGCTGGCCGCGGCGGGAACCGTCGGCGCGCTGGTCCTCGGGCTGACGGCGTATCTGCTGGGGCCGGGCTGGGCGGAGAGCGGCGACGCGTTGACCCCCGGGCCGTCCCCGGCCTCCCGTTGGGCATCACCGCCCAACGGCTGGAAGCCCTGGCAGACGACGGTGTTCAAGACCGCGGCGTCCGGTGCCCGGAAGCCGCTGGCCGGGGACGGCGGACTGACGGGCGGCGATCCGCAGTGCCGGTCGCAGGGGGACGCCGTCTACTGCGCTGGTGACGGAATCCTGCCGGTACGCATGGACGGCCGCACCGGGAGAACGGTGTGGCGCGCCGACATCGCACCGGCCGGTACGGAGCGAGGGTCGTACGCCTCGTCCGTTCTCGGCGTCGTGGACGGCACCGTACTGGTACGGCAGACCGTGGTCACCGAGGCCCCCGTCGAGGACCAGGCCCGGCTGGTCGCCCTCGACGCCGAGACCGGTGATCGGCTGTGGAGCAGTGAGGTCGTCAACGCCGACCTTCCCGTCAAGCAGGTCGGTGACGTCGTGCTCGTCGCCGAGGCGAACAGCCGGACGGCGACGGCCCGGGTGCCGCGCACCGGAGCCGAACTCTGGTCGCTGGAGTTCCCCGCCGGTCACGACTGTCAGTCGACCACGACGTCCGGAACGGCGTTGTACGTGTCCTGCGTGCCCAACACACTGGAGACGAGCGCGGCCGGCGAGACCGGCCTGATCCTCGCGGTGGACACGAGCGACGGATCGGCCCGGCGGTGGAAGGTCCCGCTCGAAGGCTTCCTCATCGGGGTGCTCGACGGGCGGGTGGCCGTGATGCTCCGGGAGGAGCGCAAGCCCGGCTACTGGCGCCGGTACAACGGAGTCCTGCTGATCGACCCGGACACCGGGACCCGCACCACCACCAAGCTGCCGGAGCCGTACGAGGCCGAGGTGACGGCTGCCGACGGCACGCTGGTGTTCACCGAGTCCAGCGGCCGGGTCACCGCCGTGTCGCCGCGGACCGGCAAGCGGCTGTGGCGGACCCGCACCAGCCTGGAGAGGCCGGGCGTTCCTCTGTACGACGGGCGCAGCGACACTCTCTACCTGGTGAGCTCCAGCGGCCGGGTCGCGGCCCTCGACGGACGGAAGGGCACCCCCCTGTGGGAGACCCTGCCCCGCACCGGACCGGCCACGGTCGGCCAGGACCGGCCACAGGTCCTGCTCTACGGGAGCGCGCTGGTCGTGGCGATCCCGGACGGCACCCTCTGCTCCCTGGACCCGGCCCACCCCGAGCGGAAGCCCGTCTCGGGGTGAGCGCGCGGCGCATGCGGGCTACGGCAGCGCCAGCATCCGCTCCAGCGCCAGCTTCGCGAACGCCTCGGTCTCCTTGTCGACCTCGATCCGGTTGACGAGGGTGCCCTCCGCCAGCGACTCAAGCGTCCACACCAGGTGGGGCAGGTCGATGCGGTTCATGGTCGAGCAGAAGCAGACCGTCTTGTCGAGGAAGACGATCTCCTTGTCCTCGGACGCGAAACGGTTCGCCAGCCGCCGTACGAGGTTCAGCTCGGTGCCGATGGCCCACTTGGAACCGGCGGGGGCCGCCTCCAGCGTCTTGATGATGTACTCGGTGGACCCGACGTGGTCCGCCGCCGCCACGACCTCGTGCTTGCACTCGGGGTGGACGAGGACGTTGACCTCCGGTATGCGGGCCCGCACGTCGTTCACGGAGTCCAGGCTGAAGCGGCCGTGCACCGAGCAGTGGCCCCGCCACAGGATCATCTTCGCGGCCCGCAGCTGCTCGACCGTGACGCCGCCGCCCGGCTTGTGCGGGTTGTAGACGACGCAGTCCTCCAGCGACATGCCCATGTCCCGCACCGCGGTGTTGCGGCCCAGGTGCTGGTCGGGCAGGAACAGCACCTTCTCGCCCTGCTCGAAGGCCCAGTCCAGGGCCCGCTTCGCGTTCGACGAGGTGCAGATGAGCCCGCCGTGCTTGCCCGTGAACGCCTTGATGTCGGCGGAGGAGTTCATGTACGACACCGGCACGACCTGCTCGGCCACCCCGGCCTCGGTCAGCACGTCCCAGCACTCGGCGACCTGCTCGGCGGTGGCCATGTCGGCCATCGAGCACCCGGCGGCGAGGTCCGGGAGGACCACCTTCTGGTCGTCGGAGGTCAGGATGTCCGCCGACTCGGCCATGAAGTGCACACCGCAGAAGACGATGTACTCGGCCTCGGGGCGCGCCGCCGCGTCCCGGGCCAGCTTGAAGGAGTCGCCCGTGACGTCCGCGAACTGGATGACCTCGTCGCGCTGGTAGTGGTGGCCGAGCACGAAGACCTTGTCGCCGAGCTTCGCCTTCGCCGCCCGGGCACGCTCCACCAGGTCGGGGTCGGAGGGGGAGGGGAGGTCGCCGGGGCAGTCGACTCCGCGCTCGCTCCTCGGGTCGGCCTCGCGGCCGAGCAGCAGCAGGGCGAGGGGCGTCGGCTGTACGTCGAGCTCCGGGGTCTGGGCGGTGGTCACGACACGCACCCTTTCTGTTCTGCGGCTCGCCGGCCCGAGGGGAGCCGGCGGGACATACGGGCTAGCCTTTTCGTCGAAATGACGCTATCTATCATAACCGCTTCACGTCACGTTGACGATGCCCATAGCGTCGATGTGACATGAATCCCTGCGGCCGGACCGGACGCCCGTGCGGCGGCCGGTGCCCACCACGCGCGCCATGTGCGAGCATGAAGAAGGACGCGGTGGAAATCCGCTCGCCCCGGACGGAATGAATCCGGGACCCCGGCGGTTGCACTCGTCGGCAAGCAGTCTCCGTACAACCCGGGAGAGATGTAGATGTCCGTATCGGACGAGACCACCACCGTCACCGACGGCATCATCCTGACCGACGCCGCCGCGGCCAAGGTCAAGGCCCTGCTCGACCAGGAAGGCCGTGACGACCTGTCGCTGCGCGTCGCCGTCCAGCCCGGCGGCTGCTCCGGCCTGCGCTACCAGCTCTTCTTCGACGAGCGTTCGCTCGACGGTGACGTGGTCAAGGACTTCGACGGTGTGAAGGTCACCACCGACCGTATGAGCGCCCCCTACCTCGGCGGCGCCACCATCGACTTCGTCGACACCATCGAGAAGCAGGGCTTCACCATCGACAACCCGAACGCGACCGGCTCCTGCGCCTGCGGCGACTCCTTCAGCTGAGCCCGCCCGCACGCCGTACGGCGCGCGCTGAGCACCACGAAGGCGGCGTCCCCCTCCGACGGGGACGCCGCCTTCGTCCGTTCCCTGCTCCCTCGGCCCTACTGCGGCTGCATCTCCTGGATCCCGCCCTCGGGGATCTCCTCACCGCCCGGTCCGACCACCTCGCGGTCGCCCAGCGGCCCGTCCAGCCGCACGGTGCGCTCCATCGCCTTGGCGATCATGATGCAGACCCGGCCGGGCTGGGAGGTGCCGGTCACGGTGACCGTCACCTCGCCCGACTTCTCGGTCGCGGTGGCCGTGTACTCGCTGCACACCCCGCCCCAGAAGCTGACGGTCAGCTCCCTGCCGTCGACGGTGTAGCCCTGTACCGGGACGTTCCGCGACGCGGGGTCGGCCGGCGGCCGGTCACCGGGGACGTTCGGGTCCTCGGGCCCCTCGGTCGGCTCCTCCGGCTGGGAGGGGGCCAGGTACTTCGGGTCGACGGCCGGATACGTCACCGTGAAGCCGGCCGGGGCCTTCTGCGGCGGCCGTACCTCGAACAGCCAGGACGGCACCAGCGCCGGCCGGCCGGCGATCTGGTGGGAGGCCAGCCCGAACACCGCGCCGTCGACCGCCATCGGCAGGGAGCGCGGCTTCGACGGCGACGGCGTGACGTCCTCGTGGGCGGCGCCGACGCCCTGCCCCGAGTCGTTCAGCAGCTTCAGTGCCCGCTCCGCGTCGACCACCGGGTACGTGTCGCCCTTCACCGGCGCCTTCACATTGCCGCTGCCGCCGACCACCGTGCCGTCGGCGCCGACCTGGAGGTTGGTCGCCCAGCCGTACGTGGGCAGCCCGCCGACCTCGGGATCGGCGTTCACCACGCGGACGGTGCCGAGGAGCTGGGAGACGTCGAGCTTGGCGTCGTCCTGGCCGACGGCCTTGAGGATCGGTGTCGCCGCCTTCCTCGCCGCCGCCTCGCTCACCGGGTCGGCGTCGCCGGCCGGGGGCACGGCGGTGCAGACGTCGACCTTCTGGCAGTTGTCGGTGCCCGGTGTGAACCGGCTGAACGTCCACGCGCCCGGCGCCTGCCTGCCGACGTGCAGGGTGGGGCTCGATCCGTCGCCCGTGGTGCCGACCCGCCAGCTCTCGCCCTCGGCCCTCGGCTCGCCCTCGACGCCCAGCGCCTTCGCGAGCCGCGCCACCTCGGCGGCCGTCACCTGCCCCTCGGCCCGGTACACGGGGGCCGAGTCCGGGCCGTCCGGCAGCTTGCCGACAGCCTCATAGGTCACCCCGTTGGGGTCGGGTTCACCGGGAGCGATGCCGTTCGAACCGCCGCCGCCGTACCCGTCGAGCACGAGCGGCGGAGGAGTGCCGTCGGACCCGGCCGAGCGCCCGGAGCCATCGCCGGACCCACCGGACGTGGTCGCCGCGAGAAACGCCCCACCGCCGCCGACGAGCAGCACCGCCGCGGCCACGGAGGCCACGACCACGCGGGACCGCCGCCGCGCCGCCCGCCGGGGGTCCTCGACATCGGCCGCCTCGGCCCGCCCGACCTCGGCGACCTCGGACACGTCGGCCGTACGGGCCTCCCGCGCCTCGTGGTCGCCCTCGGCCGGGCCGTCCCGGTCGTCACCGCCGTCGTCCACGACCTCCGCGGGTCCGGGCCGATCGTCGCCGCCCTCGTCCGAGGGACCGGCCGAACGGGCGCGCGCCGCGTCGTCACCGGCCCCCGCGGTGGGGGCCTCCTCGGCCTCGGCCGGGTCGGTCTTCTCGACCCCCCCGGCCCGGTCCCCGGCAGCCCTGAGCTCCTCGGTCGCCTCGGGCCGGGTGCCCTCGTCCGGGTTCTCGGGGTGGTCGGGTCGCTCGGCGTTCACCGCATCGCTCCTTCGGCTGGTCGTACACCGCCTCCCCTTTACGGGGGACAGCGATGGGACGCGGCGGAGGAGCCGACGGTTCCCTGTCCGCCGAGCGGATGCGCGGCGGACCCCCTCAGTCGCCGTAGTCCGACATCGCGTCCACCAGCCGCGCGGAGGTCGCGGGAACCGTCACCCCGTGGATGAGCGAAGGGGGCACCGGAGCCGTAATGACCTTCGCGGGGGCCGCCCAGTGCGGGGCCATCCGGGCGCAGTCGCCGCGCAGCGCCGCGAGGCCGCCGTCCGGGTCGAACGGGACGGTGCCGTGGATCTTGGGGTTCGTCATATCGGCACCGTACGCACCGGGAACCCCACGAAGAAAGACCTACTATCGGGTAGTTTTGCCTGCTTCTGAGGGCCTGGACGACCCGGTAGCGTGAACTGTCAAACCCTCTTCCTCCGCAGGAGCGTGTCCTCGCCGTGCGTATCGCAGTCTCCGGCTCCATCGCCACCGACCATCTGATGACCTTCCCGGGCCGCTTCGCCGACCAGTTCGTCGCGGACCAGCTGCACACGGTCTCCCTCTCCTTCCTCGTGGACCAGCTCGACGTCCGCCGGGGCGGTGTCGGCGCGAACATCGCGTTCGGCATGGGACAGCTCGGCACGAGGCCGATCCTCGTCGGCGCGGCCGGCTCCGACTTCGACGAGTACCGCGCCTGGCTCGACCGGCACGGCGTCGACACGGCCTCCGTGCGCATCTCCGAGACGCTGCACACGGCCCGCTTCGTCTGCACCACCGACGCCGACCACAACCAGATCGGCTCCTTCTACACCGGTGCCATGAGCGAGGCCCGCCTCATCGAGCTGAAGACCGTCGCCGACCGCGTCGACGGCCTCGACCTGGTCGTCATCGGCGCCGACGACCCGGAGGCGATGCTCCGCCACACCGAGGAGTGCCGTTCGCGCGGCATCCCCTTCGCCGCCGACTTCTCCCAGCAGATCGCCCGCATGGAGGGCGAGGAGATCCGGATACTGCTGGACGGCGCGACCTACCTCTTCTCCAACGAGTACGAGAAGGGCCTCATCGAGTCCAAGACCGGCTGGTCGGACGCGGAGATCCTCGACCGGGTCGGCCACCGGGTGACCACCCTCGGCGCGCAGGGCGTCCGCATCGAGCGCGTCGGCCACGACCCGATCGAGGTCGGCTGCCCGGACGAGGAGCGCAAGGCCGACCCCACCGGCGTCGGCGACGCGTTCCGCGCCGGCTTCCTCTCCGGGCTCGCCTGGGGAGTCTCCCTGGAGCGCGCGGCCCAGGTCGGCTGCATGCTCGCCACGCTGGTCATCGAGACCGTGGGCACCCAGGAGTACCAGCTGCGCCGCGGCCACTTCATGGAGCGGTTCACCAAGGCGTACGGCGACGACGCCGCCGCCGAGGTCAAGGCCCACCTCGCCTGACGGCTCAGCTCACCCGGCGCACCACATACGCCGAGCCCCGCTCCGCCGCTTCCTCTCCGACGTACTCCTGGCCCCGCATCTCGCACCACGCCGGGATGTCCAGACGGGCCGCCTCGTCGTCGGAGAGGACGCGGACGGTGCCGCCGACGGGGGCGTCCGCGATCACCTTCGCCAGCTCGATGACGGGGATGGGGCACCGCTTGCCGAGGGCGTCCACGACGAGGGCGTCCTCGCGCACCACGGCGGCCGGGGCCGGCGCGCCCAGCTTCTCCCGCACCGCCGCGACCGCCCCCGGCAGCACCGCCAGGAACCGCTCGACGTCCTCCTCCGCGGTGCCCGGCGGCAGTGACACCCGCACATTGCCCTCGCTCAGCACCCCCATGGCGCGCAGCACGTGGCTCGGCGTCAGCGTGCTGCTCGTGCAGGAGGACCCGGACGACACGGAGAACCCCTCGCGGTCCAGCTCGTGCAGCAATGTCTCCCCGTCGACATAGAGACAGGAGAAGGTGACGACACCGGGCAGCCTCCGCTCCGGATGCCCGACCACCTCCACGTCCGGCACCAGCGCCGGCACCCGCGTGCGGATCCGCTCCGTCAACTCCCGCAGCCGTACGGACTCCGCCTCGGCCTCCGCCCGCACCGCCCGCAGCGAGGCCGCCGCCGCCACGATGGCCGGGATGTTCTCGAACCCGGCGGCCCGCCCCGACTCCCGCTCGTCCGCGGGCCCTTGGGCCGCGAACCGCACCCCCTTGCGCACGACGAGCAGCCCCACCCCGGACGGTCCGCCCCACTTGTGGGCGCTCCCCGTCAGGACCGACCAGTCCCCGTCGACGCGGCCCCACCCCAGCGACTGCGCGGCGTCCACCAGCAGCGGCACCCCCGCCTCCCGGCACACCGCCGCCACCTCGGTCACCGGTTGCTCCGTCCCCACCTCGTGGTTGGCGGACTGCAGACAGGCCAGCGCGGTGTCGGGGCGCAGGGCCTCGGCGAAGGAGGACGCGGACACCACCCCCGACCGATCCACCACCACCCGCGTGACCGTCCCGCCGGCGGCCTCGTGGACCTCCGCCGCGTGCAGCACCGAAGAGTGTTCGACGGACGACACGATCAGGTGGCGTCCCACGCGCCGCCGCCCCGCCAGCACCCCCGCGATCCCGGAGTGCACCGCGCGCGTCCCGGACGAG
>NZ_LIRK01000478.1 GCF_001419765.1 Streptomyces torulosus
GGCGGGTCGACGTGCGGGTGGCGGTCCGCCGGGTCATCGTGGGGTGAGAGGCGAAGCTTCCTCGCCGCCATCCACCTCAGGAGGGCAACGTGGAGGAGTACGACCTGACAGAGGCCCAGAAGAAGGCCTTCGGCGAGAACGAGGCCGAGTTCCGCAAGTTCGACGACCAGCTGCGCGGCGTTCGGGAGGCTGCCCGGGCGCGCCTGACGGACAGCGGGTGGGAACCCGATCCCGGCCCTGGCGACACCATTCCGTGCCTGTCCTGCCCGTGTCCCGACTTCCAGCCCGGCGGCCCGCAGGGCAGATGCAAGCGACCCAGCTGTCGGCATTTCCTGATCGATCACGAACTGCCCGAGTGAAAGCGGGCGCAGGTACGGAGGGTGGCCATGAAAACGAAGCCTGCTTGCGGACCCGAACGCGACCCCGAGTTCTTCGCCGAGATCGACAAGGTCTTCGCCCAGCATCCCGAAGCTGCCCGCAGGTATGCGGTGCGTTGCCTGAGGCGCGAACTCGACGTACTGAAGATCGACTTCAGTAAGCAGGTGGGGCTGTCGCGGGTCGAGGACGGCCGGATCATCACCGAGTTCTACGACCGGGATGACGACAAGGTGCGTTCGTCCCACCATGCCTGCTGCGAGTGGCACGAAGGCCACTGCTACGAGCAGTGCCAGGAGTAGTTCAAGTCCCCTTCTCCGCATACCCGTTGTTCGTGGCCGCAGGCCGCAAACCGCAGCCTGCGGCACGCCGTACCCCCTTGCGAACAGTGTGCGCGTACACGTACGCTGTTCTCAACGACGCACGCCGTACGAAGCGGTGGGCCGCCATGAGGGGACGGAAGGTTCGTGATGGAGCAGACGGAGCACTCGGCGCGCCAACTCCCCGAGCCCAGCCGGCCGTTCTCCTCGTTCGTGCGGTTCGTGGCGTGCGGCGGCGGAGTCGGCGTCCTGTCCAGCGGGGCCGTCGCGCTGCTGGCCGCGCTGTTGCCGTGGGCCGTGGCGAACGCGGTCGTGACGGTCGTGTCGACCGTCCTGGCCACTGAGCTGCACGCCCGCTTCACCTTCGGCGCCGGGCGCCGGGCCGGACGGCGGGAGCACCTCCAGTCGGCCGGGTCGGCGGCCGCCGCGTACGGCGTGACCTGCGCGGCCATGGCCGTCCTGCACCTCGTGCACACCGCCCCCGGGGTCCTCGTCGAGCAGGCCGTCTACCTCGGCGCGAGCGCGCTGGCCGGGGTCGGCCGGTTCGTGGTGCTCCGTGTCGTCGTGTTCGCCGCGGGGAAGCCGGCCACGGCCACGAACGCCCCGCTCACCGCCCCGTCCCGCACGGTCCCGGCCCCCCGGCGCACCGCCCCGCCGGTGTCCCACGCCTGGTACG
>NZ_LIRK01000479.1 GCF_001419765.1 Streptomyces torulosus
CTTGTTCCTCCCCTCCGGGCCTTACGCCCCTTCGGCCCGGAGGGGAGGAACAAGACGGACGAGAGGGGGGAACGAGACGGGCAAGGGACGCTGGCCTGTCCTCTCCCCCCACGACCAGTCCGGACGCAGCGACCCGCCGCCAAGCCTGGAGGAGACCCCGTGCGATGCCTGGAGGAGATCCCGTGCGGCGGTTCGTCGACGTCGTCCTGACCGGTGTCACCGTGGCCGCCCTCTGTTGCGGTGCCTGGCTGGTGCGCAGCGGTACCGCCTCCCACGCGCCCCCGCAGCCCTCGGCCGCGCAAGGGCTTGGTCGGGGGCAGAGTCGTCCGGGGCCCGAGGAGCCGGTCGTGGCCGCACTGGCTCCCTCGCCGCCGGAGCGGATCCGGATTCCCTCGATCCGTGTGGACGCCCCGCTGACCGGGCTCGGCCTCACCCCCGCCGGCAGCCTCGACGTGCCGCCCGCCGAGAAGGAGAACCTCGCCGGCTGGTACGCGGCCGGCACCAGCCCGGGCGAGCGGGGCACCGCGATCGTCGCCGGGCACGTCGACAACACGGACGGGCCCGCCGTCTTCTACGACCTCGGCGCGGTGCGGCGGGGCGCCACGATCGAGGTGGACCGGCGGAACGGCGGCACCGCCGTGTTCACGGTGGACGCGGTCGAGGCGTACGCCGCGCGGGACTTCCCCGACGAGAAGGTGTACGGGGCGGCCGCGCGACCGGAGTTGCGGGTCATCACCTGCGGCGGCCCGTACTCCCGCTCGACCGGCTACGAGGGGAACGTCGTCGTCTTCGCCCACCTCACCGGCAGCCGTCTCCGCTGAGGGGAGCCCTCGCCCTCACCCTCACCGCGATCCTCCGCCCCGTCCCAGTCCCCGCCCTCGTCCTCATGCCAGCCACTGTTCGTACGCCATCTTCGCCACCAGCGTGAACACCACCGTCAGCAGCACGACCCGGACGAAGCCGCTGCCCTTCTTCAGTGCCGTGTGCGCGCCGACCGTGCCCCCGACGAGGTTGAACACGGCCATCAGCGCGGCCAGCTGCCAGTACACCGTGCCCTTCCAGGCGAACGTGGCGAGGGCGCCGGCGTTGGTGCAGCAGTTGACGATCTTCGCGGTGGCGGAGGCGGTGACGAGGTCGAGGTGGAGGACCGCGGTGAGGGTGAGGACGAGGAACGTGCCGGTGCCGGGGCCGACGAGACCGTCGTAGAAGCCGATGCCGACGCCCGCGAGGCCGATCGCGGCGAGGACGCGGCGGGGCGAGACCGGTCCGGTGGCGGGGGCCGTGCCGAAGGAGGGGCGCAGGATCACGAACGCGCCGACGCCCAGGAGGACGACCATGACGACCGGTTTGAGGATCTCCGTGCTCATGCCGGCGGCGACGAACGCGCCGGCCGTCGAGCCGGCGAGCGCGGCGAGGCCGATGCGGACGGCGATCCGTACGTCGACCGAGGTGCGGCGGGCGTAGGTGACCGCCGCGCCGGTGGTGCCGACGATCGCGACCGCCTTGTTGGTGCCGAGGGCGTACTGGGCGGCGGAGGCGCCGTTCGGCAGGCCGAGGAGCAGGGCGGGCAGGAGCAGCAGCCCGCCGCCGCCCACCACGGCGTCGATCCAGCCGGCCGCGAGGGCCGCGAGGCACAGGACGACGACCATGGTCAGCGATATGTCGGGCATGATCGGACCCTACGGGGCGACATAGGTGCGCCGTCCATCGACCTGAGGGTTTTCTGAGGTTCCCCGTCGGCCCGTCCTGCGGCGGGGGCGATCGGGCGCCGTCCTCCCGTATACGCCTGCGTCGCGGCCGTCTCTCCTGGTCAGGGGTGGTCCGGGCGTTGTTCTCACACCCCACCCCGGCCCTCCGGAAACCCCTCACACTCCGGTGCGGGCCGTGAGGAGGGCAGCGTTCCTCGCGGGAAACAGAGGTGATGCGGTCGGGTAACACCGGCACCGCACGCTCAAGGACATGACCTCGAATGAGCGTGTGGTGGTGATCGGCTCCGGCCTCGCGGGCGTACGTCTCGCCCGGCGGCTGGGAGAGCTCGGTGTGCCCGCCACCCTGGTGGGCGAGGAGGAGCACACACCGTACAACCGGGTGCTGCTCGCCGACGTCCTGGCCGGGCGGTACGCGCCCGAGGTCATCGCGCTGCCCGCGCCCCCTCGGCTGACCCGGGGCCGGGTCGTCCGTATCGACCGCGAGATGCGAGCCGTACATCTCGCGGACGGTACGGAGATCGCCTACGACTCCCTCGTCCTCGCGACCGGTTCGAACCCCGTGCTGCCGCCGCTGCGCGGCCTGTGGGACCCCGAGCGGCACGAGTTCCCCGAGGGTGTGCACGCCTTCCGGACCATGGACGACTGCCTGGGGCTGTCGAAGGCGGTGCGGCCGGGCGTACGGGCCGTCGTCATCGGCGGCGGGCTGCTCGGCGTCTCCGCGTCGCGGGCCCTCGCCCAGCGCGGCGCCCAGGTCGTCCTCGCCCAGCAGGGCGAGCGGCTGATGGAGCGCCAGCTCGACCCGTCGGCGTCGAAGCTGGTGCGCCGGCACCTCGCCGAACTGGGTGTCGAGGTGCACACCGAGACCCGGGTGCGCGCGGTGCGCAGCGTCGGCGGGAGCGTGCGGTCGGTGTCGCTGGCCGACGGGTACGCGCTCGACGCGGACCTCGTCGTCATCGCCTGCGGAGTCCACCCCCGTGCGGGTCTCGCGCAGGACGCGGGACTCGCGGTGCACAAGGGCGTCATCGTCGACGAGGAGCTGCGCACCTCCGACCCGCACATCCACGCGATCGGCGACTGCGCCCAGTTCGAGGGCACGGTCTACGGGCTCGCCACCCCCGCGCTCGAACAGGCCGACGTCCTGGCCGCGTTGCTGGCGGGGGACACGGGCTCCCGCTACACCGGCACCCGCGCCCTGACCCGGCTGACGCTCGCCGGGCAGGACTTCCTCGATCTCGCCGCGTTCGGCGAGCCCGACCCCCGGCCCGGTGACGACGTCATCCAGCTCGCGGACGCCACCCGCGGCACCTACCGCAAGGTCGTCGTCCGCGACGACCGCCTGGTCGGCGGGGTGCTCGTCGGCGAACTCGGCACCGTCGGCGCGCTCGCCCGCGCCTGGGAGGGAGCAGAGCCGCTCCCCGACAACGGCCCTCTGCTCCACCTGCTCACCAACGATGGAGGCTCCTGATGACCGCCACTGGGGCGAACCCCACGATCGTGCTCGTCGGCCATGGCATGGTCGGCCAGCGCTTCCTCGAAGCGCTCGCCGAGCGCGGCCTGACCGCCACGCACCGCGTGGTCGTGCTGTGCGAGGAGCCGCGCCCCGCCTATGACCGTGTGGCACTGACCTCGTACTTCTCGGGCAAGACGCCCGAGGACCTGTCGATGACGGACATGGCGTTCATCGAGAGCCACGGCATCGAGCTGTACGTCGGCGACCCCGCCGAGACCGTGGACCGCGAGGCCCGCAAGGTCACCGCGCGGTCCGGGCAGGTCTTCGAGTACGACGTCCTCGTCCTCGCCACCGGCTCGTACCCGTTCGTGCCGCCCGTCCCGAACAAGGACGCCGAGGGCTGCTTCGTCTACCGCACCATCGAGGACCTCCTCGCGATCGAGGAGTACGCGGGGAGCCGGGCGCGGGTGGGTGCCGTGGTCGGCGGCGGTCTGCTCGGCCTGGAGGCCGCGGGTGCGCTCAAGGGCCTCGGGATCGAGTCGCACATCGTGGAGTTCGCGCCGCGGCTGATGCCGGTGCAGGTCGACGAGGGCGGTGGCGCGGCGCTGCTGCGGACCATCGAGGAGATGGGCCTGTCCGTGCACACCGGGGTGGGCACGCAGGAGATCGTCGTCGGCGAGGACGGCGCGGTCACCGGGATGAAGCTGTCCGACGGCTCCGAACTCGCCACCGACATGGTGGTGTTCTCGGCCGGTGTCCGCCCCCGCGACCAGCTCGCCCGCGACTGCGGTCTGACGGTCGGCGAGCGCGGCGGCATCACCGTCGACGAGCAGTGCCGTACCGTCTCCGACCCGAACGTCTTCGCGATCGGCGAGTGCGCGCTGGCCGCCGACGGCCGGGTGTACGGGCTGGTGGCCCCCGGTTACGAGCAGGCCGAGACGGCCGCCGCGACCATCGCCGCCGACGAGGCGGAGCAGTTGTCGTTCACGGGTGCCGACCTGTCCACCAAGCTGAAGCTCCTCGGCGTGGACGTGGCGTCCTTCGGTGACGCGCACGGCACCGCCGAGGACTGCCTGGACGTCGTCTACTCCGACTCCCGCTCGGGCCTGTACAAGAAGCTGGTCATCGGCCGGGACGGCACGCTCCTCGGCGGCATCCTGGTCGGCGACGCGGAGGCTTACGGCACGCTGAAGGCGTTCACCGGGTCGGTCCCGCCGGTCTCCCCCGAATCGCTGGTGCTGCCCGCGGGTGCCGGGGAGTCCGCCCAGCTCGGCCCGACCGCACTGCCGGACGACGCGATCATCTGCTCCTGCAACAACGTCCGCAAGGGCACGATCCGCGAGGCGGTCACCGAGCACAAGTGCACCACCGTGCCCGAGGTGAAGAAGTGCACCAAGGCCGGTACGACCTGCGGCTCCTGTGTGAAGGTCCTCGGCCAGCTGGTCAACGCCGAGCTGGAGGCCGGCGGTGTCGTCGTCGACAAGGGCCTGTGCGCCTGCTTCTCGCAGACCCGCGAGGAGCTGTACGAGATCGTCCTGGCGCTGCGCATCAACACGTACCAGGACCTGTTGGACCGCTACGGCCGCGAGGAGGCCCGGGGCGGCGACGGCTGCGAGATCTGCAAGCCGGCCGTCGGCTCGATCATCGCCTCCCTCGCCCCGACGATCGGCGCCGACGTCTACGTGCTGGACGGCGAGCAGGCGGCCCTCCAGGACACCAACGACCACTTCCTCGCCAACCTCCAGAAGAACGGCTCGTACTCGGTCGTCCCCCGTATCCCCGGCGGTGAGATCACCCCCGAGGGCCTGATCGTCATCGGGGAGATCGCCCGCGACTTCGGCCTCTACACCAAGATCACCGGCGGTCAGCGGATCGACATGTTCGGCGCCCGCGTCGAGCAACTCCCGCTGATCTGGACCCGGTTGGTGGACGCCGGCTTCGAGTCGGGCCACGCGTACGGCAAGTCCCTGCGCACGGTGAAGTCGTGCGTCGGGCAGACCTGGTGCCGCTACGGCGTCCAGGACTCCGTCCGCATGGCGATCGACCTGGAGCTGCGCTACCGGGGCCTGCGTTCCCCGCACAAGCTCAAGTCGGCGGTCTCCGGGTGCGCCCGCGAGTGCGCCGAGGCCCAGTCGAAGGACTTCGGCGTCATCGCCACCACCAACGGCTGGAACCTGTACGTCGGCGGCAACGGCGGCGCCACCCCGCGCCACGCGGACCTGCTGGCGCAGGACCTCTCCGACGCCGAGCTGATCCGGCTGATCGACCGCTTCCTGATGTTCTACATCCGCACGGCGGACCGCCTGGAGCGCACGTCGACCTGGCTGGAGCGGATCCCCGGCGGACTGGACCATGTGCGGGACGTGGTGGTGGAGGACTCCCTCGGTATCTGCGAGGAGCTGGAGTCGCTGATGGCGGCGCACGTCTCCCACTACCGCGACGAGTGGGCCGACACCATCAACGACCCCGAGAAGCTGGCCCGTTTCGTGTCCTTCGTGAACGCGCCGGACACCCCCGACCCGGTCGTGGGCTTCGTGCCCGAGCGCGACCAGATCAAGCCCGACCTGCCGCTCCTGTCCATCGGCCTGCGCCCCGCCGAAGACGTCCTGGAAGGAACCGCCCAGCGATGACCCTGGCACCCGAGACGACCGACCTGAAGGTCCAACTGCGCCTCACCGACGGCTGGCTCACAGTCTGCGACCTGAGCGCCCTGCTGCCGGGCCGCGGTGTGGCGGCCCTGCTGCCCGACGGCGAGCAGGTGGCCCTGTTCCGCGACCGCGCGGGCACCCTGTACGCCATCGACAACCGCGACCCGTTCGGCGGCGCGGCGGTCCTCTCCCGCGGCCTCACCGGCTCGCACCAGGGCCGGCCGTTCGTCGCCTCCCCCCTGCTGAAGCAGCGCTTCGACCTGGAGAGCGGGCAGTGCCTCGACGACGAGGCGGTACGCATCAGGACGTACGAGGTGCGGGCGTCGTAACCCCGCCCGTCACGGATCCCTCCGGCGCCGGAACGGTCATGCACCGTTCCGGCGCCGCCGTGTTCACCGCCGGCGGGTACGGGGCGCCGCAGGCCCGGCTCAGGACTTCAGCTGGTCGAACGTCACGCCGGTCAGCCGCTCCGAGCGCTCCCAGAGGAGTTCGCCGGCCCGGTCGTCGAGGGTCCAGGGGGCGCGCGGCGACCTGGCGGGCGCGCCGCGCCACATCAGGAACCGGGGGCCGATGAAGGAGTCGGGGGCGACGCCGGGCGCGGTGGCCGCGTACAGCGTGGGCAGGGCGCCCGCGTCGGCGGACTGGGCGAAGAAGCGGTTGCCGACCCGCATGAACCGCTCGGTCGCCTTGCGGCCCTCCGCCTTGGCCCCGGCGGTCTGGAGGTTCGTCGCCGCGTACCCGGGGTGGGCGGCCGCGGCGACGACGTCGGAACCGGCCGCCGCGAGCCGCCGGGCCAGCTCGTGCGTGAACAGCAGATTGGCCGTCTTGGAACGGCCGTACGCCAGCCAGCGCCCGTACCTGCGCGCGGTGTCCAGGTCGTCGAGGTCGATGTTGGCGCGCAGGTGCATCCCGCTGGAGAGGGTCACGACCCGCGCGCCGGCGGTGGCGAGCAGCAGGGGTGCCAGCAGGCCCGTGAGCGCGAAGTGCCCGAGGTGGTTGGTGCCGAACTGCGTCTCGAACCCGTCGGCGGTACGGCCCTCCGCCACGGCCATCACGCCCGCGTTGTTGATCAGCAGATCGAGCCGCTCGTACGCCTCCTCGTACGCGGCGGCGAACTCCCGCACGGAGGCGAGGTCCCCGAGGTCCAGCCGCAGCAACTCGACGTGTCCGCCGGGCACCTCGCCCCTCATCCGCTCCAGGGCGGCGAGGCCCCGCGCCTCACTGCGGCAGGCGAGCACGACCTGGGCGCCGCGCCGGGCGAGTTCACGGGCGGTGACGTACCCGATGCCGCTGTTGGCACCGGTCACGACGGCGGCACGACCGCGCTGGTCCGGAATGTCGCCCACGTTCCACCCCGCCATACCGCCACCCTTTCGAAAGCGCCTTTGACACCGCCAGCGTAGGAGCAGGCGGGACGGTTGTCTGCGGGTGAGACACTCCGCGGGCCGGCTTCCGGACCGCGGGGAGGCGGGGCGCAGCGCCGCCTCCCAAGGGGCGCGGGAACCGCCGGTGCCCTGCGGGCCGCGGGGAAGCGGGGCGCAGCGCCGGCTTCCCAGGGGCGCGGGGAACTGC
>NZ_LIRK01000048.1 GCF_001419765.1 Streptomyces torulosus
GCCGATCCTCCCGCGCCCGATCGCCCCGTACATCGGGCGCGGGAGGATCGGCTGCGGTGTCGGGATGGACGCGTTGGCGTCGCCCATCTGCGCGTACGCGATCTGCCCGCCCTTGATCACGAGTTGTGGCTTCACCCCGAAGAACGCGGGCTCCCACACCACCAGGTCCGCGAGCTTGCCGCTCTCCACGGACCCGATCTCACGGGCGAGGCCCTGCGCGAGCGCGGGGTTGATCGTGTACTTGGCGACATAGCGGCGTACGCGGTGGTTGTCGGCGCGGTCGTCACCCGGCAGGGCGCCCCGGCGCCGCTTCATCACGTGCGCGGTCTGCCAGGTGCGCAGGATGACCTCGCCGACCCTGCCCATGGCCTGGGCGTCGGACGAGATGATCGAGATGGCGCCCAGGTCGTGGAGGATGTCCTCGGCGCCGATGGTCGAGGGCCGGATGCGGGACTCCGCGAAGGCCAGGTCCTCGGGCACGGCGGCGTTGAGGTGGTGGCAGACCATCAGCATGTCGAGGTGTTCCTCGGCGGTGTTGACGGTGTAGGGCCGGGTCGGGTTGGTGGAGCTGGGCAGCACGTGCGGCTGCGAGACGACGGTCATGATGTCGGGCGCGTGCCCGCCGCCCGCGCCCTCGGTGTGGTACGCGTGGATGCCCCGTCCGGCGATGGCGGCCAGGGTGTCGCCGACGAACCCGGCCTCGTTGAGGGTGTCCGTGTGGATGGCGACCTGGATGCCGGTCCGGTCGGCGACGGTCAGGGACGCGTCGATGACGGCGGGCGTCGAGCCCCAGTCCTCGTGCAGCTTCAGACCGAGCGCCCCGCCCCGGATCTGGGACAGCATCGCCTCGTGGGAGACGGTGTTGCCCTTGCCGAGGAAGCCGATGTTCAGCGGGTACTGCTCCATCGCCTCCAGCATCCGGGCCAGGTGCCAGGGGCCGGGGGTGACCGTGGTGGCCTTGGAGCCCTCCGCCGGTCCGGTGCCGCCGCCGACCAGGGTGGTCACTCCGGACGCCAGCGCCTCGTCGGCGATCTGCGGGCAGATGAAGTGGACGTGTGCGTCGATGGCACCGGCGGTCACGATCCGCCCGTTGCCCGCGATGATCTCCGTCTCGGGCCCGATGACGAGGTCGGGGTGGACCCCGTCCATGGTGTCGGGGTTGCCCGCCTTGCCGATGCCGGTGATCCGGCCGTCGCGGATGCCGATGTCGGCCTTGACGATGCCCCAGTGGTCGATGATCACCGCACCGGTGATGACCGTGTCCGGGGTGCCGTCTGCGCGCGTAGCGCGGGCTTGGCCCATGGACTCGCGGATGACCTTGCCACCGCCGAACACGGCTTCGTCACCGGCGAGTCCGGGGCCGCCGGAACGGTCCTCCTCGATCTCGACGAGCAGATCGGTGTCGGCGAGCCGGATACGGTCACCGGTGGTCGGTCCGAACAGGTCGGCGTATGCGGCACGCGAGATCTCAGGCATCGAGGGCACCTCCGGTCTCCCCGCGCAGTCCCGGCACGACACGGGCGCCGGTGAGCGGGACGAGTTCCACGTCGACGGGGATGCCGGGCTCGAACCGTACGGCGGTACCGGCGGCGACGTTCAGCCGCTTGCCGCGCGCGGTGGCACGGTCGAACTCCAGACCGGGGTTGGCCTCGGCGAAGTGGTAGTGGGAGCCGACCTGGACGGGCCGGTCGGCGGCGTTGAGGACGGTCAGCCGGGTGACCTCACGGCCCTCGTTGTACACGATCGGTTCCTCGGCGAAGAGGATCTCTCCGGGAATCACGGCAGCCCCCTCAGACGATCGGGTCGTGGACGGTGACGAGCTTGGTGCCGTCCGGGAACGTCGCCTCGACCTGGACGTCGTGAATCATCCCGGGAATGCCCTCCATCACGTCGTCACGGGTGAGCAGTTTCCGCCCGGACGCCATGAGTTCGGCCACCGTACGGCCGTCCCGCGCGCCTTCCAGGATGTGCGCGGTGATCAGGGCGACAGCTTCGGGGTGGTTCAGCTTCAGGCCACGGGCCCTGCGCTTCTCGGCCACGTCCGCCGCCACATGGATCAGCAGCCTCTCCTGCTCGTGCGGGGTCAGTTGCACGGCGTCCCACCTCACATCCTCGCTCCGGACCGTGCGGGGTCCGGTTGCCTCGCCACCGCGCAACATCGCAGGTGGCGTGGCCGCAGGCTAATTGGGCGGCGTTTCGGTGACGTTAACCGACCGCCGGCTCAGGCGCGGAACGCGCTCGGCTCAGGTACGGGTGGCCGGGTCCTCCATGCTCATCAGAGCCTTCAGCCCCAGCTCGACCACCTGGACCGGTACGTCCCCGAAGAGCGCGTACTGGGCCGCGAAGCCCTGGGCGAGCGCGATCAACGTCCGCGCCACGCTGAGCGCCGGGATGTCGGCCCGCATCATCCCCGCGTCCTGGTACGCCTCGACGATCTCGATCCACGGCTGCCGCACCTGCGCGAAGCCGTCGTTGAGCACGTCCTGCAATTCCGGGTTGCGGAGGGTCTCGGCCCACACCTGCACCATCAGCCGGGGGTAGAGGGACCCGCCACTCGGCCCCAGCGTCGGCTCCTTGCCGAGGATCTGCCGGATGACCATGCCGATGAGGATCTCCGGGGACGGCAGCGGGCGCTGGGCGGCGGCCTGCTGGAAGGCACCCCGGATCTCACTGATCACCTCCGCGACGATCGCGGCGATCAGCTCTTCCTTGCCGCTGAAGTAGCGGTAGACGGCCCCGGCGGAGAGGTCCGCCTCCTTCAGTACGTCCTGCATCGACGTGGCGTGGAACCCGTTGCGGGCGAAGCAGCGGGCCGCGGCGTTGAGGATCTGGCGGCGGCGGGCGTCTAGACGCTCCTGCGATACGCGAGGCATGCCGTCAAAAGTAAAACGAACGTTCCTTCTTGACAAGGCACGCCCCGGCGAGCATGGTGAAGTCAAGAAAAACGAACGCTCCTTCTTTTTAGCAGGGCAGGAGCCCGGCCGACCGAGACCCGGTCACCACCGCTCCCACCCACCCCATCGGTATGGAGGGAAACCATGTCCGCCACGTCCACCACACCCTCGGCGGCCGAGCCCACCGCCCCGGCCGCTCCGGCCGACTCCCGGGCGCACGTGATACCGCCGAGTCGCCGGATGGTCGCGGTCATCGTGCTGATCCCCGTCATCGCGGCCCTCGCGCTCTGGGCCTTCACCTGGCCCAGCGCCCGCATCGCCCCGCGCGATCTACCGCTCGGTGTGGCGGGGCCCGCGGCCGCCGCCGCGCAGGTCGAGCAGCGCCTGGAGCAGCGGGACGGCGCTTTCGAAGTGCACCGTTACGCCGACGAGGCCGCCGCGCGGGACGCGATCGAGGACCGGACCGTGTACGGCGCGGTCGTCGTCACCGAGGCGGGGCCGAAGCTGCTGACGGCGTCGGCGGCGAGCCCGATGGTCGCACAGTTGCTCCAGCAGGCGGTGGGCGAGCAGGCCGCACAGGAGGGCGCCCGGGTGGAGGTCACCGATGTGGTGGCGACCCCGGCGGAGGACCCGCGCGGGTCGGCCTTCGGTTCGAGTGTGCTGCCGCTGGCGCTGGCCGGTACCGCCTCGGGCGCGGTGGTGACGCTGCTCGGGCTGCGCGGGGCGCGTGCGGCCGGCGCACTGGCCGGGGCCGCCGTCCTGGTCGGCCTCGCCGCCGCGACCCTGGCGCACACCTGGCTGGGCGTGCTCACCGGTGACTGGTGGGCGGAGGCCGGCGTACTGAGCCTCACCACCCTCTCCGTGGGCGCCACCGTGGCCGGCTTGGCCGCGCTGCTGGGCCGGGCGGGCCTCGGCCTGGGCGCGCTGCTGATCGTGTTCCTCGGCAACTCCTTCTCGGGTGCCGCCTCGGCACCCCGGATGCTGCCCGAGCCCGCCGGGACGCTCGGTCAGTGGCTGCCGCCGGGCGCGGGCGCGACGCTGCTGCGCTCCGTCTCCTTCTTCGACGGCGCCGCCGCCCTCAGCCCGGCGCTCATCCTGACCTGGTGGGCCGTACTCGGCCTGGGCGCGGTCCTCGTGGGCCCGCTGCTCAAGCGGTCGAAGAAGCCCGCCGCGTCGCAGCCCGCCGCACCCACCACCGGCCGCACTCCGGCCCCCACGCCCGCGCACTGACCGCGAGCGGCTCCGGAGCCGGACCCAC
>NZ_LIRK01000480.1:0-17468 GCF_001419765.1 Streptomyces torulosus
CCGGTCGGCGGCTGACCGGCCCGCGCGGGTTGGGCGGAGCGCTTGTCCCGACCGGCCGCACCGCTCGGGCGGTGGCGGGGACGCCAGACCGCGCAGCCGCCCGCCGCGGCCGGTCAGGCGCCGCCCGCGGCCCCAGCCCGCCCGGCAGGGGTCGCCCGGTCGGCGGCTGACCGGCCGGTGGGCCGCTCGGTCGGCGGGGCCCCCGCCCGGCGCTGAGGGCATTCAGCTCGCGTTCTTGCGGACCTCCTCCAGCTGGACCGGGCGGCGTTCGGCGACCGACAGGGTGCACGCCTCGGCGATCCAGCTGGCCTCGATCGCGTCGGCGACCGTGCAGGGGGAGGGGCGGGTGCCCGCGACGACCTCGGTGAACGCGGTCAGTTCGGCGCGGTACGCGGGGGCGAAGCGGTCCATGAAGAAGTTGTGCGGCGGACCCGCCGGGAACGTCACGCCCGGCTCCGCCGAGCGGAGGGGGAGCTGGCCGTCGAGGCCCGCCGCGATGCTGTCCTTCATCCCGTGCACCTCAAGGCGCACGTCGTACCCGCGGGCGTTGTGGCGGGTGTTGGAGATGACGCCGATCGTGCCGTCGTCGAACGTGAGCAGCGACGACGCCGTGTCGACGTCACCGGCCTCCTTGATGTACTCCGCGCCCTTGTTGCCGCCCGTCGCGTACACCTCGACGACCTCGCGGCCCGTCACCCAGCGCACGATGTCGAAGTCGTGCACCGCGCAGTCCCGGAAGATGCCGCCCGACACCGCCACGTACGCCGCCGGCGGCGGAGCCGGGTCCAGCGTCGTCGACCGCACGGTGTGCAGCGCGCCCAGCTCACCGCTGAGCACCGCCTCACGCGCGGTCATACAGCCCGCGTCGAAGCGGCGGTTGTAGCCGATCTGCACCTCGATGCCGCTGTCCCGGACGGCGCGCAGCACGGTGAGGCTGTCCTCCACCGTCTTCGCCACCGGCTTCTCGCAGAACACCGGGATGCCCGCCTCGACGGCGGCGAGGATCAGTCCGGGGTGCGCGTCCGTCGCCGCCGTGATCACGACTCCGTCGATCCCGGAGGCGAACACCGCCTCCGGGGAGTCGGCGACCGTGGCGCCGAACTTCTCCGCCGCCGAGGCCGCCGCCGCGGCCACCGGGTCGGAGACCACCAGCTCCTCCACGACGTCCAGCCCGGACAGTGTCCCGGCGTGGAAGGCGCCGATACGGCCCAGCCCCAGGATGCCAATGCGCATGATCGAGTGTCCCTTTCAGAAGTACGGGGGGGGAGGAGGAGAAAGAAAACGAGGAGAAGGGTACGTGCAGGTCAAAGGGTCAGTCGGTCGCGCCGACCACGTTCTGGTCCCAGTCGATCAGTGAACCGGTGACCACACCACTGCGGTCGGACAGCAGGAACACGACGAAGTCGGCGATCTCGTCGACCTGGCCGAGCTTCCCCATCGGCAGCCGCTCGGCCGCCCGTTCCCGCCAGTCGTCACCCGCGTCGTGGAACTCCCGCTGGATCGCGTCCTCGCCCTCGGTCTCCGTCCAGCCGATGTTGAGGTCGTTGATCCGGATCCGGTCCCAGCGGTGGGCGTGGGCGGCGTTGCGGGTCAGGCCCGCCAGGCCGGCCTTCGCGGCGGAGTACGGCGCGAGGAACGGAGGGCCGCCGTGCGCGCAGTTCGAGCCGATGTTGACGATCGTGCCGGGCGCCCCGCGGGCCACCAGATGAGCCACCACCGCCTGCATGGCGAAGAAGGGCGCGCGCAGGTTGATCGCGATGTGCGCGTCGAACAGCTCCGGCGAGGTGTCGAGCAGCGAGCCGCGGGAGGTCAGCCCGGCCGCGTTCACCAGGCAGTCGACCCGGCCGTGGGCCGCGATCACCTCGTCCACGCTGCCGCGCACCCGCTCCGGGTCGGCGAGGTCCGCCCGTACGAAGGTGGCGCCGGTCTCCGCCGCCAGCTTCTCGCCGACCTCGGCGCGGCGGCCCGTGAACGCGACGGTCGCGCCCTCGCGCAGGGCCGCGCGGACGATGCCCGCGCCGACGCCCTGGCTGCCGCCGTTGACGAGGACGACCTTGTCCTGCAGGAGTGCCATCCGGGGGTGTTTCCTTTCGTTCGAGCCCGGCGCTTCGGCCGACGGGCGGTGCCGGCGGCGAAACCGGCGCCGGCGGTTCAAGTACGGCGCCGGCGGTTCGGGTACGGCGTCGGCGGTTCAGGTGCGGCGTCGTTCCGCGCCGGCCCGTAGTTCCTCGCGCAGCCGCGCCGGGCTCCACTCCTCCGCCACCGCACGCCACAGAGAGTCCGCCTGGGACGGCGGGGCGAGTCCGTCGACCGGCGGGTCCCGGTCCAGGTTCGTGGGGAACGCGTAACCCTCGGCGGTGGCCGCGACCACGCGGCGCAGCCACTCCTCGGGGGCGCCGTCGGCCTTGCGCGCGAGCAGGACCGGGAACACGGCGTTCGCCATGGCCTCGTGGTCCACCGTCTCCATCGCCCGGCCGAACGCTGAGGAGACCTGGAGCAGGTTCGCCATCCGCCGGATGTCCGTCGACCGGTTGTGCCCGGCGGCGTGGAACAGCGCCGGGTTGAAGAAGACCGCGTCGCCCTTCTCCAGCGGGAGCTGCACGTGGTGGGCGTCGAAGTACGCGGCGAACTCGGGCAGCCGCCAGGCCAGGTAGCCCGGCTCGTACGTCTGCGAGTACGGCAGGTACAGGGTCGGGCCGGACTCGACGGGCATGTCGCAGTGGGCGACCGCGCCCTGGAGGGTCAGCACGGGGGAGAGCCGGTGGACGTGCGCCGGGTACCGGGCCGCCTGCTCCCGGCCGAGGAAGCCGAGGTGGTAGTCGCGGTGCGGGCTCTGCGCCGCGCCGCCCGGGTTGACCACGTTGATCTGCGACGTCACCTGGTAGCCGGGGCCGAGCCACGCCTCGGAGACCAGCGCCAGCATGTCGTTGGCGTAGTAGTCGGCGAACGCCTCCGGGGCGCGTACGGCCGTCTTCTCCAGCGCGTTCCACACCCGGTCGTTGGCGCCGGGCTTCGCGAAGTGGTCGCCGCGGGCCGACCCGGAGGCCCGTTCCTCCTCGATCAGTGCCGTGAAGGCCGCGGTGGCCGCGTCCACGACCCGCGGGTTGGGGAAGGCCCGCTTGAGGACGACGACACCGGGACCGTCGAGCATCGCCCGGACCAGCTCGACCTGCACGGCGCGGCGGTCCGACGCCGCCCGGAGCCGCTCGCCGTCGTAGACGGGGACGTTCCGCTCGACGCCCTCCGCGTACGGGTGGTCGCGGGGGTCGGTGGTGCGCTCGACCAGGGCGCGGAACGCGACGAGGTCGCAGTCCTCCTCGGACAGCCAGATCGCCGAGCCCGCAGCGGTGAGGGCCATGCCGGGTCCTTTCCCTGGTCTGGTCGGCCGGTCTTTCGTGGGGCCGCCGTCTCTGTCAGTCTTGGGCCCGGACCACCCTCATTCAACCCTCAGCAGCCCCTCAAAAACCCCTCATCCGCAACCGGGAACAGCAGCCATGGGACACCCCTACACGATCCGTGAGATCGCCCGTCAGGCCGGGCTGAGCCTGGCCACGGTCGACCGGGTCCTCAACGGCCGCGGCGGGGTGCGGGAGAGCACCGCCCGCGAGGTCGAGCAGGCGATCAAGGACCTGGACCGGCAGCGGACCCAGGTGCGCATCGGCGGCCGTACGTTCATGGTCGACATCGTGATGCAGTCGCCGGACCGGTTCTCGACGGCCGTGCGGGAGGCCCTGGAGGCCGAACTGCCGTCCCTGCACCCGGCGGTCGTGCGCTCCCGCTTCCACTTCCGGGAGACCGGGCCCGCCTCGGAGATGGTCCGGATGCTCGACCGGATCGGGCGGCGCGGCTCGCAGGGCGTGATCCTCAAGGCCCCCGACGTCCCCGAGGTCACCGCCGCCATCGAACGGCTGGTCGCGGCCGGCATCCCCGTCGTCACCCTGGCGACGGACCTGCCGAGCAGCCCGCGCAGCGCGTACGTCGGCATCGACAACCGGGCCGCCGGGGCGACCGCCGCCTATCTGGTCCGGCAGTGGCTCGGCGACCGGACCGGCGCCGTCCTGGTGACGATCAGCCGGGGCTTCTACCGCAACGAGGAGGAGCGCGAGATGGGGTTCCGGGCGGCGATGCGGGCCGCCGCACCGGCCCGGAGGCTCGTCGAGGTCACCGACAGCGACGGCCTCGACGCCACCCAGCGGGACCTGGTCCGGGACGCGCTGGAGCGGGAGCCGGACCTCGCCGCCGTCTACTCCATCGGCGGCGGCAACACCGCGACGCTCGACGCCTTCGCCGCCGCGGGGCGGGAGCCGCACGTCTTCGTCGCGCACGACCTGGACCACGACAACACCCGGCTGCTGCGGGCCGGCCGGCTGTCCGCCGTGCTCCACCACGACCTCCGCCAGGACCTGCGCCGCGCCTGCCAGACCATCATGCGTGCCCACCAGGCCCTCCCGGACGAGGGCCCGTCCCTGCCCTCGGCGATCCAGGTGGTCACCCCGTACAACATGCCGCCGGGCAACGGATAGCCGACGGGCCCGAGGTCCCTCAGACGCCGGTCCGGAACGTGCGCCGGTAGGCCAGCGGGGACACCCCGATCGCCGCGTGCAGGTGCTGGCGCAGCGAGGTGCCGGTGGCGAAGCCGACATGGCCGGCGATCTCGTCGACCGGTAGGTCCGTGGACTCCAGGAGATGCCGGGCGCGGGTGATCCGCTGCTGGACGAGCCAGCGGCCGGGGCTCATGCCGACCTCGTCGTTGAAGCGGCGGGCGAAGGTGCGCAGGCTCATCCGTGCGTGCTGGGCGAGGTCCGTCAGGGTGAGCGGGGAGTCGAGGCGTTCGAGGGCCCACGCGCGGGTGGCGGCCGTGCCGCTCGCCGGGTCCTGGGGGACGGGCTGCTCGATGTACTGGGCCTGGCCACCCTCCCGCCACGGCGGCACCACGCACCGCCGGGCCACCCGGTTGGCGACCTCGCTGCCGTGGTCCTTGCGCACCAGGTGCAGACAGATGTCGATGCCGGACGCGGCGCCCGCCGAGGTGAGGATGTCGCCGTCGTCCACGAACAGGACGTCCGGGTCCAGGTGGACCTTCGGGAAGTGCTTGCGGAACGTGTCGGCGAGCGCCCAGTGCGTGGTGGCGGGCCGGCCGTCCAGCAGACCGGCCGCCGCGAGCACGAAGGCGCCGGTGCAGATGGACACGAGCCGGGTGCCGGGCCGGATCCGGCCGAGGGCCGCCGCCAGGGGGTCGGGAAGCTCGGACGACAGCAGTCCGAGGGCCGCGGGGAACGGACCGAACGAGGCGATGATCACGGTGTCGGCGGTGTCCAGCACCTCCGGGCCGTGCTCCACGGAGATCGTGAAGTCGGTGGCCGAACGTACCGGCAGGCCGTCGGCGGTGCAGGTCAGGACCTCGTACAGGCCGTCGGTCGAGCCGAAGATACGGCTCGGCATGCCGAGTTCGAAGGGGTAGACCCGGTCGGGGGCGAGGACCACCACTCGGTGGGGGGACGTCATACAGGACAGTCTGCCACGACGCGTGGCACGATCCCATCGAATGATGACCATCGTGCCATTGTTGTGAGGTCGGCCCACGACGCAGGCTGGACGCCATGACGGAAACGAACGTGAACCACGGCACCATGCGTGCCGTCAGCCAGGACGACTTCGGCGGGCCGGAGGTACTGAAGGAGGTCGAACGGCCGCGTCCCACGCCCGGCCTCAGCGAGATCCTCGTCCGCGTCCACGCGGCCGGTGTGAACCCGACGGACTGGAAGAACCGCGCCCACGGACTGTGGGTACCGGACCCCCTGCCCGTACTGGGCTGGGACGTCTCCGGAGTCGTCGAGGCGGTGGGCTTCGGGGTCACCCTGTTCCAGCCGGGCGACGAGGTCTTCGGCATGCTGCCCTACCCGCACGGGGCGGGCGCCTACGCCGAGTACGTCACGGGACCGGCCCGTGCCTTCGCCCACAAGCCGGAGAACATCGACCATGTCGAGGGCGGCGCGCTGCCGCTGGCCGCGCTCACCGCGTACCAGGCGCTCGTGGACACCGCCGACGTACGGCCCGGTCAGCGGGTGCTGATCCACGCGGCCGCCGGGGGAGTGGGGCACCTCGCCGTGCAGATCGCCAAGGCCAGGGGCGCGTACGTCATCGGGACGGCCAGCGCCGGCAAGCACGACGTGCTGCGTGAACTGGGCGCCGACGAGCTGATCGACTACCGGACCGAGGACTTCGCCGAGCGGGTGAAGGACGTCGACGTGGTCCTGGACACCCTGGGCGGGGACGTCCGCACCCGTTCCCTGGACGTCCTGCGTCCGGGCGGCACCCTCGTCACGATCGTGCCGACGGGGTTCGAGGACGACGCGAGGCAGGCCGCGGAGCTGGGGGCGCGGCTCGCGGTGCTGCTGGTCGAGGCGGACCGGGCGGGGATGCGGGCCATCGCCGACCTCGTCGCGGAGGGGAAGCTGCGCGCCCGCGTCGACGCCACCTTCCCGCTCGCCGAGGCGGGCAAGGCACACGCCCACGGGGAGACCGGCCGGACCACCGGGAAGATCGTCCTCACGGTGGACTGAGTCCAACCGCCGGGCACACCCGGCGTCAGCTCGACACCAGCTGGGCCTCGCGGCGCTCCGCGGCGGCCTCGACGGTCACGGCCACGGTCACCGGCTCCGGCACGGTCACCGTGGCCGTCGCCGTCTCCTGGCCCTCGCGGTTGCCGTACAGCCAGGCGATGTCCCGCCCGAACGACCAGACCAGCGAGCCCAGCGCCACCGCGACGACGGCGAAGTTCGCGGCGTACGGCAGCAGCCCGGAGGCGGCGACCAGCAGGAAGACACCCTGGATCGCGGCGACCGTCTTGCGGGCCATGCTGTGCGGGAGAGAACCGTTCAGCCACGGCATGGCCCTGGCGGCGGCGACGAAGCCGTACCGCATCAGGCCGATCAGCAGCACCCACGGGCCGAGCGACATCGACACGTACACGCTCAGCACCAGGATCAGGAACGCGTCGACCTCCATGTCGAAGCGGGCGCCCAGCGCGGTCGACGTGCCCGTGCGCCGGGCCACCTTGCCGTCGACGCCGTCGAGTATCAGGGCCACGGCGGTCAGACCGACGAACAGCGAGACGGGCGGCGAGCTCTGGAAGGAGTCGGCGACCAGCGCGGTGACCGCGCCGACCAGGACCGCCCGGCCGAGCGTGACCCGGTTCGCGGGGCCGAAGGAGCGGGGCCGGGTGCGCAGCAGCGCGCGGTTGAGGACCGCCCAGGTGGCGAACGCGAACGCCAGCCCGGTCAGCCAGCCCGCAGGACCCAGTCCGATCGCCGTACCCAGGAAGGCGAGCAGCAGCACCTGGGCGCCCGCGCCCACCGCCGTCTCAGAGAGCACCAGCCGGCCGTCGTAAGTGTTGTTCAGGGCCACCGCAAACCTTCCGAACGTGTGTGGAAGAGTCGATCATCGCCGCGTACCGTTCCGCGACTTCCACCGCTGCGTACGTGGAGAACCGCCCGACCGTTCACGGAGACCCCTATGAAACACACAGCCCGCGCCTTCTGGCTCAGCACCCCGGGACAGGGCGAGATCCGCGAGGAGCGGCTCGCCGCCCCGGCCGAGGGCGAGGTGCTCGTCCGCACGCTGTACACGGGTGTCAGCCGTGGCACGGAGACCCTCGTGTTCAGCGGTCGCGTACCCGAGAACCAGCACGCGACCATGCGCGCGCCCTTCCAGGAGGGAGAGTTCCCGGCCCCGGTGAAGTACGGCTACCTCAGCGTCGGCCGGGTCGAAGAAGGGCCGGACGCACTGGTCGGCCGGAACGTGTTCTGCCTGTATCCGCACCAGAGCCGCTACGTCGTCCCGACGAGCGCCGTCACCGTCGTGCCGGAGTCCGTCCCCGCGGCCCGCGCCGTCCTCGCCGGCACCGTCGAGACCGCCGTCAACGCCCTGTGGGACGCGGCGCCCCTCGTCGGTGACCGGATCGCCGTCGTCGGCGGCGGCATGGTCGGCTGCTCGGTGGCCGCCCTCCTCGCCCGCTACCCCGGTGTACGGGTCCAACTCGTCGACGCCGACCCCGCGCGCGCCGACATCGCCCGCGCCCTCGGTGTGGACTTCGCGCTGCCCGGCGACGCGCTCGGGGAGTGCGACCTCGTCGTGCACGCCAGCGCCAGCGAACAGGGCCTCGTCACCTCGCTCGGCCTGCTCGCCGCCGAGGGCACCGTCATCGAACTCAGCTGGTACGGCGACCGCCGGATCGCCCTGCCGCTCGGCGAGGCCTTCCACTCGCGCCGGCTCACGATCCGCAGCAGCCAGGTCGGCACCGTCTCCCCGGCCGCCCGCCCCGGCCGCACCTACGCCGACCGGTTGGCGCTCGCCCTCGAACTCCTCGCCGACGCACGCTTCGACGCGCTCGTCACGGGGGAGTGTGCCTTCGACGAACTCCCCGACGTGCTGCCGAGACTCGCGAGCGGAGAGCTGCCGGGGCTCTGCCATCGGGTACGGTACGCCGCCGAGTGACCTACTGACCGGTCAGCGCGTCCGCCCCACCCGCCCCTGAACTGCCCCGACGGAACGCTGACCCCCAAGAAACCGCAAAACTCGGCTGAACAACGGGTAGGGAGCAGCCGTACTACACGGCATGCCCCGGCCCGGGGGCAGACGTACCGCACTGGAGGGTCGTCCGTTGTTCAGCATCACCGTCCGCGATCACATCATGATCGCCCACAGCTTCCGCGGGGAGGTCTTCGGACCCGCGCAGCGCCTGCACGGCGCCACCTTCCTCGTGGACGCCACCTTCCGGCGCGCCGAGCTGGACGACGACAACATCGTCGTAGACATCGGGCTGGCCACGCAGGAGCTGGGCGCCGTGGTGAGCGAGTTGAACTACCGCAACCTCGACAACGAGCCCGACTTCGCGAACACCAACACCTCGACGGAGTTCCTCGCCAAGGTGATCGCGGACCGGCTCGCCGAGCGGATCCACAAGGGCGCCATGGGCGAGAACGCCAAGGGCATCGCGGGCATCACGGTCACCCTGCACGAATCGCACATCGCCTGGGCGAGCTACGAGCGTGCCCTGTGACCGACACGACCATCGACCGGGCGGACCTCGGCACCGCCGCCCAGACAAGCGGTGCCGCGCAGGCCGACGGGGGAGAGCAAGTGAGGCTCGGCTACGTGCCCGTGCAGAACGCGGCGCTGAAGACCGCCGCGATCGTGCCCATGTCGCTGCGCTCCGTGCACTTCGTGATGCCGGGCGGCGTCAACGACGTGGCCCGCCCCAGCGGCGGCAACGCCTACGATCGCCGGATCTGCCTCGATCTGCCCGGCTTCGGCTGGCAGGTGCACCAGCACGCCCTTTCCGGCAGCTGGCCGCGCCCCGATGCGGACGCCCGCGCCGAACTCGCCCGTACGCTGCGGGAATTCCCCGACGGCACGGTCGTCCTCCTGGACGGACTCGTCGCCTGCGGGGTCCCCGAGATCATCCTCCCCGAGGCCGAACGCCTCTGCCTGGCCGTCCTGGTGCATCTGCCGCTCGGCGACGAGACCGGCCTGGAGCCGGACGTGGCCGCCGACCTCGACGCCAAGGAGCGCACGACCCTGCGGGGCGTGTCCGCCGTGATCGCGACCAGCGACTGGGCGGTCCGCCGACTGGTGTCCCACCACGGCCTCGCCCCCGAGCGGGTCCATGTCGCCGCCCCCGGCGCCGACATCGCCCCCCTCGCCTCCGGCACCGACGGCGTCTCCCGGCTGCTGTGCGTCGCCGCGGTCACCCCGCGCAAGGGGCAGCACCGACTGGTCGAGGCCCTCGCGACGGTCACCGACCTGCCGTGGAGCTGCGTCCTCGTCGGCGGCATCGACCAGGACCCCGAGTACGTCGACCACATCCGGGGCCTCGTCGCCAAGTTCGGCCTGGAGGACCGGCTGCACCTCGCCGGACCGCAGGCGGGCGCCGAACTCGACGCCAGCTACGCCTCCGCCGACCTCATGGTCCTCACCTCGTACGCCGAGACGTACGGGATGGCGGTCACCGAGGCCCTCGCCCGAGGGATCCCCGTGCTGGCCACGGACGTCGGCGGTCTGCCGGAGGCCGTCGGCCGCGCCCCCGACGGCGGCGTGCCCGGCATCCTCGTCCCGCCGGAGAACCCCGCGGCCATCGCGTCGGAGCTGCGGGGCTGGTTCGGGGAGGCGGACGTGCGGCGCCGGCTGAAGGCCGCGGCGCGCGGTCGCCGCGCCGCGCTCGACGGCTGGGCGACCACGGCCCGCAGCCTGGCCCACGTCCTCGGACGACTGCGCCACGAACCCCGGAGGGCGGCATGACCACTTCAGCCTCGACGGCGACCACGACGACGGCGTCCGCGGACGCGGCGGGTTCCCCTGGCATGGGCGCGGGTGCCCCGCTCCCCGTTGGTGGGGCGGCTCCCGTCGCGGGCGGGTCGGTCACCGCGGCCTCCGCCTCCGGCGCCGCGCTCAGCATGGCGGGGCGGGGCGGTGACACCCCGGCGGCCGAGGGACACCAGTACGCCCCGCAGTGGCTGGAGTTGCGGGAGAGCGCCGACGCCGTCGCGCGCGCGGCGGACCTGCTCGACCCGCTGCGCATACGTCTGGCGAACCTGCCCCGCCGGGCCACCGGCCTGGTCGTCCACGACCTCGGCTGCGGCACCGGCTCGATGGGCCGCTGGCTCGCGCCCCGGCTCGACGGCGCCCAGCAGTGGGTCCTGCACGACCAGGACCCCGCCCTGCTGCGGCTGGCCATCGAGCGGGCGCCGCGCGCGGGCGCCGACGGCAGCCCCGTCACGGTCACCACCCGGCGCGGCGACATCGGGCGGCTCACGGCGGAAGACCTGGCCGGCGCCTCCCTCGTCACCGCGTCCGCGCTGCTCGACGTCCTCACCCGCGAGGAGATCGAGGCGCTCGCCGGTGCCTGCGCGGACGCCGGCGTGCCCGCGCTGCTGACGCTCTCCGTCGTCGGCCGGGCCGACCTCGTACCGGCCCACCCCATGGACCAGGAGATCGCCGAGGCGTTCAACGCCCACCAGCGCGCGAGCGAGCTGCTCGGCCCCGACGCGATCACCGTGGCCTGCGAGGCGTTCGCCCAGCGGGGCGCCACGGTCCGGGTCCACCCGAGCCCCTGGCAGCTCGACGACCGGCACATCGCCCTCACCGAGGAGTGGCTGCGCGGCTGGGTCGGCGCGGCCTGCGAACAGCGCCCCGAACTCACCGAGCGCGCCGAGGCCTACCTCCGCGACCGCCTGGCGGCCTGCGCGGCGGGCGAGTTGCGCGTCACCCTCCACCACAGCGACCTCCTGGCCCTGCCCCGGCCGACGGGCGGCACGTCATGACGGCGCCGGTGGACACCCGCGCGTCGGCGGGCGAACGACGGGTCCGGGTACGGCCGAAGGGGGTCCGGGCGCGTGTGCGGGCGAGCGCCCCGTCGGCGCGGGCGCGCATGCGCACGACCGCGCCCGTCACCATCCCGCGCCAGCGGACGCTGACCGAGGCGCCGGCCACCGCGGCACCGGGCGACACCCGCACGGAAGCCCACGGCGCCGCCGCGCACCCCGCCCCGGCGAAGCCCCCGACCGTGGTCACCCCGGCCGCCCGCAGCCTCTCGGCGGGTCCGGTCCGGGCACCCCGGGCGTCCTCGGCCCCGCTGCCCGGCCACACGCCCGCGGCGGCGCCCGCCGAGCCGTTCGACGGCCACCGGGCCCCGGCCGACACGGCGTCCGGCCGTCCGGCACCGCGCGTGCTGCCGGGTGATGACGTGTCCGCCGCCCGGGCAGCGGTCCTCCCCGCAGAGGACGACGCCCCGGCCGCGCCGCGCCCTCGTGCCGCCGGCAAGGCGCTCCGCGCCCTGCGCGCCCACTTCGGGAGCATCGCCGGAACGATCATTCTCGTGGTCGTCGTGTGGCGGCTCGGGACCGGTGTGTTCGTGGACGGGCTGCGGCGCATCGACGGTGGGACGCTGGTCGCCGCCGTCGGCATCGGCGTGCTGACGACCGTGGTCAGCGCCTGGCGCTGGTGCGCGGTGACGAGGGCGCTGGGCCTGCGGCTGCCGCTCGGCCCGGCCGTCGCGGACTACTACCGGGCACTGTTCCTCAACGCGGCGCTCCCCGGCGGTGTCATCGGCGACGTGCACCGGGCCGTCCGGCACGGACAGAGCTCCGGGGACATGGGGCGCGGCGTGCGCGCGGTGGTCATCGAGCGGACGGCGGGTCAGCTGGTGCTGGCCGTCGTGGGCGTGGCGGTCCTGCTGACGATGCCCTCACCGGTGCTGGAGCAGACCCGTCACACGGCGGGCGTCCTGGCGCTGGTCACCCTGGGCGCGACCGCGATCTGGGCGGCGCTGCGGATGGGCCGGAAGCCGCGTCCCGGGCGCGGCCGGAGCGGCCGGGTCCGCGCCGCCCTCACCGAGGCGCGCGGCGCCCTGCTGAACCGCGACAGCGGCCCGGCGGTGCTGATCTCCTCCGTGGTGGTGCTGGCCGGGTACGTGGCGATGTTCCTGCTCGCCGCGCGCGTCACCGGCACCTCCGCGGGCCCGGCGGCCCTGGTGCCGCTCGCGCTGCTGGCCCTGATCGCCATGAGCCTGCCGCTGAACGTCGGCGGCTGGGGCCCCCGCGAGGGCGTCACCGCCTGGTCGTTCGGCGCGGCGGGTCTGGGCGCCTCCCAGGGCCTGACCGTGGCCGTCGTCTACGGCGTGCTCAGCTTCGCGGCGGCGCTGCCGGGGGCCCTGGTCCTCGTCGGCCGCTGGTACGGCTCGCTGCGGGCCCGCCGTCAGTCCGTGACCACGGAGAAGTACGCCCCGAAGGACTCCACGAACCCCTCCAGCAATTCCTTCCCCTTCGCGGCGGACGCCAACGAAGGACGGCCGATCACACCGGAATCGGTGTAGGCCGACATACCGAGGGAGAGGAGATGACGGCGGTCGTCGGCAAGGAAATCGGTGGTCTCGTGACCGGGCCGGACCAATTCCGGATGGCAATGCAGAAGTATGGAGGTCTCAATTTCTCCCGCATGCATATCACTGAGCAACGAGGTCTCGACACCCGCCCGTTCACGGGCGGCCTCCCAGTCCTCCATCGCCGGGAAAAGCGCCATTCGATGTCCCGCCGCGGTGGATTCCTGGACGACATTGCCCAGGACGTAATTCCCGCCGTGTCCGTTCACCACGACCAGCGCCTCGACGCCCGACCGGCGCAGCGAGTCTGCGATGTCGCGGACCATCGCGTGCAGGGTCGTCGCGGAAATGCTCACCGTGCCCGGCCAGCCGGCGTGCTCGTGCGAGCAGGCGATGGTCACGGGCGGCAGGAGGTGCACCGGGTAGGCGGCGGCTATCTCCCGCGCTATGGCGCACGCCACCAGCGTGTCCGTGGCCAGCGGCAGATACGGGCCGTGCTGCTCGAAGCTGCCGACCGGAAGCACCGCGACCTGCCGGCCGACCTCCGCGCCGCGCTCCCGTACGTCCGCGGTGGTGTCGGCGGGCAGCAGACCGTATACCGTCGGCTGCTGTCCCCGTCCCTCCTGCCGCGCACCGGACTCCGTTCCCGAACTGCTCATCTTTTCCCGGCCTTTCGTCTCTGCTGATGCTCCGTCATTTTCGCATGACGTCAGGACTCACCAGATAGGAACCAGATCATGACAGAAAATGTTGGCGTACTCGGCGCTCACGCCCAGTCCTCCGGTGCCGTCCGCGTGGTCAATGCACCGCTGCCCACGACGTACGGCGACTTCGAGGCCGTAGGTTATCTCGACCAGGATCGCGGCGAGGAACAAGTGGCGCTGGTGTACGGCGACATCAGCGGCGGCGAGAACATACTCGTCCGGCTGCACTCGGAGTGCCTGACCGGTGACGCGTTCGGCTCCCAGCACTGCGAATGCGGGGAACAGCTCGACAGCGCGCTGCGCGCCATCGTCGCGGAGGGCCGGGGCGTCCTCGTCTACCTGCGCGGCCACGAGGGGCGCGGCATCGGGCTGCTCGCCAAGCTCCAGGCGATGAAGCTCCAGGCCGAGGGCCTGGACACCGTCGAGGCGAACATCGCCCTCGGCCTGCCGGTGGACGCCCGCGACTACCGGGTGGCGGCCGAGATGCTGCACGACCTCGGCGTACGGTCCGTGCGGTTGATGTCGAACAACCCGCGCAAGCGGGAGGCGCTGCTGCGCCACGGCATCCAGGTCTCCGAGCAGGTGCCGCTGCTGATCACGCCCTGCGAGGACAACATCACCTACCTGCGCACCAAGCGTGAGCGGCTGGACCACTACCTGCCCCACTTGGACGCGGTGGTCCACTCCTCCTGAGCGCCGCACCACGCGTTCCCCCATGCCGCACGGGGTCGCGCGGCGGCCGTCATCGGATCGTCCGACACCGGCCGCCGCGCCCGCCGTAACGTTCCGGCGGGCCGGTGCGCATGGCGCGCCCGGGCCGACTCCGCTGCCGTACCGCATGAACGTTCGCCTGTGGTGGAAGACCTGACTCCGTCGGGTGAACCGACCACGACCGGACGAAGGGAGCCGCGTACGTGATCCGCAGCGCACGGGTCGTCGTCATAGGCGGCGGTGTCATCGGCACGAGCATCGCCTACCATCTCGCCGCCGCAGGAGTGGACGACGTCGTCCTCGTCGAACGGGACGAACTCGCCTCCGGCTCCACCGCACGGGCCGCCGGCGGCGTACGCGCACAGTTCTCCGACGAACTGAACATCCAGCTCGGCGCCCGCAGCCTGGAGGCGTTCGGCCGCTTCGGACAGGACCTGGGCCACGACATCGGCCTCCACCGGGTCGGCTACCTCTTCCTGCTGTCGACGCCCGACGAGGTCGCCCAGTTCGAGGCCGGCGTACAGCTGCAGAACGACCTGGGTGTGCCCAGCCGCATGATCGACCCCGCCGAGGCCCAGCGGCTCTCCCCGCTGATCAGCACCGACGGGCTGCTCGCCGCCGCGTTCTCGCCCGACGACGGGCACTGCACCCCCGAGTCCGTGGTCCACGGCTACGCGGCGGGCGCCCGCCGCCATGGCGCGACCGTCCTGCGCAACTGCGAGGTCCTGGGCATCGAGACGTGGCGGGACACCATCACCGCAGTGGTCACCAGCAAGGGCCGCATCGTCACCGACACCGTGGTGTGCGCGGCCGGCGCCTGGTCCCGGTCCATCGGCGCCATGGTCGGCGTGGACCTCCCCGTGGAGCCGCTGCGCCGCCAGATCGCGGTCACCGAACCGGTGCCGGGCCTGCTGCCCGACCTGCCCATGACGATCGACTTCACCAGCAGCCTCTACTTCCACACCGAGGGCCCCGGCCTCCTCGTCGGCATGTCCGACCCCGACGAACGGCCCGGCTTCGCCACCGACACCCACGACCGCTGGATCCCCCGCCTCTACGCGGCCATGGAGCACCGGGCGCCCGCCCTGCTCGACCTGCGCCGCACGGGCGGCTGGGCGGGCCTGTACGAGATCACCCCGGACCACAACGCCCTGATCGGCGAGGCCGGTTCATGCTCGCGCTTCCTCTACGCCACCGGTTTCTCCGGCCACGGGTTCCTCCAGGGGCCGGCGGTCGGCGAGGTGGTCCGCGACCTGTACCTCGGCCGCGTACCCTTCGTCGACATCAGCCCCTTGAGCGTCGACCGCTTCACGGCCGACGCGCTGCGCCCGGAGGCCAACCTCGTATGACCGATCGCCACTTGTGGCTCCGCCACGAGACCCGTACCACCGAACGCCGCACCCCGATCGTCCCGTCCGACGCCCGGCGGCTCGTCGAGAGCGGCGTACGGATCACCGTCGAGGACTCCCCGCAGCGGATCTTCCCGACGGAGGCGTACGAGGAGGCGGGCTGCGAGGTCACCGAGCCGGGCCGCTGGCCGGAGGCCCCGTGCGACGCGGTGATCGTGGGCCTGAAGGAACTCCCCGACGAGCCCGCCGAACTCACCCACCGGCACATCTTCTTCGGGCACGCCTACAAGGGCCAGCCCGGCGCCGAGGCGCTGCTGCGCAGGTTCGCCGCCGGGGGCGGGGCGCTGCTGGACCTGGAGTACCTGGTGGACGACCAGGGCCGCAGGCTCGCCGCGTTCGGCTTCTGGGCCGGCTACCTCGGCGCGGCCCTCGCGGTGCTGCACCACCGGGGCGGTCTGGAGACGCCGCTGGTGCCCATGGCCAAGGAGGAGATGGAGGCCCGGCTGCGCGCCTCCGAGGGCGATCTGACCGCGCTGGTGATCGGCGCCCTGGGCCGCAGCGGGAGCGGTGCGCGGGCCGCGCTCGACGAGGCCGGCGTGGAGCCCACCTGCTGGGACGTGGCCGAGACCCGCGACCTCGACAAGGGCGCCCTGCTCACCCACGACCTGATGGTCAACACCGTGCTGACGACGAGCCCGGTGCCGCCGTTCCTCACGGACAAGGACCTCGACGCGCCGGACCGCCGGCTGCGCACCCTCGCCGACGTCACCGTCGACGTCGGCTCACCCATGAACGTCCTGCCGTTCTACGACACCACCACCGACTGGGACCACCCGGTCCGCCGACTGCGCGAGCACCCGCCCCTCGACCTGATCGCGATCGACAACCTGCCCTCCCTGCTGCCCCGCGAGGCGAGCACGGACTTCTCCGCCGCGCTGCTGCCGCAGCTGCTGGACTTCCGGACCGGTGGCGCGTGGGGCCGCTGCCTGGACCGGTTCCGCCGCGCGTCCCATGAACTGGGCCTGATGACAAGGGAGTTGCCGGATGACTGATGGCGCGGTCCCCGCGAGCGGCACCGTCCACTGGGTCGGTGCCGGCCTCTCCACGGGCAGCGGCCTGGCGAAGCTGTGCGACACCGCCGCCCGGGTACGGCTGTGGCACCGCACCGAGGAGCGCGCCGAGGGGGCCCTGGCCGCCCTTGGCCTCGCGGGCCGCGCCGAGCCCCGCGCGTACACGCGCGCGGCACTCGCGGCCGAGCTGGCCCCCGGCGACGTGGTCGTCTCGATGCTCCCGGCCCCGGAGCACGCGCCGTTGCTCGGGGCCTGCGTCGAGGCGCGGGCCCACTTCGCCTGCTCCAGCTATGTCTCGGACGCGGTCCTGGAACTGGCGCCGACGGCCGGGGCGGCGGGCGTCACCGTCCTCACCGAGGCGGGACTCGACCCCGGCATCGACCACCTCTTCGCCCACAGCCTGATCGCCCGGGCGACCGCGGCGATCGGGCCCGACACGGCCGCCTCGTACACCCTGACCTCGTACTGCGGCGGCGTCCCGGCCGTGCCGAACGACTTCAGGTACCGCTTCAGCTGGGCACCCGCCGGGGTCCTGAACGCCCTGCGCGCACCGGCCCGCTACATCGAGGACGGTACGGAGACGACGGCCGAGCGCCCCTGGAGGGCGACCCGTCCGTACGTCGTCGACGGCGAGACCTTCGAGGCCTACCCCAACCGCGACAGCGTGCCCTTCGTCGCCCAGTACGGCCTCCCGCCGGCCTGGAAACCGCGCACCTTCGTCCGCGGCACCCTCCGCCTCGACGGCTGGCTCGCCGCG
>NZ_LIRK01000480.1:17478-17637 GCF_001419765.1 Streptomyces torulosus
CGACGTCGACGCCGGCTCCGGTGACCGCTGGTCGGGCCGCTACCTCCTCGACCTGACCGGCACGGCCGAGGAGAGCGCCATGGCCCGCTGCGTCTCCCACCCCCTGGCCCTCGGCGTCACCCACATCCTCGACGGCTCCCTGCCCCCGGGCCTCCTCCG
>NZ_LIRK01000481.1 GCF_001419765.1 Streptomyces torulosus
TGGGCGCAGCCTGCTCTGTTCGCGGTGGGGGTGGCGCAGTTCCGTCTGTTGGAGTCGTGGGGGGTGAGGCCGGATGTGGTGTTCGGGCATTCCTTGGGTGAGGTGGTCGCGGCTCATGTGGGAGGGGTGTGGTCGCTTGTTGATGCGTGTGGGGTGGTGGCGGCGCGTGGGCGGTTGATGGGGGCGTTGGCGTCGGGTGGTGCGATGTGGGCGGTGCAGGCGCGGGAGTCGGAGCTGGGGGAGTTGCCGGAGGGTGTGTCGGTGGCCGCGGTGAACGGGCCGTCGTCGTTGGTGCTGTCCGGTGCCGAGGGCGCTGTCCGTGAGGTCGTGGACGGGTTCGCTGTCGGGGGTCGGCGGGTGAAGCGGCTGGCGGTCAGTCATGCGTTCCACTCGGTGTTGATGGAGCCGATGCTCGACGAGTTCGCTGAGGTGCTGGCGGGGGTGGAGTTCCGCGAGCCGTCGATCCCGGTCGTGTCGAACGTGACGGGTGAGATCGCGGGGGAGGAGTTGTGCACGCCGGAGTACTGGGTCGGTCATGTGCGGGAGACGGTCCGGTTCGCCGACGGGGTGCGTGCCGCTCGTGCCCAGGATGTGAGCACGGTCCTCGAAGTCGGCCCGGACGGCTCGCTCGTCTCCCTCATCGAGGAGACGGAGCCGGAGGTGGCGGCGGTCGCCGTGTTGCGGCGGGACCGGGACGAGGCGGCGGCGTGGGTGTCCGCGATGGCGGAGGCCCATGTGCACGGCGTGGTCGTCGACTGGCGGGCGGTGTTCGAGGGGACGGGTGCGCGGCGGGTGGAGCTGCCGACGTACGCCTTCCAGCACCGCCGCTACTGGCCCGACAACGCCGGCCTGGCGTCGATGGGTGCCCTGCGGGCCGCGGGGCTCGGTACGGCCGACCACCCGCTGCTGCGGACCTGGCTCGTGCGGGCCTCGGGCGAGGGCGTCATCGCCACCGGGAGGATCTCGGCCACCGCCCAGCCGTGGATCGCGGACCACAAGGTGCTCGGTACGGTCCTGCTGCCCGGCACCGCCTACGTGGACATGGCGTGCTGGGCGGGGCAGCGGCTCGGCTGCCCGGAGCTGTCCGAGCTGACCCTTGCCATCCCCCTGGCCCTCACCGGGCAGGAGGCGGTCGACCTCCAACTCGTCGTAGGCGCACCGGACTCGAACGGCCGCCGCACGATCGCCTTCCACTCCCGGCCCGCGTCCCCCGACGCCGCCGCGGACAGCGACGAGGTCTGGGTACGGCACGCCGAGGGAACCCTCGCGCCCGCCGCCGCGCCCGCAGCCGACGTCACCCTGCCCTGGCCCCCGGAGTCGACCGTGCCGGTCCCGCTCGACGGCTTCTACCCCGCGCTGATCGAGGCCGGCTTCGACTACGGGCCCGCCTTCCGGGGGCTGCGCACGGTCCTGCGGTCCTCCGACGGCACGCTGTACGCCGAGGTCGAACTGGACGAGGACGACCGGGAACGGGGCGCACGGTTCGCCGTCCACCCCGCCCTGCTCGACGCGGCCCTGCACGCGCTCGGCGTGGACCTGCCGCCCGGCGCCCCCGCCCGGCTGCCGTTCACCTGGAGTGGTGTACGCGTCCACGCCACCGGTGCCGACGCTCTGCGGGTCCGGGTCACCCGGGGGACCGACGGAGCCGTCGGCCTGACCGCGGTGGACGTCGACGGCGCCCCGGTGGTCACCGTCGAGAACCTGGTGCTGCGCGAGGCCGCGGCCGAACAGTTGCCGGGTCCCGCCGCCCCGGACCGGGACGCCCTGTTCCGTGTGGAGTGGATCCCGCTGTCCGTCCCCGTGGACGCGGCCCCCGTCGATCCCGTTCCGCTGCCGGTGACCGACGAGGGCGGCATCGACTTCGCGCGCATCGAAGGTCTCCCCGACGCGGTGGTGGCGCACTGCCCGTCCGGTGACGTCGACGACGTCACGGCCCGGATGCTGCGGCTGGTGCAGGAGTGGCTGGGCGCCGAGCGGTACGCTTCCGTCCCCCTCGTCGTCGTCACCCGGCGGGCCGCCACCGTGGCCGAGCCGGGCCTGACGGGGGCAGCCGCCGGGCCCGACGACGTGGTGGAAGACATCCTCGCCCAGTCCGCCGTGGCCGGCCTCGTGCGCGCCGCCCAGGCCGAACACCCGGACCGTCTCGTACTCGTCGACGGCGACGGCGACGGCGACAGTGGCAACAACAGCGACAGCGACAGTGACGACGCGTGGCTGCGGGGCCCCGGCGCCGGTGAGACGGCCGTGGCGGTCGACGTGGACGACGCCCTTCGGCCCATGCTCGGCCTGCCGCTCGCCCGGATCCTGGCGTCCGGCGAGCACGATCTGGCCGTTCGCGCGGGACACGTCCTCGGGCGCCGTCTCGTCCGGGCCGAGACCGGCGCGCCACTGGAAGCGCCCGCCGGCCCCTGGCGGCTGGACACGGTCCGCCGTGGCTCGATCGACGGGCTGGAATTGGTGGCCCACCCCGACGCCGAACGGGACCTGGCGCCCGGCGAGGTGCGCGTCGCCGTACGCGCCGCCGGGGTGAACTTCCGGGACCCGATGATCGCCCTCGGCATGTACCCCGAAGAGGCCGACCTCGGTATCGAGGGCGCCGGAGTGGTGCTGCGGACCGGCCCCGGCGTCACCCGGTTCACGCCCGGCGACCGGGTGGCGGGCATGCTGGACGCCGCGTTCGCCCCGGTCGCGGTCACCGACCACCGGCTGCTCGCCCGGATACCCGACGCATGGACGTCCGCACAGGCCGCGGCGGCCCCCGTGGCGTATCTGACCGCCTGGTACGGACTGTGCGACCTCGGCGGAGTGGGCCCCGGCAGCAGGGTGCTCGTGCACGCGGGGGCGGGCGGTGTGGGATCCGCCGCCGTCCGCCTCGCCCGACACCTGGGCGCCGAGGTGTACGCGACGGCCTCCCGGCCCAAGTGGGGGGCGCTGCGCGCGGCGGGACTCGACGAGGAACACATCGCGGACTCCCGCGACACCGGGTTCCGCGACAGGTTCCTCGCGCACACCGACGGCGCCGGCATGGACGTCGTCCTCAACTGCCTGGCCGGGGAGTTCACCGACGCCTCCCTCGAACTGCTGCCGCGCGGGGGCCGGTTCGTCGAGATCGGGAAGACCGATCCGCGTGACCCGGAGCAGGTGGCCGCCGACCACCCCGGCGTCCGCTACCGCGCCTTCGACCTCGGTGACGCGGGCCCCGACCGCATCCAGGAGATGCTCACCGACCTGTCCGCGCTTTTCGCCGACGGCGTGCTCACCCCGCCCCCGGTGACCACCTGGGACGTCCACCGCGCCCCCGAGGCGTTCCGGGCCGTCGCCCAGGCCCGCCTCGTCGGCAAGGCGGTGCTGACCTTCGCCGCCGAGCCCCCCACGGGAGGCACGGTCCTCGTCACCGGCGGCACCGGCACCCTGGGCGCACACGTGGCCCGTCACCTGGCCGTCCGGCACGGCGTACGGCGTCTCGTGCTGACCTCACGCTCGGGGGAGTCCGCGCCCGGCGCGGCCGCCCTGCGGGACGAACTCGCCGCCGTCGGCGCCGAGGCGGACATCGCCGCCTGTGACGTGGGCGACCGTGCGGCCCTGACGGCGCTGCTGGACCGGCTCGCCGCCGAAGGACACGTCCTGACCGGAGTCGTGCACTGCGCCGGGACCGTGGACGACGGCGTCCTCACCTCCCTCACCCCCGCCCGCGTCGGACGCGTCCTGCACGCCAAGGCGCACGGCGCCCGCCATCTGCACGACCTGACCCGGGGCCTGGACCTGTCGTTCTTCGTCCTGTTCTCCTCCGCGTCCGCCACGTTCGGCGCCGCGGGGCAGGCCAACTACTGCGCCGCGAACGCCTGCCTCGACGCCCTCGCCGAACGGCGCGCGGCCGCGGGCCTGCCCGCCGTCTCCATCGCGTGGGGCCTGTGGGAGGAGGCCAGCGGGATGACCGCCGCGCTGGACGCGCGGGACCGGGAACGGCTGCGCCGCACCGGCACCACCGCCCTGTCCACCGAACGGGCGCTCGCCCTCTTCGACGCCGCCCTCACCGGCGCCGCCCCGGTCGTGACGGCCGCCCCGCTCGACCTCGCCCGGCTGCGGACCGAGCACCGCGACCGGCCGGCCCCCGCCCTGCTGTCCGCGCTGCTCGGCCCGGTGCCGCGCCGGGCCGAGCAGCGCGGACAGCAGGGCGGGGGCCGGCCGGTCGCGGTGCTCGGTCCGCA
>NZ_LIRK01000482.1 GCF_001419765.1 Streptomyces torulosus
GCCTGATCGGCGCCACCATCGGCCGCCTCGGCACGGCCGAGGAGCAGGCGGACGCGATCTTCTTCCTCGCCTCCGACGCCGCCGCCTTCGTCAACGGTGTGGTCCTGCCCGTGGACGACGCCTGGTCCGCCGTCTGACGGCCCTTGTCCCGGCAACCCTCGCAACCCCAGCCACCCAGACGACCCCGGCGGCCCGTGCGCCCCGGCCAGCAGCCCGTACGCCCGTAGCCCGAGAAAGCGAGTCTCCGCATGGCGACGATGAAGTCCGTCCGCACCGCCGGTGTCGGCAAGGTCGAGGTGGTGGACGCCGAGCGTCCCGTGCCCGGCCCCGGGGACGCCCTCGTCCGCGTCCGTGCCTGCGGCATCTGCGGCACCGATGTCGCCTTCCTCCACAGGGGAGGCATGCCCGCCCATGCCCATCTGGGCGGCGAGACCGTGCCGGTGCCGCTCGGTCACGAGCCGGCCGGTGAGGTCGTCGAGGTCGGCGCCGACGTCACCGGACTGGCGGTCGGCGACCGGGTCGTGGTCAACCCACAGGACGCGCCGAGCGGGATCATCGGCTGCGGCGGGCGATACGGCGCGATGAGCGAGTACCTGCTGATCGAGAACGCCGAGGTCGGCCGGAGTGTGGCGGTGTTCCCCGCCACCGTGCCGTTCGACGTCGCCTCCCTCAACGAGCCCATGGCCGTGGCCCGGCACTGCGTGAACCGCTCCGAGGCGAAGCCGCACGACAAGGTCGTCGTGTTCGGCGCCGGGCCCATCGGTCTCGGCGCGGTCATCTGGTTGAAGCTGCGCGGGGTCGAGCACGTGGTCGCCGTCGACGTCATCCCCTCCCGGCTGGAGAAGGCACTGGCCGTCGGCGCGGACGCCGTCATCGACTCGTCGCGGCAGGACGTCGCGGCGCGGCTCACCGCACTGCACGGCCAGGCCGCCAACGCGCTCGGCCAGCCCCGGCCGAGCACCGACATCTTCATCGACGCGGCCGGGGCCCCCGCCGTGTTCGACACGGTGGTGCGGTCGGCGAAGTGGCACGCGAGGCTCGTCATGGTCGCGGTGCAGAAGAAGGGCTCGGAGATCGACCTCGGCGGCATGCTGCGCAGCGAACTGACCCTTGTCGCCTCGCAGGGCTACCCCACGGAGATCTTCGAGGTCACCCCGGAGATCGTCGAACACCACGAGCGTTTCGCGAAGCTCATCAGCCACCGGGTGCCCGCCACGGAGGTCGAGCGGGCCTTCGAACTGGCGCTGACACCGGGCGCCGCGGAGAAGGTGGTCGTCACGTTCGACGCGCCGGACTCCCGCGAGACGCCCGAGAGACTCACGACGGACACACCCCGTGACATGACGTCCTGAAAAGAATTGATTCACCTGATCAAAGGGGCCTGCTGATCAACCCCGCGGTCTCCAGTCTCGATCACGCACCGCCGGAAATCCGGGCGGATCGAGCGACTGGAGAAGTCCCGCATGTCCCAGGCAGTCAAGAGCAAGACCAAGGGAACGTCCCGCCTGAGCAAGGCCGCGCTCGTCGCGAGCAGCGTCGTCGCACTGACCGCCGGCCTGACCGGCAGCGCCGACGCCGCCGTCCTGAACCCGCTGCCGTGGAACGCGGACACGTTCCAGCAGAAGTACATGCCGCTGTTCGACTACGACGGCGACGGTTGCTTCCCCGCCGCCGCGGTCGACGCGAACGGGAACCTCAACGGCGGTCTGAACAACTCCGGGTCGATCACCGGCCAGTGCCGTGACAACCACCTCGGCCGGGCCAACACCTACTCCCAGGGCTGGTGCAAGAACGGCTGGTGCGCATACGTCTACGCGCTCTACTTCGAGAAGGACCAGACCCTCAACGGCGCCGACGCCTTCGGGCACCGCCACGACTGGGAGTCCGTCGTGGTCTTCCAGAAGCAGGGCGAGGAGCGTCCCGCGTTCCTCGCCGCCTCCCGGCACGGCGGGTACAGCACCCACCCGATCAACGAGGTGCCGATGAACGGCAACCGTGTCGAGATCGTCTACCACAAGGACGGCGCGAGCACGCACGCCTTCCGCTTCGCCAAGTGGGGCGAGACGCCGGAGGCCTGGGGCAACGGCGGCTGGGACGAGCCGGCCTTGGTCACCATGCAGAGGATGGCCGACGCCCCGCGCAACGCCCTGTGGAACTCCCAGTGGGGCCGGGCCAACTTCCCGCTGACCGGCAACCTCCAGAGCAACATCAACAAGGCCCGGGAGGCCGACTCCAGAGCCGCGAGCGCGATCCCCGCGTTCTGACGCCGGCCGCCCTGAGCCGCCCAGAGCCGCCCCCGGCGGGACATCCCCCCTGTCCCGCCGGGGGCTTTCGCGTGCTTGAAGGCCTCGGACGCGCGCGGTGTCGATGTCGCGCGCCCTGGTCGGTCACTTGTAGATCCGGCCGGGCTCGGCCTTGGCCGGGACGAGCAGTTGGGGGACGGTCACGAAGGTGTAGCCCTGGTCGCCGAGCGCCTTCAGGATGGACGGCATGGCCGGCACGGTGCCCTTGTGCAGGGGGTGGAGCAGGATGATCCCGTCGCGGTCGGCGCCGTCGAGCACGCGCTCGGTGATGAGCGCGGGGTCGTCCGTCTCGTAGTCCTTCGCGGTCACCGTCCACAGCACCTGCGCCATCCTCAGTTCCGCCGAGATCCTGGAGACGCGGTCGTCGGTGCGGCCCTGGGGCGGGCGCATCAGTGTCGGCTCGCGGCCGGTGAGCGCTGAGATGGCCCGTGTGGTGCGGCGCAGCTCGTCGCGGATCTGGGTGTCGGAGACGTCGGTCAGCACCGCGTGCGTCCATGTGTGGTTCCCGATCTCGTGGCCCTCCTCGGCTATTCGCCGCACCACGTCCGGGCACGTGTGGATGCGCCGGCCTTCGAGGAAGAACGTCGACGGCGCCTTGTACCGTTTCAGGAGGTCCAGCAGTCGGGCGGTGGGTTCACCCGGGTTGCCGTCGAAGGTGAGGGCGACGCACTTGGCCTTCCGGCAGTCCACCTGTCCCGACGGTGCGCCCGCCGCGGACGCTGCCCGGGCCCGTTCCTCGCGCGGGGAGAGCGTATCCATCCTGTTCGCCCGGACGACCAGGATGACGGTCGCTGTCACGGCGGCGACCACGGCCAGGGTCAGGAATATGAGTGATCGTGGGCGCCTTCTCAAGATCTTCACATCAAGGAGAAGAGGTCAGCCCCCGACGGGTTGCCCGGCACCCCCCGACAGTGAGGCAGGACACGTCCGCGCAGCCCGTTCCAAGTGAGCTGGGACGCCGCCCCGGTTGCGCCCCGCCCACAAGTCGGTCGCGCGAACATCGCCCTGTGGAAGCGACATGGAGAGGACGTCCGGGCCGCGGTCTATTCCGTCGCGTCGTCCAGAGGGAGTCGTACCGTGAACGTCGTCGCGCCCGGCGCGCTGGTCAGGGTGAGGGTGCCACCGTGGGCCCGGAGCAGGGAGTGGGCCACGGCGAGGCCGAGGCCGCTGCCGCCCCGGTCGCGGCTGCGGGCCTTGTCGACGCGGTAGAAGCGGTCGAAGACACGCTCCTGGTCGTCGACCGGGATGCCCGGCCCGGAGTCGGTGACCCGCACCTCTGCCATGCCGGAGTCGACGCACACCTCCACGCGGACCTTGGTGCCCGCCGGCGTGTGCACGGCGGCGTTCGTCAGGAGGTTGTCGAGGACCTGGCGCACCCGCAGCGGGTCCAGGCGCAGCCGTACCCGGTCGGGGCCCGTGGTCAGGGTCAGCGGATAGTCGGGGTGCCCCGCCCGGAAGGCGTCCCCGGCCTGTTGCGCCAGCTCCACCAGGTCGGTCTCCTCCCACCGCAGCGGCGCCTCCACGTCGGCCGCGTCGAGGCGGGCCAGGGTGAGCAGGTCGTCCAGCAGCACCCCCATACGGGCGGCCTCGGCACGCAGCCGCGCCAGGTGCTTGTCGCGTTCCTCGGGGCTGTGCGCGGCGGCGTACTGGAACAGGTCGGCGTAGCCGCGTACGGACATCAGGGGGGTACGCAGCTCGTGCGAGGCGTCGGCGACGAACTGGCGCAGGCGCTGTTCGGCCGCGGTGCGGACGGCGAACGCGTCGTCGATGTGCTCCAGCATCCTGTTGAACGCGGTCCGCAGTTCCTCGACTTCGGGGCCGCCGTCGCGGCGGTCGTGGCGCACCGGCAGCCGTGCCGAGTCCGTCAGGTCGTGGGAGGTGATGCCGCGGGCGGTGTGCGCCATGTCGCTGAGGGGCTTGAGTCCGCGCCGCAGCATGCCCCGGCCGAACACGACGAGGGCGGCGAGGGCGAGGGCGAACGCGATCACCTGGATCGTGACCAGCTGCTCGACGGTGTCCTCGATCTCCTCCATGGGGGCGGCGCCGACCAGGATCACCCCTGGTTCGGCCTCGCAGGCCCGCAGCCGGTACAGACCGGCTCCCTCGAGGCGTTCGGTGCGGGTGATCTCGTTCTCCGAGCCGACCTGGTCCGCGGCGAGGCGCGTGAAGGCGTCGATGTCCTGGGGCAGGTCGACCGAATCCTCGGGGGTGCGCAGGTCGGGGGTGCCGTCCTTGATGTCGTAGACGGCGTAGTACCAGCCCCAGTACTTCTTGCCCTCCAGCGTGCCGTCGTCGGCAATGCTCTTGGACTGGGCGACCTGGGCGACATGGAGCTGTTCGTCGAGCTGGCGCGACAGGTAGTCGCGCATGTACATGGTCAGTGCGCCGCCGACGACGGCGAACACCACGAGCGCGAGGGCGCCGAGGCCGAGGGCGAGCCTCGTGCCCAGGCGCATGCCGCGATAGGTCTCCTTCAGGCGGGCGATCACTCGGCGGCCTGTCGGAGCACGTAGCCGAAGCCGCGCACGGTGTGGATGAGCGGTTCGCCGCTGTCGTCGAGCTTGCGGCGCAGCCGGCTGACGACGAGCTCGACGACGTTGGAGCGGCCGCCGAAGCCGTACTCCCAGACGTGGTCGAGGATCTGCGCCTTGGTGAGGACGGTCGGCGACTTGCGCATGAGGTAGCGCAGCACCTCGTACTCGGTGGGGGTGAGGGTGAGGAGCTTCTCACCGCGGCGGACCTCGCGGGTGTCCTCGTCCATCGTCAGATCGGCGACCTGGAGCACGGAGCGCTGGAAACCGGGGCCGGAGCTGCGCCGCAGGACCGTGCGCAGCCGGGCCATCAGCTCCTCCACGGCGAAGGGCTTGACCAGGTAGTCGTCGCCGCCGCGGGTCAGTCCGGCGACCCGGTCGGCGACGCCGTCGCGGGCCGTCAGGAACACCACGGGCACCATCGTGCCGGACTGGCGCAGCCGGTCGAGCACACCGAAGCCGTCCAGGCCGGGCAGCATCAGGTCGAGGACCACGATGTCCGGGTGGAACTCCGCGGCCTGGCGCAGCGCCTCCTCACCGGAGTTCGCCGTGACCGCGTCCCAGCCCTCGTAGCGGGCGACGGTCGCCACCAGATCCGCGATGGGCGGATCGTCGTCCACCACGAGAAGTCGCACTTTTTCCACGTGCTCATACTGCGGCACCGATCGCCTTCCGCCATAGCCGCTCATGGCTCGCCAGAAGATCGATAAAAACTTGAAAGTTAACCGACAGTAAAACGACAGCGCCGTCCGGACAAGCTCGTACCCCGGACCCGATCAAGGAGCTGTCAGCGTGACCACTCTCCAACAACCCCCCGCGGCCGCGAGCCGCTCGGGAGCGCGCCCCAAAGTGGTCGCCCGCACCGGTCTGTACGCGGTGCTGGCGGCGAACGTGGTCGCGGTGGCCGTCTTCTTCGTCCAGGCGGGCTTCGCCTCGAACGCCCTGATCGTGCTGGGCCGCCTCACCGGCCTGTACGGGGCGCTGCTGATGGCGTTCCAGCTGCTGCTGGTGGCCCGGCTGCCCTGGTTCGACCGGCGCATCGGCATGGACCGGCTGACCTCCTGGCACCGCTGGACCGGCTTCTCCGTGCTGTGGCTGCTGGTGGCGCACGGGGTGTTCATCGCCTTCGGGTACGCCCAGTCCTCGAACATGGACCCGGTGAACCAGGTGATCGACCTCGCCGAGACCACCGAGGGCGTGCTCCGCGCCATCGTCGCGCTCGGCATCATCATGGTGATCGGCGTGGTCTCGGCCCGCTACGCGCGGCGCCGGCTCGCCTACGAGACCTGGCACTTCATCCACCTGTACACGTATGTGGCGGTGGTGCTGGCCTTCACGCACCAGGTCGCGGCGGGCACCACGTTCGCCTCGTCCGAGGTGGCGACGGCGTACTGGTACGCGCTGTGGGGCAGCGCCCTGACCGCCGTGTTCCTGGGCCGGCTGGTCCTGCCGCTGTGGCGGAACTGGCGGCACCAGCTGCGGGTCACGGCCGTCGTCCACGAGTCCGACCATGTCGTCTCCGTCTATATGAGCGGCCGTGACCTGGACCGGATGCCCGCGCGGGCCGGCCAGTTCTTCCTGTGGCGGTTCCTGACCCGGGACCGCTGGTGGCAGGCCAACCCGTTCTCGCTGTCGGCGGCGCCCGACGGCAAGCAGCTGCGGCTGACGGCCAAGGCCGCCGGTGCGGGCTCCGCCGCGCTGCGCCATGTGAAGGTCGGCACGCGCGTGTTCGCGGAAGGCCCGTACGGCGCGTTCACCGCGATGCACCGCACCCGGCCGGAGTCGGTCCTCATCGCGGGCGGCGTCGGCGTCACGCCGATCCGGGCGCTGCTGGAGGAGATCCAGGGGCACGCCGTGGTGATCTACCGGGTGGGCACGAGGCAGGACGCCGTCCTCTACGAGGAGCTCCAGCAGCTGGCCTTCGACAAGGGCGCCGAACTGCACCTGGTCTCGGGCCCCGTCGTCCCCGACCTCCTCGCGCCGCGCGAGCTGGCCCGGATGGTGCCGGACATCGCCGACCGGGACGTGTTCCTGTGCGGGCCGCCGCCGATGATGAACGCCGTCCTGGGCAGCCTGCGCGAGCTGGACGTGCCCAAGCCGCAGATCCACTTCGAACGCTTCAGCCTGGCGGGATGAGGAAGACACCGTGAACCGAGCGATACCCGCCCTGATCCTGAGCGCCGCCGCACTGGTCCCCGTGTGGCGCTACGCGCCCTCGACGGCGACGACCACCACGGCGACCGCCGAGCCGGCCCCGTCGGCCTCCACATCCACCTCCGGTGACTCCACCGTGGTCTCGGGCCCCACCATCGACACGGAGAAGGGTCCCGTCCAGGTCCAGGCGACCTTCAAGGGCGAGAAGATCACCGCCGTCAAGATGCTCCAGCAGCCGAACCATCCGCAGACCGAGGCGGCGGTGCCGAAGCTGATCGAGGAGACGCTGGAGGCGCAGAGCGCCGACATCGACACGGTCTCCGGCGCCACCATCACCAGTGGCGCCTACCGGAAGTCCCTCCAGGCCGTCCTCGACGCGAAGGCCTGATCATGCGCCGCGTCGAACACATCATGGGTTTCCCGATCTCCCTGCTCATCGAGGACGAGGGCACCACCGCCGAGGCCGCGGAACCGGCGTTCGACTGGCTGCGCCAGGTCGACGCCCGGTTCAGTCCCTTCCGGGCCGACAGCGAGGTGTCCCGGCTGGACCGGGGTGAGCTCGCCCCACACGAGCTCAGCCCGGACCTGGCCGAGGTCCTCGACCTGTGCGAGGAGTACCGCGTGGCGACCGGTGGCGCGTTCGACGTACGGCTGCCGGGGCGCGGGCTCGACCCCTGCGCCATGGTGAAGGGGTGGGCCGTGCAACGGGCCGCGGACCTGCTGACGGAGCGGGGGGCGCGGCGGCTCTGCCTCAACGCGGGCGGCGACGTGGCGGTGACCGGCGGGCCCTGGCGGGTCGGTGTACGCCATCCCGAGCGGGCCGACCGGCTCTGTACGGTCCTGGAGGTCGGCGAGGGGGCGGTGGCCACGTCCGCGCGCTACGAACGTGGCGACCACATCCTCGACGGCCGCACGGGGCGCCCGGCGACGGGGCTGCTGAGCCTGACCGTCGTCGCGGCGTCCCTCACGGAGGCCGACGCCACCGCGACGG
>NZ_LIRK01000483.1 GCF_001419765.1 Streptomyces torulosus
CCCTTCAGCACGCCGACCTGGCCGCCCTCCTCCCCCACCCGGCCGCGGAGAGCGACAAGTACCGCCGGGGAGTCGTGGGCATCGCCGCCGGATCGGCCCGCTACCCGGGCGCCGCGGTCCTCGCGGTCGCCGGCGCCCTGCGCTCCGGTGCCGGCGCCGTCCGCTACGTGGGCCCGGCCGCCGACGCCGTCCTCGCCCGTTTCCCGGAGACCCTGGTGTCGGACAGCGGCCCGAGGAAGGCCGGCCGGGTCCAGGCGTGGGTGACCGGCCCCGGCGCGGGCGACGACGCGGCCCCGGTCGCCGAGGCACTCTCCACCGACGTGCCCGTCCTCCTGGACGCCGACGGCCTGCGCCTCGCGGACGTGGCCGCCGTACGGGCCCGTACCGCCCCCACCGTCATGACCCCGCACGCGGGCGAGGCCGCGGCGCTGCTGGGCGTCGCCCGTGAGGAGGTCGAGTCGGCCCGGCTGACCGCCGTACGGGAGCTGGCCCGCCGCTACGACGCCACGGTCCTCCTCAAGGGGTCCACGACCCTGATCGCCGGGCCCGACGACGCCACCCCGGTCCGGGTGAACCCCACCGGCACCCCGTGGCTGGCCACCGCCGGCAGCGGCGACGTCCTGTCCGGCCTCACCGGCTCCCTGCTGGCCGCGGGCCTCGCACCCCTGGACGCGGCGAGCGCGGCGGCGTACCTCCACGGCCTGGCGGGCCGCTACGCCGCGGACGGCGCCCCCACGGCCGCCCAGGACGTCGCGGACGCCATCCCGCAGGCGTGGCGGGACATCAGGGCCTGACCGTCACCCACCTACGGAAGAGGGGGGCGAGGTGGGGGCCGTCACTCTCCCTCCTCGATCCGGTCGATGGCGTCCCGCACCATCCCCAGGTACTCGACCTCCTCGCACCGCGGCTTGCTGCCCATCCGGTACATGTCCATGGCGTCGTCGAGGCACTCGCCCAGATCCTCGTCCGGCAGATCGTCCGCCAGCTCACTGCAGACCTGCCCGGCGAACTCCTGGTCAGCGCGCGTAGACCATACGGAAGCCACCCGATCGCCCCTCAGGTAAGTCGGGAGGCGGCTCCCTCCCGACTGCCGGGGACGCTAGCCCTCCCCACACCCCAGGTCCATACCTTCACCACAGTTCACCCACAGTGATGACCCGGTCCGCTACCGTGCCCCGGCCGAGGGTGACGGACCCCACCCCGCCACCCTGTTCGAACTCCGTTAACAATGGACTGTGATCTCACCGGTCTCCTCGTTGCCGCGGAGCGCCAACCGGCCCAGGCCGGAGGCGACTCCCTACGTCGACCTCACCCGTACCGAGTGGAGCGCGCTGCGTGACAAGACGCCGCTGCCACTGACCGCCGAGGAGGTCGAGAAGCTGCGTGGCCTGGGCGACGTCATCGACCTCGACGAGGTACGGGACATCTACCTGCCGCTGTCCCGGCTCCTCAACCTCTACGTGGGCGCCACCGACGGCCTGCGCGGCGCCCTGAACACCTTCCTCGGCGAGCAGGGCTCCCAGTCGGGCACCCCGTTCGTCATAGGCGTCGCCGGCTCCGTGGCCGTCGGCAAGTCCACCGTCGCCCGCCTCCTCCAGGCCCTCCTCGCCCGCTGGCCCGAGCACCCGCGCGTGGAGCGGGTCACCACGGACGGCTTCCTGCTCCCCATGAAGGACCTCCGCGAACGCGGCCTGGTCTCCCGCAAGGGCTTCCCCGAGTCGTACGACCGCCGTACGCTCACCCGCTTCGTCGCCGACATCAAGGCCGGCAAGGACGAGGTGACGGCCCCCGTCTACTCCCACCTCATCTACGACATCGTCCCGGACCGGCGGCTCACGGTCCGCCGCCCCGACATCCTCATCGTCGAGGGCCTGAACGTCCTCCAGCCGGCCCTCCCCGGCAAGGACGGCCGCACCCGCGTCGGTCTCGCCGACTACTTCGACTTCAGTGTGTACGTCGACGCCCACGCCGACGACGTCGAGCGCTGGTACCTCAACCGCTTCCGGAAGCTGCGGGAGACCGCCTTCCAGGACCCGTCCTCGTACTTCCGCAAGTACACCCAGGTCTCCGAGGAGGAGGCCCTCGACTACGCCCGCACGCAGTGGCGCACCATCAACAAGCCCAACCTGATCGAGAACATCGCGCCCACCCGGGGCCGCGCCACCCTGATCATCCGCAAGGGCTCCGACCACAAGGTGAAGCGCCTCAGCCTGCGCAAACTGTGAGGCCCGACCGAGTGCCGCACCGCGACGGCGGGCCGTTCAACGGGTGCTGTTAAAAAGGCACCATGCTGCATCTGCGCCTGATCACCCCGGCCGACCGGACCGACGAGGTGGTGCGCCTGATCGAGTCGACGGTCGGCACCACCCATCTCGTCGTGGTGCCGGGCGCCGCCCGCAACCCCGCCGGCGACGTCGTCATGTGCGACGTCGCGCGCGAGGCGGGCGACGAACTGATCGGCGCGCTCCGCGAGCTGCACCTCGACCAGACCGGCTCGATCGCCGTCGAGAACATCGACCTGTCGCTCTCCAAGCGCGCCGACAAGGCCGAGAAGGAGGCACCGGGCGAGGGCGCCGACGCCGTGCTGTGGGAGCACCTGGCGGACGCGACGCACGAGGAGTCGACGCTCTCCATCACCTACGTCGCCTTCATCACCCTCGCCACGATGATCGCCGCGTGCGGTGTGGTCCTCGACAACGCGATCCTCATCGTCGGCGCGATGGCCGTCGGCCCCGAGTTCGGCCCCCTGGCCGGCTTGAGCACGGCCATCGTGCAACGCCACCCGCGGCTGGCGCTCCGCTCCCTGATCGCCCTGCTCGTGGGCTTCGCGGTGGCGATGGCGATGGCGGTCGGCTTCACCGTCTTCATGGACGCGCTCGGCTACTTCAGCGAGGCCAAACTGGAGGCCGACCGACCCAACACCGCGTTCGTCTACGCCCCCGACGCGTTCTCCTTCATCGTCGCCGTCCTCGCCGGCATCGCGGGCACCCTCTCCCTGACATCGGCGAAGTCGGGCGCCCTGGTGGGCGTGGCCATCTCGGTCACCACGGTCCCGGCGGCGGCGAACGCGGCGGTGGCCCTGGCCTACGGCGACACGAAGCAGACCATCGGCTCGACCAACCAGCTCCTGCTCAACCTCGCGGGCATCATCCTGGCGGCCACCCTGACCCTGATGCTCCAGAAGTGGCTCTGGTCAAAGCAGCGAGCAGTAACAAAGGCCGCCCGATAACTCCAGGGGCTCGCCGGGAAGTGGGGCACGCGCGCTTCCCGGCCCACCGGTTACCGCAGCGCCGCCGCTTTCAAGGGGCGCGGGGAACTGCGCGACAAGCCACAACAAACCCGCAGCCCGCACACCACAGAACCCCCCACCCCGAACCCGGCAGCTCATCCCCGAACCCGGCACCGGAACCGAACCCGGAGCCGACGCCCTACCCCAGCGCCGACTTCACCGCGTCAGCCAACCGCCCCGCCACAGACCGAGCCTGCTCGATATCGGCGGCCTCCACCATCACCCGCACCAACGGCTCGGTCCCCGAGGGCCGCAGCAGCACCCGCCCGGTGGAGCCCAGCTCCCGCTCCGCGTCGGCCACCGCGGCGGCCAGCTCCGCGGACGTGCCCACCCGCGTCCGATCGACGTCCGGCACATTGATGAGCACCTGCGGCAGCCGCTCCATGACCCCGGCGAGGTCCTTGAGCGTGCGCCCGGTCCGCACGATCCGCGCTGCCAGCAGCAGCCCGGTCAGCGTGCCGTCCCCGGTGGTCGCGTGGTCGAGGACGATGACGTGCCCGGACTGCTCGCCGCCGAGGGCGTACCCGTGCTCCTTCATCTCCTCCAGCACGTACCGGTCGCCGACCGCCGTCTGGACGAGCCGCAGTCCCTCCCGCTCCAGCGCCAGCTTGAAGCCGAGGTTGGACATGACGGTGGCGACCACGGTGTCCGAGCGGAGCGCCCCCCGCTCCCGCATGTCGAGGGCGAGCACGGCGAGGATCTGGTCCCCGTCGACCTCGTTGCCCTCGTGGTCGACGGCGAGGCACCGGTCGGCGTCCCCGTCGTGCGCGATGCCGAGGTGCGCCCCGTGCTCGACGACGGCGGCGCGCACCTTCCCGAGGTGCGTGGACCCGCACCCGTCGTTGATGTTGAGCCCGTCCGGCTCGGCCCCGATCGTGACGACCTCGGCCCCGGCGCGGGTGAACGCCTCCGGGGAGACCCCGGCGGCCGCGCCGTGCGCCTCGTCGAGGACGATCTTCAGCCCATCGAGGCGGTTCGGCAGCACGGACAGCAGGTGCTCGACGTACCGCCCGAACCCTTCGTCGTAGGAGCGGACACGTCCGACGCCCGCGCCGGTCGGCCGGTCCCAGGGCGCCCCGGTCCGGTGCTCCTCGTACACGGCCTCGATCTTGTCCTCCAGCTCGTCGGCGAGCTTGTGCCCGCCGCGGGCGAAGAACTTGATGCCGTTGTCGGGCATGGCGTTGTGGCTTGCGGAGAGCATCACGCCGAGGTCGGCGCCCAGCTCGCCGGTGAGAAACGCCACCGCGGGGGTGGGCAGCACACCGACGCGCAGCACGTCGACGCCCGCGCTGGCGAGGCCGGCCACGACGGCCGCCTCGAGGAACTCCCCGGACGCTCGCGGATCCCGCCCGACCACCGCCACCGGCTTGTGGCCTTCGAACGTGCCCGCCTCGGCGAGTACGTGTGCCGCCGCGACGGAGAGTCCGAGCGCGAGCTCGGCCGTCAGATCCGAGTTGGCGACACCGCGCACGCCGTCCGTGCCGAAGAGTCGTCCCACTGTGGTGTCCTCCGAATTGCTGAGAATGTGCGGCTCGTACCAGATGGTCCCGTACCGGGCGTCCCCCACCGGTTGTCCCCCGAGTGTCCCGGTACCCCCCGGACCAAGTACATCCCCTGAGACCGTCCTCCCCCGTTCGGGGTTGTACCGGCAGTCTGCGTGTAGTCGTGCGGGAACAGAAGCGACCCTGCTACGCAAACCGCCCCGGCGGCACAGGTACGTGCCACCGGGGCGTTGCGTGCGGTGCAGCGGAGCGGTGTTTAGCGCTTGCTGTACTGCGGAGCCTTGCGGGCCTTCTTCAGACCGGCCTTCTTGCGCTCGACCGCACGGTCGTCGCGGCGGAGGAAGCCGGCCTTCTTGAGGGCGCCACGGTTGTTGTCGACGTCGGCCTCGTTCAGGGCGCGGGCGACACCGAGACGGAGCGCACCGGCCTGGCCGGAGACGCCGCCACCGGCGATGCGGGCGATGACGTCGTAGCGGCCCTCGAGCTCAAGAACCTTGAACGGCTCGTTGACCTCCTGCTGGTGCACCTTGTTCGGGAAGTAGTCCTCGAGCGTCCGCCCGTTGATCTTCCACTTGCCGGTGCCCGGCACGATGCGAACGCGCGCGATGGCGTTCTTGCGGCGGCCCAGGCCGGCGGCCGGCTGGGGCTCGCCGAAGCGGGAGGCCATGGACTCGGTGGTGTACTCGCCCTCGACGGGGACGTCCGACTCCGTGGTGTAGCTGTCGATGTCAAGCTCTTCGAGCGGCTGCTCGGCAGTGGTCTCGGCCACGATTCTCCTCAGATTCTCTTCAGGCTTAGGGGGCGGCCGGACTTACTGCGCGACCTGGGTGATCTCGAACGGCACCGGCTGCTGGGCAGCGTGCGGGTGCTGGTCGCCCGAGTAGACCTTCAGCTTGGAGAGCATCTGACGGCCCAGGGAGTTCTTGGGAAGCATGCCCTTGACGGCCTTCTCGACGGCCTTCTCGGGGTTCTTCTCCAGCAGCTCGTCGTAACGGACGGAGCGCAGACCACCCGGGTAACCGGAGTGGCGGTAGGCCATCTTCTGGGTCCGCTTGTTGCCGGACAGGTGCACCTTGTCCGCGTTGATGATGATGACGAAGTCACCAGCGTCGACGTGGGGCGCGTAGATCGGCTTGTGCTTGCCGCGGAGCAGAGTCGCGGCGGTGGTGGCGAGACGACCCAGGACAACGTCCTGAGCGTCGATGACGTGCCACTGGCGCGTCACATCGCCGGGCTTGGGGCTGTACGTACGCACGGTTCGTAGCCTTCGCTTCTTCAGTGAGGTTCCTGACAAGGTCACCGAAGACGATCACGACAGCCCTGACCGCACAGCGGTGACGCAAACCGCGTGCTGGTCGCTGGTCATCGGCCCGGTGGACCGGTGTAAGGGCGTCTCACGTGAGAATGAGCAAGCCAATACACATAACGAACCTGAAGAATAGCCGTGCGGCCCCGGACGGGTCAAAACGGCCCCGGCGGACGGCCCACCCGCGCCGTGAGGACGATCGTCCCGACCACCCATGGTTGGCGGCATTTGCCCCCGCCCTCCAGATCACGCTAGGGGCTCAACTCCCTCTGGACACTGACCATCGACCCCCTTCCCCCGTCTAAAATGCGCCCATGAGCTTTGGGCAGGGGGGGTCCCAGTGGAGCCCCGGGGGTTCCCACAATCCGTGGGGCGATCAGTGGGGTTCCTCTAACCAGACCCCGGACTGGGCCGCGCTGGCCGAGCAGTCCGAGACACGCAACAAGCGCCGCAGACTGCTGCTGATCGTCGGCGGCGCGATAGCCACCGTCGGGATCGGCGCCGCCGTGGCCGTCGCCGTCGTGAACACCGACAGCGGCGGGGGCACGAACACCACGGCGAACCAGCCGGGCGATCGGCCGGGCACCGCGGACATCCCGAGTGCGAGCACGAAGACGGACCCGTCGTTCGAGCCCACGACCGCGCCGCCGCCGCTGGACCCGAAGGAGTTCATCTCCAGCTCGGGCAAGGACAAGGCGCCGATCAGCCCGGACATCCTGTTCCCGGGGTCCCAGCTGACCATGGGCGACAACGTTTACCGCAAGGGCCCGACCGCCGACACCAAGGACTGCGCCTCCGCCGTCCAGGGCACCCTCGACAAGGTCCTGAACGACAACGACTGCACCCGCCTCATGCGGGTCACGTACTACAAGGGCAAGGTCGCCGTCACGGCCGGCGTCGCCCTCTTCGACACCAAGGCCAAGGCGAGCGACGCCAAGGCGGACGCGGACAAGAAGAGCGTGATCACCTCGCTCTCCGGCGACGGCGTCCCCGCCTTCTGCCGCACGACGATCTGCTACACGTCCACGAACTCCTACGGCCGCTACGCCTACTTCACCGTGGCCGGCTACACCGACGGCAAGGACGTGACGGAGAAGGACAAGGCCGTCTTCGCCGCCGGCGAGGACCTGGCCGAGTTCACCTTCCGCCAGATCCACCGCCGCGGCGAGGCCCAGGCGTCGGCCGCGGCCAACGGCCAGTAGGCGCCCGCCGCACACGCCAGCCCGGGGTCAGCAGCAGCCGCCCCCGGGCGCCCCCGGCAGTGTCCGCCGGTTCCGCGCCTCCCTGTTCCGCGCGGCGAGCAGCTCGTCGGCGGGGTACCCGACCTCCTCCAGGGTCAGCCCGTGCGGCCGTACGACGTGCACGGCGGAGTCCCGGACCGCGGCGGCCAGCACCTTGCCGGGCCACTCGGCGCCCCGGTGCCCGTCCCCCACGAAGAGCAGCGCCCCGATGAGGGAGCGCACCATGTTGTGGCAGAACGCGTCGGCCCGCACGGTCGCCGTGATGATCCCGTCGTCGCCCCGCACCAGGCTCAGCTCCTGGAGCGTGCGGATGGTGGTCGCCCCCTCGCGCCGCTTGCAGTAGGCCGCGAAGTCGTGCTCCCCCAGCAGCGCCCGGGCCGCCTCGTTCATGGCGTCCACGTCGAGCGGCCAGTCGTGCCACAGCACGTGGTTGCGCAGCAGCGGATCGACACCGCCGGGGTTGTCGGTGACGCGATAGGCGTACCGCCGCCAGACGGCCGAGAACCGGGCGTTGAAGCCGCTCGGCGCCTCCCGGAGCGCCCACACCCGTACGTCCCTCGACAGCCGCCCCGCGAGCCGCTTGAGCAGCTTCCCGTGGTGCTCGTCCCACACCTCCCGCGGCAGGTCGACATGGGCCACCTGCCCCCGGGCGTGCACCCCGGCATCGGTCCGCCCGGCCACGGTCAGCTCATACGTCGTCGCCGACCGCGTCACGGTCCGCAGCGCGTCCTCGATCTCCCCCTGCACGGTCCGCCGCCCGGCAGCCTGCTTGGCCCACCCGGAGAACTCGGTCCCGTCGTAGGACAGGTCCAGCCGCACACGGACATGGCCGGGCTGTACTTCGTCACTCACCCCTGGATCCTCTCAGGTACGGAAAAGCGGGCCCGCTCCTGCAACAGGAACGGACCCGCTCACACGCGCCCCCTCAGGGGCGCGGGGAACTGCGCGACCGGCCACCACGAACCCGCGGCCGCCGACCGAGCAGGCCCCCGCAGACGCTTACGCGTCCTTGGACTCCTCGGCAGCCTCATCGGCGGCGTCAGCCTTGGTGGTGTCCACCTTGGCCTCAGCGGCCGGCGTCTCCGCGTCCTTGGCGGCACGCTTGGTGGCGGCCTCGGCCTCACCGGTGGCCTGCTGCGCGACCGTCAGCGCCTCGACCAGCTCGATGACAGCCATGGGCGCGTTGTCGCCACGGCGGTTACCGATCTTGGTGATACGGGTGTAGCCACCCGGACGGTTCTCGTACCGCGGGCCGATCTCGGTGAAGAGCGTGTGCACGACGCTCTTGTCCGTGATGACCGAGAGCACCTGACGGCGGTTGTGAAGGTCGCCCTTCTTCGCCTTGGTGACCAGACGCTCGGCGTACGGCCGCAGACGGCGGGCCTTCGCCTCGGTGGTGGTGATGCGGCCGTGCTCGAAGAGCGACTTCGCGAGGTTCGCGAGGAGCAGCTTCTCGTGCGCGGCGCTGCCGCCCAGACGGGCACCCTTGGTGGGCTTCGGCATGGTGTTTCTCCTAGGTGTCTGCCCCGGCCGTATCAGGTACCGGAGTCAGTATCTGAGCAGGCGGTCGCCTGTCAGAGATCCGGGCCCCCCGAAGGGGGCCTGGAAGGGGCGCGGGGCGGTGTCAATATGCGACTCCGCCCGCACCAAGATCGAACCGAATGGCCCGAGCTCTTAGTACTGCTCGGTCTCCACGAAGCCCGCGTCCGCGTCATCGTCGGCACCGAACGCATCCGCCGCAGCGGTGGGGTCGAACCCGGGAGGCGAGTCCTTGAGCGCCAGGCCCATACCCGCCAGCTTCGCCTTGACCTCGTCGATCGACTTCGCACCGAAGTTGCGGATGTCGAGCAGGTCGGCCTCGGAACGCGCCACGAGCTCACCCACGGAGTGGATGCCCTCGCGCTTGAGGCAGTTGTAGGAGCGGACCGTGAGCTCCAGCTCCTCGATCGGCAGCGCCAGGTCCGCGGCGAGCGCGGCGTCCGTCGGGGACGGACCCATGTCGATGCCCTCGGCGTCGATGTTGAGCTCGCGCGCCAGACCGAACAGCTCCACCAGGGTCTTACCGGCGGACGCCATCGCGTCACGGGGGCGCATGGCCTGCTTGGTCTCGACGTCGACGATCAGCTTGTCGAAGTCGGTGCGCTGCTCGACACGAGTCGCCTCGACCTTGTACGTGACCTTGAGGACCGGCGAGTAGATGGAGTCGACCGGGATACGGCCGATCTCCTGGCCCACCTGCTTGTTCTGCACGGCGGAGACATAACCGCGGCCACGCTCGACCGTCAGCTCCATCTCCAGCTTGCCCTTGCCGTTGAGCGTGGCGAGGACCAGGTCGGGGTTGTGCACCTCGACACCGGCCGGAGGCGCGATGTCGGCGGCGGTGACCAGACCCGGGCCCTGCTTGCGCAGGTACATCACGACCGGCTCGTCGTGCTCCGAGGAGACGACCAGCTGCTTGATGTTGAGGATCAGGTCGGTGACGTCCTCCTTGACGCCCGGCACGGTGGTGAACTCGTGCAGGACACCGTCGATACGGATGGACGTGACCGCCGCACCCGGGATCGACGACAGGAGCGTACGGCGGAGGGAGTTGCCGAGGGTGTAACCGAAGCCCGGCTCCAGCGGCTCGATCACGAACCGGGAGCGGAACTCGTCGACGACCTCTTCGGTCAACGAGGGACGCTGAGCGATCAGCATGTGTGGATCAGATCCTTCTGTCGTGGACGCCCGCTATTTGACGCCCGACGGAAACCACGCCCATGAAAAGCGTGGGTACTGCAAGGGTACGGGCGATACGCCCCCGAAGGGTCGTACCGCCCGAAACCGAGAACCGTGAAGCGGCTGACCGAGGTCAGACGCGACGACGCTTCGGGGGACGGCAGCCGTTGTGCGGGGTGGGCGTGACGTCCTGGATGGAGCCGACCTCGAGACCGGTCGCCTGGAGCGAACGGATGGCCGTCTCACGACCCGAGCCCGGGCCCTTGACGAACACGTCGACCTTGCGCATGCCGTGCTCCTGCGCGCGACGGGCAGCCGACTCGGCGGCCATCTGCGCGGCGAACGGCGTGGACTTCCGGGAGCCCTTGAAGCCGACGTGGCCGGCGGAGGCCCAGGAGATCACGTTGCCCGAGGGGTCCGTGATCGAGACGATCGTGTTGTTGAACGTGCTCTTGATGTGCGCGTGGCCGTGAGCGACGTTCTTCTTTTCCTTGCGGCGCACCTTCTTGGCAGCGCCCTGACGACCCTTGGGGGGCATCTGTACTCCTACGGGAGGTGGTCGGTCCTACAGCGAAGACCGCTGGACGGCGAAGTCCGCTGTGGACTACTTCTTGCCCGGCTTCTTCTTACCGGCGATGGCGCGACGCGGGCCCTTGCGGGTGCGAGCGTTGGTGCTGGTGCGCTGACCGCGGACAGGCAGACCGCGACGGTGACGGAGGCCCTGGTAGCAGCCGATCTCGACCTTGCGGCGGATGTCGGCCTGGATCTCGCGACGGAGGTCACCCTCGGTCTTGATGTTGTTGTCGACGTACTCACGAATCGCGACGAGCTGCTCCTCGGAGAGGTCGCGAACGCGGGTGTTCGGGTCGATGCCGGTCTCGGCCAGCGTCAGCTGGGAGAGGGTCCGGCCGATGCCGAACACGTAGGTGAGGGCGACCTCCACGCGCTTGTCGCGCGGGATGTCAACACCGGAAACGCGTGCCATTCAATGGCTCCTGGTGATCTTCGGAGGTCTTCCGCAGAACCGGCTCCCGGCCGCCGTACCAGGTACGAACCGGGTCCCCAGCCTCCGACCGGGGGTGTCAGGCACCGGGGGCGCCTGGGTCCTGCGTATGAACATATTCAGCTCGCGTCGCGCGAATCCCTGCGATATCGATGCAGAGGGAGCGGTCGAACGTGCGTCAGCCCTGGCGCTGCTTGTGGCGCGGGTTCTCGCAGATGACCATGACCCGACCGTGACGGCGGATCACCCTGCACTTGTCGCAGATCTTCTTGACGCTCGGCTTGACCTTCATTGGTGAGGTTCTCCGGGTCAGTGCCACCACCCGTGTCCCGAGGAACCGGGACACGGATGCGGGCAAGATCTACTTGTAGCGGTAGACGATCCGGCCACGCGTCAGGTCGTACGGAGACAGCTCCACCACGACCCGGTCGTCAGGGAGGATGCGGATGTAGTGCATACGCATCTTGCCGCTGATGTGTGCCAGGACCTGGTGGCCGTTCTGGAGCTCGACCTTGAACATGGCGTTCGGCAGAGACTCGACGACAGTGCCCTCGATCTCGATGGCACCTTGCTTCTTGGCCACGCTTCGCCCTTCGAATCGACTACCTTGATCGACTCCTGCTTTCCCGTCCGTGAGTCCCTTACGGGCGCATGCGGACATGCGGGTACACGAGAGCCGACGAGTCAGTCTACGTCAGCGCACCCGGAAAGACGAATTGGCTCCTGGCCGTCTCTCATGACGATGCCCCGCCCGGGGGCGCACCATGCGCGGCGGGCGGGGCATCGTCATGAG
>NZ_LIRK01000484.1 GCF_001419765.1 Streptomyces torulosus
CGGCCCGAGGGGACGGGCCGCTCGGGGCGTTCGACGGCGTCGATCGTGGCGTCGGCGTAGTCGTTGAGAGCCATGCCGGCCCAGTAGAGGCAGACGGATGATCCCATGACTCCCAGCGTCGGCGCGCTGAGCGGGCGTCCTGCGGCTGCGGCCCCCGCGAGGATGTCACCCGGCACGCTCAACGCGGCCGGTGCACGTACGAGTTGAGCGAGATCCGCGAGGCGCACGACAGGCCGCGAGCCGGAGCGGACATCCCATCTCCGATCTTTCATGGCGGCAACTTACCCCTGCCACTTGAACATTCATGTGGAGAAAATGTGAAGACCTTTGTCGTTCTGTGACTTGATACTGCCTACCGGTGAACGCATCTGTGTGCTATTGACCGTCAGAGTCCTGACGAAGCCTCCGCCACACCGCCTTGGCCGCGTTGTGCCCCGACATTCCGTGCACTCCGGGGCCCGGCGGGGTGGCCGACGAGCAGATGAACACGGCCGGATGGGGGGTGCGGTACGGCTGGAGCGTGAGCTTGGGACGGAGCAGCAGCTGCAGGCCGGAGGCGGCGCCGCAGGCGATGTCACCGCCGACGTAGTTGGCGTTGTGCGCGGCGAGTTCGGGCGGGCCGGCGGTGGCGCGGGCGAGGATCAGGTCGCGGAACCCCGGTGCGAAGCGCTCCAGTTGGCGCTCCACGGCGTCGGTCAAGTCTCCGGTCCAGCCGTTCGGCACATGGCCGTACGCCCAGAAGACGTGCTTGCCCTCGGGGGCACGGGTGGGGTCGACGAGGCTGGGCTGCACGGTGATCAGGAACGGCCGGTCGGGGGCGTGGCCGTGCCGGGCGGCGGCGTCCAGGGCGGTGCTGATCTCCGCCTTGCTCGCCCCGACCTGGACCGTGCCGGCGGCGCGCGCCTCCTCGGCGGTCCAGGGCACGGGACCGTCCAGCGCGTAGTCGACCTTGAAGACGCTCGCGCCGTACCGGTACGACTCGTAGAAGCTTCCGAAGCCGGCGATCCGGGCCAGGGCGGTGGGCGAGGTGTCGAAGACGTAGGCGCGCGCGGGCGGTAGATCGTCGAGGCGTTTGACCTCGTAGTCGGTGTGGACGGTGCCGCCGAGGTCCTTGAGGTAGGCGGTGAGCGCGTCCGAGACGGCCTGGGAGCCGCCGCGGGCGACGGGCCAGCCGGCGGCGTGCGCGGCCAGCGCGAAGACCAGGCCCACGGCGCCGGTGGCGAGGCCGCCGAGCGGGGCGATGACATGCGCGACCAGCCCGGAGAACAGCGCCTTGGCCTTCTCGTCCTTGAAGCGGCGCATCAGCCAGGTGGAGGGGGGCAGTCCGGCGAGGCCGAAGCGGGCGAGGGTGACCGGGTCACGGGGCAGCGCCGACAGCGGCAGCGACATGAAGTCCCGCACCAGGGTGTCCCACTTGGGCAGGAACGGCTCGATCAGTCTGCGGTACGCGCCCGCGTCCCGCGGCCCGAACGAGGCGGCCGTCTCCCCCACCGAGCGGGACAGCACCGCCGCCGAGCCGTCCAGGAAAGGGTGCGCCATGGGCAGCCCGGCGTGCAGCCACTCCAGGCCGTAGCGGGCGAGCGGCATCCCGTTGAACGCGGGCGAGTTGACGCCCAGGGGGTGGGCCGCCGAGCAGGGGTCGTGCCGGAAGCCGGGCAGGGTCAGCTCGGCGGTACGGGCACCACCGCCGACCGTGTCCTTCGCTTCGAACACCGCCACGGAGAAGCCGCGGCGGGCCAGCTCCACGGCGGCCGTCAGGCCGTTCGGCCCCGCCCCCACCACCACCGCGTCGAGCATCGCCGGCACGTTCGGACCCCTTCGTCAGCCGATGGTCATCGAGCGCCGCGAACGGGTTTCCGCCCGGCGGCGAACCTGCGCTCAGGATATGCCCGACCACCGACAGCCACGGCATGGGTAGGCTGCGCCGCATGACGCGCCGGTTCCGCTGCACCGACCCCGAGCAGGATCTCCAGCACTGGTTCGAGGTGGGGGACGACGGGCGGGTACTGCGGCAGGCGACCTTCGACAGCCGGCGGGAACTGCCCCCGCTGCCCGAATGGCTCACGAAGCGCCCGGACGAGACGTCCGGTGCCGCGTCGGTCGCCGCCTCGCGGGCGTACCTGACCGCGACACGCGAGGAACACGGCCCGCTCGCCGGTCAGCTCTACGAGGCCGTGTACGGCGTCCTCGTCGAGGGGCCCGTCGAGGAGCCGCCGGAGGCGGTGCCCGTCACGGAGGAGGGGTTCGAGCAGGCGTGGAGGGCCGCCCTACGGGACCGGCACTTCAGCCGTTACGACACGGGGCCGCTCCCCCAGGGCGCCCGGCTCACGGGCACGGTGTCCGCACTGCCCTGGGGGCCGGGGCTGACCGGCATGGTCGTGGACATCGGGCGGCCCGTGGGAGCCTTCGTGGATGTGCTCCACCTTCCCCGGGAGGCCGAGGACTGGCCTGCGGTCGGCACCGTGACCGAGTTCGAGGTCGTCACCATCCGCTTCTACCTGGAACCCGGCACATGCCCGGGACTGCAGCTCAGGCTCCGGCCGACAGCAACCCCCGCACCCGGCGAGCCGTGGCCGAGTCCCGTGCCGCGGTGAACGGCAGGGCGTTGCCGCCGGTGATCCGGAAGGGCTCGTCCGCGAGGGTCAGATGGGCGCCGCCGGACTCCTCGACGAGGAGGAGGCCCGCCGCGTGGTCCCAGGCCGCCTCCCAGGAGAACGCGACCGCGTCCAACCGCCCTCGGGCGATGGCGAGATACTCCAGCCCCGCCGACCCGCACGGGCGTGGGGCGACGCCCTCCGTCCACAGACCGAGCAGCGCCGCCTTCTGCTCCTCCGTGGTGTAGTCCGGGTGGGAGGTGGCCACGTCGAGGTCACGGCCGGGCTCGGGTGAACCGGCGTGCAGCGGCTCGCCGTCCAGCGTGGCCCCCCGGCCCCGTATCGCCACGGCGAGCCGGTCGAGCGCGGGCGCGTACGTCCAGGAGGCGCGCACCTCGCCGTCCAGGGCGAGGGCGACGAGCGTGCAGAAGCCGGGCTCGCCGTGCACGAACTGCCGGGTGCCGTCGACCGGGTCGACGATCCAGACCGGCGCGTCGCCGTGGATCGCCTCGTAGGACGCGGGGTTGGCGTGGACCGCCTCCTCGCCGACCACGACGGAGCCGGGCAGCAGCGCGGGCAGCGCCTCCGTGAGATACAGCTCGGCCTTGCGGTCGGCGTCGGTGACGAGGTCGTGGGGGCCGTTCTTCTGGTCGACCTCGTGCTCGGCGAGCTGCCGCCAGCGCGGCATGATCTCGGCGGCCGCCGCCTTGCGGATCGCTTCTTCGACGTCGGAGGCGTGCCGGGCGAGAAACTCGTCGATGGTTTCGCTGTCTTCGATCATGCCTCCATCACAGCACGCACCACTGACAATCCCCACCGGGAGGGTGCACTCCGCATGGAATCACCATGAACAGCGGGTCCGCCGCGGCCGGGCGGCGGCTCCCGCTCAGCGCCCGACCGCGTACCCCTGCATGCCCCGCGGGTTGGCCGCCGCCGAGAGCACGCCGGTCGCGGGGTCGCGCGCGACCGCGCAGAGGCGGCCCTCGGACCACGGTTCGCCGACGGTGACGTCATGGCCGCGGCGGCGGAGCTCCGCGACGACCTCCGCGGGCATGCGGGACTCGACGGTGACGCTGCCGGGGCGCATGCCGCGCGGGTAGAAGGAGCCGGGGAAGCCGTCGTTGTGCCAGTTCGGGGCGTCGATGGCGCCCTGGAGGTCGAGGCCGCCCCGGACCGGTGGGCGCAGGGCGACGCCGAGGAAGAAGTGGAGCTGCCACTGGTCCTGCTGGTCTCCGCCGGGCGTGCCGAACGCCATCACGGGCACCCCGTCGCGCAGCGCCAGCGAAGGGGTGAGCGTGGTGCGGGGCCGGCGGCCGGGGGTGAGCGAGTTCGGCAGCCCCTCGTCCAGCCAGGTCATCTGCAGCCGGGTGCCGAGCGGGAAACCCAGCTCGGGCACGACGGGGTTGGACTGGAGCCAGCCCCCGCTGGGCGTGGCCGCGACCATGTTGCCCCAGCGGTCGACGACGTCCAGATGGCAGGTGTCGCCCCGCGTGCTCCCGTCCGCCCCGACCTCGGGCTCCCCCGGCACCGGGGAAAGGGGGCTCTTGGCGACCGTGGGTTCACCGGTGCCCGCGCGGGCGCCGCCGACCGTGGGCTCCCCGGCCCCCAACGGGTTGAAGCCGGGTGGGTCGGTGGCCACCACGCGCGCGTGGGCACTCAGTCGGGGGGTGCGTCCTCCGGGGCTGCCGGGCCGCAGGTCGTACGAGGCCGTGTCGCCGATGAGGGCCCGCCGCTCGGCGTTGTACGCGTCGGACAGCAGCTCGGTCAGCGGCACCGGCGCCGCGTCGCCGTACCAGGCCTCGCGGTCCGCCATGGCGAGCTTGCAGCCCTCGATCAGCAGGTGCACGTAGTCCGCCGACCCGTACGCGGGCAGTTCGTCCGGCAGCAGGGCGAGTTGCTGGAGGAGCACCGGGCCCTGGCTCCAGGGGCGGGCCTTGCACAGGGTCCAGCCGTTCCAGTCGTAGGTCGCCGGGGACTCGTAGGAGGCGGACCAGGCGGCCAGGTCGGCCGCGGTGAGGGTGCCGGTGTGCCGTTCGCCGCTGGTGTCCAGGGTGGGCCGCCCGGCCTGCCGTACCAGGGCCTCGGCGATGAAGCCCGCACGCCACACTTCCCGTGCCGCCTCGATACGGGCCTCGCGGTCGCCCGCTCCCTCGACCTCGGCGAGCAGCCGCCGCCAGGTCGCGGCCAGGGCGGGGTTGCGGAACAACTCGCCGGGGCGGGGCGCCCGGCCGCCGGGCAGGTAGACCTCCGCCGACGACACCCACTCCTTCTCGAAGAGGTCGCGCACCGACTCGACGGTCGCGCCGACGTTGTCCACGGGCGCGTGCCCGTCCTCCGCGTACCCGACGGCGTACTTCAGGACGTCGGCGAGGTCCTTGGTGCCGTAGTCGCGCAGCAGGAGCATCCACGCGTCGAACGCGCCGGGCACGGCTGCCGCCAGGGGCCCCGTGCCGGGGACGAGGTCCAGTCCGAGTCCCCGGTAGTGCTCGATCGTCGCCCCGGCGGGCGCCACGCCCTGTCCGCACAGGACCCGGACCTCGCCGTCCGCCGTCGCCAGGACGAGGGGGACCTCCCCGGCGGGCCCGTTGAGGTGCGGCTCGACGACGTGCAGGACGAACCCGGCGGCGACGGCGGCGTCGTAGGCGTTGCCGCCGTCCTCCAGGACGGCCATCGCGGACTGCGACGCGAGCCAGTGCGTGGAGGACACCATGCCGAAGGTCCCCTGGAGCGTCGGTCGAGTGGTGAACACGGGCGGACTCCTCACAGCGCGACGATCGTCCGCCGATCGTACGCAGCGCCCTCAGTCACCCTCGGACGCGCGGTGACACGGGCCGCCCGCAGCTCACGCGCGCCGCCCCACGGTCAGCACATGCCCGCTCGTGCCCAGCAGCGACGGCTCCGACTCGATACGCCGGGTCGCCGCCAGAACGGCCTCCCGCCGCTCGGGGTCGTCCAGCCACGCGTCCACGTCACCCATCAGCCAGGCGACGCCCTCCACGCCGTACTGGCCCTCGCAGACCAGCCCTGCCGCGTCGAACTCGCCCGGCACCTCGGCCGGATCGGCGAAGTAGGCGGTGGTGAAGTCGGGGTCGTCCGCCGAGGCCAGGTGGCGCCCGTCCGCCGCGACGGCGTCGGTGCGCTCCCGGCGCTCCGGGCGGAAGTAGTTCCCCTGCCGAAGTGTGTCGTTGAGCCCCGCGTACCGGTTGATCGTGGCCGCGACCACCACACCACCGGGCCGGACGGCACGACGGGACTCCGCCAGCGCCCGTACCCGCTCCGGGCGTTCGGGCAGGTGGTAGAGCGGCCCGAGGAGGAGGACGACGTCGTACGCGGCGTCCTCGGCGGGCAGCGCGCGGGCGTCCCCGAGCCGGGCGGTCACACCGGGCAGCAGGCCCGACCGTTCGACGTGCATCGGTACGGGGTCGACCACTGCGACCTCGTGGCCGTCCCCCGCCAGCCATGCCGCGTGGACGCCCGTGCCGCCACCGACATCGAGCACGCGCGCGGGGGTGTCGGGCAGGAACCGCCGGAGGAGCTCCTGGGTGCGCCAGAACTCCAGTCGTCCGGCGCCTTCGGCGAGGCGGGTGTTCTCGCCGCCCCGCTCGTAGTAGGCGAGGATCTCCTCGCGCAGGGAAGGGGTTCCGGAGGCTGGGGAAGGTAACCGGGTCATCCGTCAAGGGTGCTGATCGCCGCGGAGGCGGTGCAACCGGTTAAGAGCCCTGCGGGGCCTTCGTCCAGGCACCGGTGCCGAGTCGGCCGGTGGTGCCGAGGTCGATGCCGCCGTCGGGGGCGAGTACCTGTGCGGGTCGGCCCTTCGCGGTGGCGACGCGCAGGTAGGGGGCGTTGACGGCGGGGACGTCCGCCTCGGTGACGGTGTTGCGCCAGACCAGCGAGGTGGTCGCGGACTCGCCCGGCTTCAGCGTCACCTCGTGCGGGCCCGGGTCGGGCACACCCGTGGTGATCTCGCCCGGGCCGCGCAGGACGCGCACGTCGACGGGTTCGCGGTCCTCGTCGAGCACCTGGACCGAGGGATAGCCGTTCACGGTGTACGGCTCGGTGCCGCAGTTGGTCAGCGTCACCGTCATCGCGCGCAGTCCCATCGCGGCCTCCACGAGACCCGGCAGCATCCGCGCACCGGAGGACGGGCAGGCGTCCGTGGGGTCCGCCGACGGTGCCTCGGTGGGCCGCACGTCCAGGCCCGAGGGCAGTCCCTCGGGCAGTTCGTCGGCGTGCACGCCACCCGGCCGTTCGGTTCCCGCGGACGAGGCCGGCGTCGAGGGGAGGTCGCGGTCGGGGTTCACCTCGCGCTCGATCTCCTCCCCGAGTCCGCAGCCGCCGACAGCCAGGATCAGCGCGGCGGCCAGGGCCACACGGGAGGCGGTGCGGCGGGGTATCGGGATCATGGATCCGATCCTGACACGCGCTCCCTGCGGAAGGTGGGACTCCGGAAAGTCGCCGTACGACTGAACGGTGAGGGCCGGTCACCACGTATACACAGAGCGAGGTCGCACTTTCGCCCCACAGGCAGTCGTGTGACACTGACGTACCCCACCGACCGGCGGTACCGCCGCCACGACCCCGAGAAGTGCGCTGTGCGTGATCTCCCTCTGCCGCTCGCCCTCACCGTGCGTCTGCTTCCGGTCGCCGTACTCGCCACGGCAGGCTGGGCGTTGTCGTCCGGTTCGTCGGACACGAGCCCGGCGGGGAAGGAGTCCGCGCCGGAGACCGCGTCCGGGCCCATCTCCACCTCCGAGTCCGCGCCGGCCACGTCCGCCGCGACGAAGACCTACGCGAAGGCGCCCTCACCCTGCGGCGCCATCGCGGCGAAATCGGTCAAATCCCTTGTTCCGGGCGCCAAGACGGCCGGCAAGGAAATAGCGTCGACCGACGAGTCCGTGCGCCGCACCTGCTCCTGGAACGCCCTCAAGGGTTACGACTACCGCTGGTTGGACATCTCGTACGAGATTCACCAAACGGACGCGAAGGCCGAAACCACCTACAAGGATCGGTTGTCGCAGAAGAGCGGCGGCGGCGCGGTGCCCGGTCTCGGTGACGCGGCCTACTCCGTCGTGAACCTCACCACCGAGGACAAGCAGCAGACCCGCGAGGGTGTGGTGTACGCGCGCGTGGCCAACGCCCTGGTGGTCGTCACCTACAACGGCAGCGACTTCGAGTCGCAGAAGGCGCCCGGCACCGAGGAGATCAACAAGGGTGCCATCAAGGCGGCGAAGGAGGCGGTGGCCGCGCTGGAGGGCACCCGGTAGGGGCACGTCTCCGGCGCGGGCCACCGCCACCGTGGTCAGGGCCTTCGGCTCAGACGGTCGCTCTCGCCTTCTCCCGCTCCCCCGCCATCAGCGCCACGTACACCAGGATCGAGGCGGCGAGGCCCACCGCCCAGCCGTAGTCGGCGAGCGGCTTGAGGAACGGGATGAGGCCGTCCTGCGGGAACGGCCCCGAGGAGACCCCTTCCGCGTTCACGGACGAGTAGGAGCCGCCGACCGCGAGGACGCCACCCACCAGGAACGCGGCGATGGCCCGCCAGTTCCAGCCGGCGGAGTACCAGTAGCGGCCGCCCGCCGTGTACAGGTCCGCGAGGTGCAGGACCGTACGGCGGATGATCCAGTAGTCGGCGATGAGGATGCCCGCGACCGTGCCGAGCAGTCCGCCGACCACGCCGAGCCACGTGAAGATGTAGAACTCGGGCGTGGAGATGAGCTTCCACGGGAAGATCAGGATGCCGAGGACGCCGGTGATCAGGGCGCCCGTACGGAAGTTGATGAGCTTCGGCGCGAGGTTCGCGAGGTCGTACGCCGGTGAGACCACGTTCGCCGCGATGTTCACGGAGATCGTCGCGATCAGCACGGTGATCAGGGCGAAGAGCAGACCGAAGGTGTTGTCGGCCTTGGCGGCGAGGGTGACCGGGTCCCAGATGGCCTCGCCGTAGACGGCCTCGGAGCCGGAGGTGACGAGGACGGCGAGGATCGCGAAGAGCGTCATCGTCGTCGGCAACCCGAGGGACTGGCCCCAGGTCTGCGCCTTCTGGCTGGCGCCGAAGCGGGTGAAGTCGGGGATGTTCAAGGAGAGGGTGGCCCAGAAGCCGATCATGCCCATGAGGGAGGGGAAGAAGACCGGCCAGAAGTCGGCGCCCCAGCCCAGCTTGGACGGCTGGTCCAGCAGCGCGCCGAATCCGTCCGCCTTGACCGCGATCCAGATCAGCAGCACGAAGGCGCCGACGATCACGAAGGGCGCGGCCCAGTTCTCGAAGTGCCGCAGGAAGTCCATGCCCCGGTAGATGATCGCGATCTGCAGCGCCCAGAAGAGGATGAAGCAGAGCCACAGCGGCCAGGGGTTGCCGGCGATCTTCCCCGCGGTCTCCCACTGACCGCCGGTGAGCTTGGAGCCGAGGGCGAAGATGCCGCTGCCCCCGATCCAGGTCTGGATGCCGAACCAGCCGCAGGCCACGGCCGCCCGGATCATGGCCGGTATGTTCGCCCCGCGCAGACCGAACGAGGCGCGGGCGAGCACCGGGAACGGGATGCCGTACTTGGGTCCGGCGTGCCCGGTGGCCAGCATCGGCAGCAGCACGATGACGTTGGCCAGGGCGATGGTGAAGACGGCCTGCTTCCAGTCCATGCCGAGGGCGACCAGGCCGGAGGCCAGGGTCCAGCTGGGGATGCAGTGGGCCATGGAGATCCACAGCGCCGCGAAGTTGTACGTCGTCCACTTGCGTTCGGAGACGGGTACGGGACGCAGGTCCTCGTTGGCGAAGGGACTGTCGGCGGGGAAGGCCCCGGGGGCCAGTTCGATCCGGCCGGACGAGTCGACGGACTGGGCCATCGGCGACCCCGGGGGAACTGTTTCGGTCATGGGCAGGCCAATCAAGGAGGCGGGACGGGAGAGAAAGGCCGTGCGGGCCTTGGGCCCCTCCCCGGGGGAGCGGGGAGGGAGTCAAGGTGTGGGGGGTCGTGATGGAGTGGAGCGTTCCGGATTGTGGCAGGAGCCGGCCCGGGAAGGAATCCCTGGTCAGCCGGTGATCTCGGGGATGACCGTGGAGCCGTACACGTCGATCACCCGCTCCTGCGCGTCGTGCATGTCGTACACGGCGAACTGGTCGACGCCCAGGTCCCGCAGCGCGTTCAGCTTCGCGATGTGCATCTCGGGGGTGCCGATGACGCAGAACCGGTCGACGATCTCGTCGGGGACGAACGCCGTGTCGGGGTTGTCGGCCCGTCCGTGGTGGGAGTAGTCGTACCCCTCGCGGGCCTTGATGTAGTCCGTGAGTTCCTCCGGTACGGCCGCTGAGTGCTCGCCGTACTTGGAGACCAGGTCGGCGACGTGGTTGCCGACCATGCCGCCGAACCAGCGGCACTGCTCACGGGCGTGGGCGAGCGCCTCCGGCGAGTCGTCCTCGGTGATGTACGCGGGGGCGGCCACGCAGATCTTCACCTCGGACGGGTCGCGCCCGACGGCGACGGCCGCGTCCTTGACCGCCTTGACCATGTACTCGGTGAGGTACAGGTCGGAGAGCTGGAGGATGAAGCCGTCGGCCTCCTCCCCCGTCATCTTCAGGGCCTTGGGACCGTACGCGGCCATCCAGACCGGGAGTTCGGCGTCCTCCTTGATCCAGGGGAAGCGGATCACGGTGCCGCCGAGGTCGGCCTCTCCCCCGCTGCCCAGCGTACGGATGACCTTCATGGCTTCGCTGATCCGGGCCAGCGTGTTGGGCTTGCGGCCCGCGACACGCATCGCGGAGTCGCCGCGGCCGATGCCGCAGACGGTGCGGTTGCCGAACATGTCGTTCAGCGTGGCGAAGGTGGAGGCGGTCACCTCCCAGGTACGGGTCCCCGGGTTGGTGACCATCGGGCCGACCTTCAACGTGCTGGTCCGGGACAGGATCTGGCTGTAGATGACGAACGGCTCCTGCCACAGCACGGCGGAGTCGAAGGTCCAGCCGTAGGTGAAGCCGTTGTCCTCGGCGCGCTTCATCAGCTCGATGACACGCGAGGCCGGCGGGTCGGTCTGCAGGACGAGTCCGAAGTCCATCTGCTCCGCTCCTAGTTGAGGTACTGACAGGTGGAGCGGGGGGTGTAGACGCCGTGCCCGGCGTGACCGGTGTACTCCCGCTCGGTGATGACGAGTTCGCCGCGCGAGAGGACCGTCTCGACCCGGCCGGTGGTGCGCTTGCCCTCGTACGCCGAGTAGTCGACGTTCATGTGGTGGGTCTCGGCGGACATGACCTGCTCGGCGTGCGGGTCGTAGATGACGATGTCCGCGTCGGCTCCAGGCGCGATCGTGCCCTTCTTGGGGTACATGCCGAACATACGGGCCGGGGTCGCGCAGGCGATCTCGATCCAGCGGCGGCGCGAGATGTGCCCGTCGACGACGGCCTGGTGCAGCAGGTCCATCCGGTTCTCGACGCCCGGCAGACCGTTGGGGATCTTGGAGAAGTCGCCGCGGCCCAGTTCCTTCTGCCCGACGAAGCAGAACGGGCAGTGGTCGGTGGAGACCACCTGGAGGTCGTTGGTGCGCAGGCCCTGCCACAGCTTGGCCTGGTGCTCCCTGGGCCGGAGCGGGGTGGAGCACACGTACTTGGCGCCCTCGAAGTCCGGCTCGGCGAGGTTGTCCGTGGACAGGAACAGATACTGCGGGCAGGTCTCGCCGAAGACGTTGAGTCCCTCGTCACGTGCCTTGGCCAGCTCGGCGACCGCCTCCATCGCCGAGACGTGCACGACGTACAGGGGCGCGCCGGCCACCTGGGCGAGCTTGATGGCCCGGTGGGTGGCCTCCGCTTCGAGGAGCGACTTGCGGACCTCGCCGTGGTAGCGGGGGTCGGTCTCGCCGCGCGCCAGCGCCTGCTCGACCAGGACGTCGATGGCGATGCCGTTCTCCGCGTGCATCATGATCAGGCCGCCGTTGTCGGCGGAACGCTGCATGGCGCGCAGGATCTGGCCGTCGTCGCTGTAGAAGACGCCCGGGTAGGCCATGAACTGCTTGAAGGAGGTGACGCCCTCCTCCACCAGCAGGTCCATCTCCTTGAGCGTCTCCTGGTTCACATCGGAGACGATCATGTGGAAGCCGTAGTCGATGGCGCAGTTGCCCTCCGCCTTCGCGTGCCAGGCGTCGAGGCCCTCGCGGAGGGTGTGGCCCACGCTCTGCACCGCGAAGTCGACGATGGTCGTGGTCCCGCCCCAGGCGGCGGCCCGGGTGCCCGTCTCGAAGGTGTCCGAGGCGAACGTGCCGCCGAAGGGCAGCTCCATGTGGGTGTGGGCGTCGACGCCGCCCGGGATGACGTACTTGCCGGTGGCGTCGAGGGTGCGGTCGGCGGTCCAGGCGTCGGCAGTGGAAGTGCCTGCGGCGGCGAGGGCGGCGACTCGACCGTCCTCGATCAGCACGTCGGCGTGGATCTCGTCCGAGGCTGTGATGACGAGACCGCCGCGGATGACTGTACGGCCGCTCATTCGGTCACGCTCCGTTCGGTTTGTCGGGAAAGTGCCGGTCGTTCGTGGCTGGTCGCGCCCACGCGGCGGAAGCCGCATATCAGGCACTGCCCCGCGCCCCTGGAAGGCCCCTGCGGGGCCCCAAGGGCGCGGGGAGGCGTCGCTACGGCGCCGTCAGCGGGCCGTACGCGTCCGGGCGGCGGTCGCGGAAGAACTGCCAGCGGTCGCGGACCTCGCGGAGCTTGGCGAGGTCGAGGTCGCGGACGACCAGTTCCGTCTCCTTGTCGCTCGCCACCTCGCCGACGAACTGGGCCTCCGGGTCGACGAAGTAGGACGTGCCGTAGAAGTCGTTGTCGCCGAGGTCCTCGACGCCGACCCGGTTGATCGCGCCGATGAAGTACTCGTTGGCGACGGCCGACGCCGGCTGCTCCAGCTGCCAGAGGTAGCGGGACAGACCGCGCGAGGTGGCCGACGGGTTGAAGACGATCTCCGCTCCGCCGAGGCCCAACGCCCGCCAGCCCTCCGGGAAGTGACGGTCGTAGCAGATGTAGACGCCGATCTTCCCGACCGCCGTGTCGAAGACGGGCCAGCCGGCGTTGCCGGGGCGGAAGTAGAACTTCTCCCAGAAGCCGGGCACCTGCGGGATGTGGTGCTTGCGGTACTTGCCGAGGTACTTGCCGTCCGCGTCGATCACGGCGGCCGTGTTGTAGAGGACGCCCGGCTGCTCCTCCTCGTACATCGGCAGCACCAGGACGAGGTTCAGCTCCTTGGCGAGCGCCTGGAAGCGCTTGACGATGGGGCCGTCGGGGATGGCTTCCGCGTACTCGTAGAACGCCTTGTCCTGGACCTGGCAGAAGTAGGGGCCGTAGAACAGTTCCTGGAAGCACATGACCTGGGCGCCCTGTGCCGCCGCGTCGCGGGCCGCCTGCTCGTGGACCTGGATCATCGATTCCTTGTCGCCGGTCCAGGCCGTCTGGAAGATGGCTGCGCGGATGACTCTGCTCATCGGGACCTCCGGTCACTCGGTGTGAAGCGAGACTAGGAAGCCCGGAGATCGGGTTTGAGTTGCACGGTGTCACGTCTGGAGCCGCTTGGCGTTCCACCGTGTCACCTCTTCGTGGACGCATGTTTCACCGCCGTTTTCCCAGGTCCCGGCATGTTTCAGCCCTGTTGCGCGTCATGCGCGAGGAGGGCGATGTGCACGGACGCGGCCTGCTCGAAGTCGTCGAGGTCGACGCCCAGCCGGGCCTCTATGGCTTCGAGACGGCGGTACAGGGCGGGTCGGCTGACGTGGTGCAGCTGGGCGGTGTGCGACTTGTTGCGCCCGGTGGCGAGATAGGTCCGCAGGACCGGCAGCAGATCCTGCTCGGCGTGGCGGTCGCCGCACAGCAGCCCGTCCAGCTCCCGCTCGGCGAAGGCCTGGACGTGCGGGTCGTCCCGCAGCAGCCGGATCAGGCCCCGCAGATGGACGTCGCGCAGCCGTACGACGGCGGGCAGGTCGAGCCCGGTCGCCGACTGGGCGACGGCGTCGGCCACGTGCCGCGCCTCGCGCAGGCCCGCCGGGACCTCCTCCCAGGTGATGCGCGGCTCGGCCGCCGCCACGACCGTCCGGCGCACCCCGGACTCCGAGCGCAGCCGGGTCGCGAAGTGCGCGGTGAGCGCCTGCGCGTCCTGGTCCCGGGCGAGGCTCAGCAGGACGGCCGTCGCGCCCTCGGCGAGTTCGGCGACGAGGCCGGAGAGCCCCAGCATCCGCAGCACCCGGTCGAGCCCGGCCGGGTCGCCGTCGCGTACGACGAGCGGCACGAACGTCCGGCGGTTGACGGGCAGCCCGGCGGCCCGTGCCCTGGGCAGCAGTTGCCGGGCCGGTACGACACCGGAGACCAGGTCGGTCAGCAGGCTCTGCGCGGACTGCTCCTCCCAGCTGTGCGCGGTGCCGCCGAGCATGCGGTGCAGGACGAGCGCCTCGGCGGCCCGGTCGGCGAGGAGCCGGCCGGTGGCGGTGTCGCCGCGGTAGCCGCACAGCACGATGCGGCCCCAGCGCTCGCCGCGTCCGCCCAGTTCGGCGCGGATCCAGCCGTCGCCCTCGGTGCCGCCCGCCTGTCGTGAGATGCGCTCCCAGTCGCGCAGCACGTCGTCGACGGCGGGCCGCTCCCCCGCCGTGGCGAGGACGCGGTGGGCGAGGTTGGTGACGACGAGCGGACAGCCCGCGTGCTGGGCGATCTCGTCGAGCAGCCGTTGCAGCGGGGCGCCGGCCGTGATGAGGCCGGTCAGCGCGGTCCGTACGGACTCGGAGAGGCTCACCGCCGCGAACTTCCGCCGGACGAGCCGGGACTGGACCTCCTCCGTCAGCTCGGCGAAGGGGAACGGCCGGTGCAGCACCACCATGGGCAGTCCGCACCGCTCCGCCGCCCGGCGCATCACGTCGGGCGGCGTCGGGAAGGCGCGGCCGAGGCCGAGGACGACCGCCGCGGCCTCCGCCCGGTGCAGGGAGCGGATGTACTCGGCCTGCGCCTCCTCGTCGCCGGCGAGGAGGACCCCGGTGGTGAGGACCATCTCGCCCCCGGTGAGCATGACGCCCACGTCGGGGGCCTCGGCCACATGCACCCAGCGGACGGGCCGGTCGAGCTGGCCGGCCCCGGCCACCACCTCGGGCTCTCCGGCGAGGACCCGGTCCAGGGTGAGGACCTGGCGTACCGACAGGGCGGGTTCCAGGGCGGTGGTCATGGGGCGTTCCTCAGATCTGCTCCGGTGGTGCTAGCGAATGCTCCTCAGAGCACGTTCGAGGGCGTCGGCGCCCTCCTCCGCCTCGGCGACGGTGAGGGAGAGCGGGGGCGCGATGCGCAGGGCGCTGGTGTTGTGGCCGCCGCCCTTGCCGATCAGCAGGCCCTCCCGGCGGGCGGCTTCGAGGACGGCGGCGGCCGCGTCCGGGTTGGCCTCCTCGGTGCCCGGCTTCACCAGCTCGACACCGATCATCAGGCCCCGGCCGCGGACCTCCTTCACCTCCGGGACCTGTGCCGTGATCGCGCGGAGCCGCTCGATGAGCAGCCCGCCGACGCGGCGCGCGTTGCCCTGGAGGTCGTGCTCGACCAGGTAGTTGAGGTTGGCGAGGCCGGCGGCCATGGTGATCTGGGTGCCGCCGAAGGTGGAGATGGAGTTGCTGTCGAGGCAGTTCATGACCTCGGAGCGGGCGACGACTCCGCCGATGGACATGCCGTTGCCGATGCCCTTGGCGAAGGTCAGGATGTCGGGCGGCCCGTTCTGCCCGTGTGCCTGCCAGCCCCAGAAGTTGTCGCCGGTGCGGCCCCAGCCGGTCTGCACCTCGTCGGCGATCCACAGCACGCCGTGCCGCTGGAGCACCTCGCGGAAGGCCGCGTACAGGCCGTCCGGTGGTGAGGTGAAGCCGCCGACGCCCTGGATCGGCTCGGCGATCAGCGCGGCGGGCGGCCGCACATGGCCGAGGAGGTCCTCCAGGTCGGCGACACAGGCCGCGATGAAGTCGGCGTCACCGAGGTCGGCGTAGGGGCCTCGGGTGCGGACGCCGCCGTGCACGTACAGCGTCTGGAGCGGGGACAGCGACGTCGGTGACCAGCCCTTGTTGCCGGTGATGCCGACCGCGCTGAAGGAGCGGCCGTGGTAGCTGTTGCGCATGGCCAGGATCTGGTTGCTCCGCCGGTACGTCGTCGCCAGCAGCAGCGCGGTGTCGTTGGCCTCGGTGCCGGAGGTGGTGAAGAAGACCCGGGCGTCGGGGATGCCGGACATCTGGGCGATGCGTTCGGCCAGTTCCACCATCGGCCGGTTGAGGTAGAGCGTGGAGGAGTGGATGATCCGCCCGGCCTGCTCGCTCACCGCTTTGGTGACCTCGGGCAGCGCGTGCGCCGTCATCGTGGTGAGGATGCCGCCGAAGAAGTCGAGGTACTTGGTGCCGGCGGCGTCCCACACATGGCGGCCCTCGCCGTGGGTGATCTCCAGCGGGTCCGCGTAGTAGAGCGCGAGCCAGTCGGGCAGCACGGCCTTGTGGCGGCCGAGCAGTTCGTCGGTCACGGCTGCACCACTCCTTTCACTGCGGTACGGGTGGGGCGTGTCAGGGCTGTACGTGCCCACGTCAGGGCTGTACGAGTCCTTCGTACGCGTCCGGCCTGCGGTCCCGGTAGAACGCCCACTGCGTGCGTACGTGCTCGATCAGGTCGAAGTCCAGGTCCCGTACGACGAGTTCCTCGTCCTGGTCGCTCGCGGTGTCGCCGACGAACTGGCCGCGCGGGTCGACGAAGTACGAGGTGCCGTAGAAGTCGTTGTCGCCGTACTCCTCCACGCCGACGCGGTTGATCGCGGCGACGAAGTACTCGTTGGCGACGGCCGCCGCGGGCTGTTCGAGCCGCCACAGATGGGAGGAGAGGCCCCGGTGCGTGGCGGAGGGGTTGTAGACGAGCTGGGCGCCGTTCAGGCCGAGCTGGCGCCAGCCCTCCGGGAAGTGGCGGTCGTAGCAGATGTAGACGCCGACCTTGCCGACGGCGGTGTCGAAGACCGGCCAGCCGAGGTTCCCGGGCTTGAAGTAGTACTTCTCCCAGAAGCCCTTGACCTGGGGGATGTGGTGCTTGCGGTACTTGCCGAGGTAGGTGCCGTCGGAGTCGATCACGGCGGCGGTGTTGTAGTAGAAGCCGGACTGCTCGACCTCGAAGACCGGGACGACGATCACCATGCCGGTCTCGCGGGCCAGCTCCCGCATCCGCGTGACGGTCGGCCCGTCGGGCACGGGTTCCGCCCAGGCGTAGTGCTCCGGCTCCTGCACCTGGCAGAAGTACGGCGCGTTGAAGACCTCCTGGAAGCCGATCACCTTGGCGCCCTGCCGGGCCGCCTCGCGGGCGTGCTCGACGTGCTTGGCGACCATGGATTCCGTGTCGCCGGTCCAGGTCGCCTGGACGAGGGCGGCGCGTACGACGTTGGCCATGTCAGCTGCTCCTTCGACCGGGAAGTCAGAGAGCCTCTACGCCCGTAGAAACAGGCCGTAGAGGCTTGAAAGTAAGCCTCGCCGACGGGCTGGGCAAGACCATCGCCGTTAACCGGCCGAGTCGATCACGTTTCGCACTCCAGTGGGTGATCCTCCGCGTCCGCGGCCGGTCGGGCCGCCGCGGCCCCCGGTGGACGTCAGGCGAGTCCGGCGACGCGCAGGGCGTGCGCCACGTCCCGGTGGCGGTCCTCCGACACGGCACGGGCCGCTTCCACGACCATACGGGTCAGCCGCTGCGGGTGCGCCTCCGCGACGCGCGCCGCCTCCTCGGGCGTACGGACGCGTACATACGCGTCGAGCAGCGCACGCGCCTGCCGCTCACGCCCCTCCTCGGTGAGGCCGAGCACCGCCTCGCCGATCTCCTCGGCGGGCCGCGCGACGCCCTGCCGCAGCATCTGCTCCCCGTCGGTGCCGCGCCCCACGGCGTTCAGGGCGTCGACGACGGCGACCAGCCGGTCCATGGGCAGCGAGGCGGCCTCCCACAGCAGGGTCGCCCAGTCGGCGCCCAGTCCTGCCCGGTGCATGTCAGCCGCGAGCAGCGGGAAACGGGCGGCGGGCCAGTGGGCGACCTCCACCAGCAGGGCGTGCGCCTCCCCGCTGCGCCCTTCCTTGCGCAGCCGCAGCAGCCGCTCGACGGTCCCTGCGACCTCCCGCCGCGCCTCGTCGTCCAGGGCCTGCCGGGCCGGACGCTCCGTCCGCTGCGGCGGCGCGGCCTCCTCGGCGACCCCGGCGTAGCGAGCGCCCCGGCGGGCACGCGCCTTGGGCGCGGCCGCCTGCGCGGGCGCGCTCTCGGGCACGACGACGGGCACCTCCTCCTCCACGGCACCGGCGAAGCGGGCCCCACCACGGGGACGCCGCTTGGCCCGCTTCTTGGACGTCGCCGTCTCGGCCTCCGGTGCGGCGGCCTCGGGCGCGGGGGCTTGGGGGTCGTGCGCGCCCGCGTGGGCGGTGCGGGCGTCATGCACGCCCAAATGGGCCGTGAGAACGTCGTGCGCGCCCGCGTGGGCCGTGCGGTCATACGCGACCTCATGGCCCTGGTCCTGGTCCTGGGCCTCGCGGCCGACCGTGTGGGCGTCGTACCCGACGCCGGGGGCCGCGTAGGGGTCGTGCGCATGGCGGTCGTCCGTCCGGTCCGCCGGTATGCCGTCGCGCGGGCCTGCCGGGGCCGTGCCCTCCGGGCCCGCGTACGTGCGGCCGGTCGGGCCGCCGGGTGTCGCGGCCTGCGGCCCGCGCCCTTCCGCCTCCGGTGTCCGGGAGACGTCGCCGGCGGGGTTGTCCGGGAAGCGCGTCGCGCCCCGCACAGGCAGGTGCGGGGCGCGACGGTCGAGGTTCTCCATCCGGGCGCGCAGTTCGGCGCAGCGGGCGGTGGCCCGTTCGTGGTCGTCGTGGGCCCATGCCAGGTCGAGACGGAGGGACTCGGCCTCCTCCCGGCTGGTGGCGGTACGGAGCCGGCGGTTGAATTCGGCGGTGCGCTCGGCGGCGTAGCGCTGCTCACGGAGCATGACGTCGAACCGGTCGCCGAGGGCGTCCCGGCCGCCGGGCCGGGCGTCGTACGCGGCGAGCGAGGCGCTGTGCAGGACGCGGGCCCGCTCGGTCTCCTGGGCGGCGGCCGCGGGACCGTACGCGGTGTGCAGGTCGTGCATGAGTGCTTCGACGACGTCCCACGGCGGGACCTCCAGGCCGTCGAGGCAGGCGCGCATGCCGTCCGGGTCGCGCCGCCAGAAGACGGCGCACCAACCGCCGCCCTGGTCCAGCTTCGTCATCAGCTTGTTCAGGTAACCCGCGAACTCCCGAACCTCGCCCGGGAGTTGATCCACAGCCATCGCATGCTCCCCGGCAGACTGGAGTGCCCCGGTCCGCCAGAAAACACCAACCGTGTTACAGGAAGGCTACGCGGAGTTTTCGGACCGGACGCAGTGTGCTGTGCGCGCCCGCCCGGCGGCTGTGCGTAAGGGATTCAGGCCACGCGACGACGGGCTCCGGCCAGGTGCCCGTACGGAGGGGCCCCTCGGCCGGCTCAGGCCACCGCCGCCGGCGTCGCGGCCTCCACCGGTGCGCAGCGCCCGGCGAGTTCGTCCATGGAGAGGCCGAGTGTGCGGGCCAGGGCGGCGATCGTGAAGAAGGCCGGGGTGGGGGCGCGGCCGGTCTCGATCTTGCGGAGCGTCTCCGCGGAGATGCCCGCGCCGGCGGCGATCTCCGCCATGCTGCGACCGTCGCGGGCCTCCCGCAGCAACCGGCCGAGCCGCTCGCCGCGTTCGCGCTCTTCGGGGGTCAGAGGGGTGCGCACCATGCGCCCATTCTAATACCGACCCCCGCCAGGGAACCGGTATTAGAATTGGATGTCGACCGGTATAGTAATTGGCATGGTGGAACTGAAGACGGACGCGTCCATCGACGCGATGTACGAGGCCGGGCAGGTCGTGGGGCGTGCGCTCAGCGCGGTGCGGAAGGCCGCCGACGTGGGCGTGTCTCTGCTCGAACTGGACGAGGTGGCGCGCGAGGTGCTGCGCGAGGCCGGCGCCACGTCGCCGTTCCTCGGCTACCGGCCCTCGTTCGCGCCGACCCCGTTCCCGGCGGTGATCTGCGCCTCGGTGAACGACGCGATCGTGCACGGCATCCCGACCTCCTACCGGCTCCGGGACGGCGACCTCGTCTCCATCGACTGCGGCGCCCACCTGGGCGGCTGGGCCGGTGACTCGGCCATCAGCTTCGTCGTGGGCGAGCCGCGCCCGGCCGACCTGCGGCTGATCGAGACCGCGGAGCGGGCACTGGAGGCGGGCATCGAGGCCGCCGTCGTCGGCAATCGCGTCGGCGACATCGCCCACGCCATCGGCTCGGTGTGCCGTGCCGCCGGGTACGGCGTCCCCGACGGCTTCGGCGGCCATGGCATCGGCCGCCACATGCACGAGGACCCGTCCGTCCCGAACGAGGGCCGGCCGGGGCGGGGGCTGCCGCTGCGGCACGGCCTGGTGCTCGCGATCGAGCCGATGCTGACCGGCGGCGGCAAGGACGGGTACCACGCGGCCCCGGACGGCTGGACCCTACGCACGGACGACGGTTCCCGCGCGGCCCACGTGGAACACACGGTGGCCGTCACGGACGGAGGCCCCCGGGTGCTGACCGCTCGGTAGAGCGCCACGGGCCCACCGATAAGACGCCGGGTGCGGGTGGGTGG
>NZ_LIRK01000485.1 GCF_001419765.1 Streptomyces torulosus
CGTCGCCGTCGGACATGGGGGCGGGCGAGGTGGCACCGGTCCGGGAGGCCGGCAGGGTGTCGTCGGTCCGGGAGGCGGGTGAGGTGGCGCCGGTTCGGGAGGCGGGCGGGGTGTCGTCGCCGTGGAGGAGGGCGGCGAGGGCGAGGTCCTCGATGCGCTCGGTGAAGGCGAGCGCCTCCTCCCGAGCCATGGCGGTGTCCCGGACGAAGACCGTGGGCGGGCCGTCCCTGAGGCAGAGGAGCGCGATCTCGGTGTGCGGTTCGGCGGACGCCTCCTCGCCCGCACCACGTTCGAGGACCATCACGTCGGTGAACGTGGGCTCCCCGCTCCCCAGGGGCCGCCCGGCGAGGCCGAGCCGGACCTCCAGGTCGGCGGTGTAGCCGTTCCGGGCCGCGGCCTCGTCGAGCTTGGCGCGCAGGGCGTTCGCGCTGTCGCCGTCGTACCGGACGGGGAATCGCGCGGCGGCGATGCCGTGGGTGTCCTCGGCGCGGGCGCGGGCGGCCGACGGCGACCAGGCGAAGTCGAAGGCCGGTTCGTCGGCGCGTTCGGCCACGGTGTCGAGGAAGGCGCGGACGACGCTGATGGTCTCCTCGCGGGAGCCGGGGACGAAAGCGAGTTCGTAGCGGCCGTAGTGGGCCGCGCCGGCGCTGAAGTCGTCGACGGGCAGCCGGGCCGGGCGCAGGTCGAGCAGCCGGGCGCGCCACCAGGGTTCGTGGGGGCGCAGTGCCTTCTGGGCGGCTGCGACGGCGGCGAGCCGTTCCTCGCTGACGGGAGGCAGGGGGGCGCCTTCGACGGCGCCGAGCCGCTGTGCGGCGGCCTGGCCACTGAGGGCGCTGCCGTCGAGGGCGGTGAAGTCGCTGAGGACGAGGTCGGCGTCCGGGGCGGACAGGGTGAGCGCCGAGCTGGTCACGGACTGCACCACGGTGTCCGTGCGAGGGTCTTCGCGGGGGATCAGTCTGATCTGCCGGGTGAGGACGGCGCCCTGTTCGGTGACGAGGGTGGGGATGCCGAGCGGGTTGGGGAAGCTGCCGTAGTCCAGGGCCTTGGAGATCCGGGCGGCCTCGGCGGCCGGGGTGCCGACATGGACGATGCCGCCGGAGGCCATGCGCGCGGACCGCCGGTAGAAGCGGCGCTCCCGGTCGGCGGTGTCGACGGGGCCGGGCAGGGTGCCCGCCACGATGTGCGGGACGAGGTTGTCGAACAGGTCGATTCCGACCTCGGCGGTCTCGTACGTCAGGGACAGCGCGGTGGAGTGGTCGCGCACCGGGAACCAGCGTTCGAGGAGGACGCTGCCCGCGTCCACGGCCTCCGTCATCCGGTGCCAGGTCGCCGCGTGCCGGGTGGCGCCCTCGTACAGCGCCCAGGCCGGGACGTGGCTGCCGGAGTAGCGGGGCAGGGGGCCGTCGTGGAAGTTGACGGCGGCCACCCGGGGAAGGTTCAGGACGTCCCCGGTCAGGATGCGGAAGTTGACGATGCTGAGCAGATAGTCGAACGGCCGGCGGGACAGGGTCGCCGCGAGGTCGCCGTGCGGGTCGAGCACGGGCACGTCGTGTTCGCCGGCCCACGCCACTACCGCGGGATCCTCGCTGAGGACTCCCTCGACGTGTACGCCCGCGTCGAGCAGCTTCTCCGTGCACCGGGTGAGGACCCTGGTGCCTCCTATGACGTAGCAGGTGGTCGTCATGCTCCCCCCTCTGCCACGGCGGCGGGGCGGGCGGGTTCGGTGGCCTCCGTGTCCCGCGCGTGGTCCGCGGTGCGGGCGGCGACCCAGGCGTCGACCTGGGAGACGACCTCCTCGTCGAGGGAGAGCTGGCCCGGCGTCCACAGCGGGTTCGACAGGCCGCGGTGGGTGCGCTCGCACATCTCCCAATCCTCGTAGTTCGCCTTGTCCCACAGGGCGAACACGGCTTCGTGGGAGAAGTCGCCCTTGGCGGTCTCGGAGGGGTGGAACAGCCAGAAGTGCCGTACGAAGCAGGTGCCGGGGCTCTCGGGCCAGACCCACTGCATCATCACGTAGTCGGCGGTGAACCCGAACAGGAGGTTGGGCAGGATGGTGATCCAGTTGATCCGCTGCCGGTCCGCCTCGGGCACGAGCGGCAGCGGGGTGCGTCGGCTGTGTCCCGTCATGGACACGGAGTTGAAGCCACTGCGGATGGACTGCCACGCCCCGACGATGTCGCCCCGGAGGTCGTAGGTGCCGGCGTCGTCGAAGTCGGTGATGCGGTGCAGGTCCTTGTGGGCGGTCGGGAAGTGCAGGCTCTCGTTGACGTTGTGCGCGACGAGCTTCCAGTTGGAGGCGACGGGATAGTCCTTGGCCTGGACGCACTCCAGGTCCGCGAGTTCGTAGACCCGCGCGAACTCCCCGAATTCGCCGAGGACTTCGTCGAGGTCTGGGGCGTCGTCGGAGAAGGTGATGAAGACGACGCCGTGGCGGATCTCGGTGCGGATGGGCACCAGACCGTTCTTCTCCTTCTCGAAGAAGTGGTCGAAGTAGGTGCCGTTGAGGCTCTTCAGCCGGCCGTTCCGGTCGTAGACCCAGCAGTGGTACAGGCAGACGAGGCTCTGCCGCTTGCCGCTGGGTTCCTCCACGAGCTTGTAGCCCCGGTGGCGGCAGTAGTTGTGGTACGCCTGGATGCCGTCGTCGCCGTGGAGGAGGAGGACGGAGCCGCTGCCGATGTTGAGGGTGCTGTAGGCGCCCTTCTCCTTCAGGCGGGAGACATGGTCGACCGGGAGCCAGTGCCGGCCGTAGATGCGGGACATCTCCCGCTGGAACTGCTCCTCGCCGGTGTAGAACTCGTGCGACCGGCCGATGCCACCGGACTCGAAGTAGGGCCTCTGCTCGGTCTGCTCGCTGATGAGGTCGAACATGCTGGACGCGCGCGTCATCTGCTGGGCTCCCTCAGGGTGAGGTGCGGGAAGGCGGTGGAGGAGGGCGCCGGGCCCGGACCACGGCGCGTACGCACGGGAGTGCGACGGCCCCCAGGAGTGCGCCCGCCCCGGCCGGTGGTGGTCGGTGGCGCGACTCCGTGCGAGGCGGCGGGCCGGGGCGGCGCGCACTCCT
>NZ_LIRK01000486.1 GCF_001419765.1 Streptomyces torulosus
CGCCGTCGCCCTCACGCGCCTCCTCGCCCCGGCCCTCGCCGACCTGGAGAGCCGCTTCCCGGGCAGCGCGATGCTCCGCGAACCCGCCTACCGCAGTCTCGCCCTGCCCGGCCCCGACGGCACCCCCGACCGCGCCCTCCTCGAAGGCTTCGGTGTGATCGTCCGCGAGGGCCTGTCCCGGCGCCTGCTGCCCGGCACCACCCCGCTGCTCGCGGCGGCCGTCGCCGACGAGTACACGACCGGCCCGGCCCACATCTCCCGGCTCCTGTCCGGACGCGGCCCCGAGGCGGCGCTCGACTGGTGGCGGGCCTACCTCCGCCTCCTCGTCCCGCCCGTCCTGTCCGCCTTCTTCGACCACGGCGTCGTCCTGGAACCCCACCTCCAGAACGTCCTGATCTGCGTCGACACCGACGGCATGCCCGCCCGGGTCCTCTTCCGCGACCTGGAGGGCACCAAGCTCGTCCCCGACCACCACGCCGGCACCCTCGCCGCGCTCCCGCCCGAGGTCGCCGGCCCGATGACGTACGATGCCCGGCGCGGCTGGGACCGGATCGTGTACTGCCTGCTGGTCAACCACCTCGCCGAGCTGCTCGCCGCCCTCGCCGACCTGCACCCCGAGACCGAGGCCGACCTGTGGGCGGCGGTCCGCGCCGCGCTGCGGACCCACGCCGACGAGGAGAGCCGACCGCCCCTGCTCGCCGCCCTGCTGGCCGGGGTGCCGCTGCCCGCCAAGGCCAACCTGCTCACCCGCTGGGAACGCAAGGCCGACCGCGAGGCCGGCTACGTCCGCCTGCCCTCGCCCCTCGCCGAGGACATCCTCCGCTGGAGCACCCGATGACCGCCCCGACCCCCGCCGTACGCGCCCGTGTCCTGTCGCTGACGCCGACCGAACTCCCCGCTTACGTCTACGACATGACGGCCCTGCGCGAGCACGCCGCCCGGGTACGGTCCGCGCTGCCCGACCGGGTCGAGCTGTACTACGCCGCGAAGGCCAACCCCGACCCGGAGATCCTCACCGCGCTCGGCCCGTACGTCGACGGCTACGAGGTCTCCTCCGGCGGTGAACTCGTCCACGTCGCCGAGTCCGTTCCCGGCCGACCGCTCGCCTTCGGCGGGCCCGGAAAGACCCCCGACGAGATCACGACCGCGCTGGCGCGCGGCGTCGAGCGCTTCCATGTGGAGAGCGAGCACGACCTGCGGATGCTCGCCGACCTGTCCCGGCGGGTGGCCCCGGGCCGCCGCGTGGCGGTTCTCCTCCGCTTCAACCTCGCCGTCGCGGACGGTTCCCTCGCGGGCAGCTCCCTCGCGATGGGCGGGCGCCCCACCCCGTTCGGCATCGACCCCACCCGGGCGGCGGACGTGCTGCGCACCCTCACCGACGGGAGCTGCGCCCACCTCGAACTGCGGGGCGTCCACGCGCACCTGGCCAGCGGCCTCGACGCCCCCGAGCAACTGTCCGTCGCCCGCACCGTCGTCGACTGGTCGACCGGCCTCGGCGTGCCCCTCGCCGAGGTGAACATCGGTGGCGGCATGGCCGTCGACTACGCCGACCCGGACCGCCCCTTCGACTGGTCGTCGTACGGCGACGGACTCGCCCGCCTCCTCGCCGACCACCCGGGACTGACGCTTCGCATCGAACCCGGCCGCGCCCTGACCGCCTACTGCGGCTGGTACGCCACAGAGGTGCTGGACGTGAAGCACAGCCACGGCGAGGAGTTCGCCGTGGTGCGCGGCGGCACCCACCATCTGCGCACCCCGGCCACCAAGGGCCACGACCAGCCCTGCTCGGTGCTCCCCGTGGGGGAGTGGCCCCATCCATGGCCGCGTCCCACGGCCCAAGGGGACCGTGTCACCCTCACCGGCCAGCTCTGCACCCCCAAGGACCTCCTCGCCCGGAACGTCCACGTGCCGGGGCTCCGCGCGGGGGACAGGGTGGCGTTCTCCCTCGCGGGCGCCTACGCCTGGAACATCTCCCACCACGACTTCCTGATGCACCCGCACCCCGGGTTCCACTTCGTGGACTGAGCCGGCCTCTCTCTCCCCCGGCCCCCCGGGCCGCTGCCTCCACCGCTGCCACGCTCGAACCGTCCGCCCTCCGCGACCGTCCCTCCGTGTGTGACCGTTGACAGGCGGGCGGACCGGGCGCAGACTCATCACCACAACTTAGTGAACTGAACTTCACCTGGCGAACATCTGACGACCAAGGTCGGCTCCCGGAGGCGGGACGCGGCTCGTCCTCAACGGCGAGGAGTACTACTCATGCACACCACCGTCGGCATCATCGGCGGCGGCCCGGCCGGGCTGCTGCTGGCCCGTCTGCTGCACAACGCGGGCATCGACAGTGTGGTTCTGGAACGCAAGGACCGGGCGTACGTCGAGCAGCGGCAGCGCGCCGGAATCCTGGAGCAGGCCACCGTCGACGTGCTGCGGGCCTGCGGCGCCGGCGCCCGTCTCGACGCCGAGGGGATGCCGCACGACGGCATCGAGCTGCGCTTCGCCGGCCGTGCCCACCGCGTCGACTTCCCCGAGCTGACCGGCGGCCGCCGCGTGTGGGTCTACGCCCAGACCGAGGTCGTCAAGGACCTGATCGCCCTCCAGCTCGCCGACGGCGGCCCGCTGCTGTTCGAGGCCGAGGTGCACGCCGTGGAGGGCGTGGACGGCGACCGCCCGGTGATCCGGTATACGCACGAGGGCCGCGAACAGACCCTGACTTGCGACTACGTGGTCGGCTGCGACGGCTTCCACGGCGTGGCCCGCGACGCCGTCCCGGAGGGGGTGCGGACGACGTACGAGCGCACCTACCCCTACTCCTGGCTGGGCATCCTCGCCGACGCCCCACCCGTCTACGACGAGCTGATCTACGCCCACTCCGAGCGGGGCTTCGCGCTGGCCAGCATGCGGTCGCCGTCCGTGAGCCGCCTCTACCTCCAGGTCCCCAACGGCACGGACCCCGCCGACTGGTCCGACGAGCGGATCTGGGACGAGCTGGATGCCCGGTTCGCCCTGACCGCGAACCCCGGCTGGCGGCTCAAGCGCGGAACCGTCACCGCCAAGGCCGTCCTGCCGATGCGCAGCCATGTCACCGAGCCGATGCGGTACGGCCGCCTCCTCCTCGCCGGCGACGCCGCCCACATCGTGCCGCCCACCGGCGCCAAGGGCCTCAACCTCGCCGCCACCGACGTCATCGTGCTGGCCCGCGCCTTCGCACGGCTGAAGGAGACCGGGTCGACGGAGCTGCTCGACGGGTACTCCGACACCTGTCTGCGCCGGGTGTGGCGGGCCGAGCACTTCTCGTACTTCATGACCACGACCCTGCACGCCGACCCGGAGCAGACTCCGTTCGAGACCAAGCTCCAGCTCTCCCAGCTGCACCGCGTCGCCACCTCCCGCCACGCGGCGGCCGAACTGGCCGAGAACTACACCGGGCTGGCGCTGGAAGGCTGACCACCACCGCCGGAAGGGGCGCCCCGCACAACACGGGACGCCCCTTCCGTACGCCGACCTCCACCAGCTCGGGCGCCCCGCCCGTTCCGGTCGGCCGGTGGCCCTCGCGCGCGGTCCTGGACCTATGTGCGGTCGCCCTTCGGCCTGCCCCGCTGGTCCGGAGTGCCGTGCGGCGGCGGGCTCATCGGCTGCGGCGAGGTCGCCGGCGACACGGGGGAGCCGGAGCGGCGGCCGTGCTGCTCCGGCCGCAGCGCACCGGGGTCGCCCGACGTGGGCTCGGCGCCCGAGCCCAGCTGGTCCAGGCGTGCCGTCAGCAACTGGGTCACCGGCAGCCGGTCGGCGTGGTCGCGCTCGTACGTCAGCAGCTCCTCCACCTCCTCGGCGGTGAGCGACCGTACGCGGCTCTCCAGGCCGCCGATCGGCAGATGGTCGTAGTCGGGCAGCGGCAGCGTCCGGTGGTCTGCCATGGCTCTCACTCCCTCGTGCTCCTCGTGGCCGTACGCGCGCGTGCGGCTGTGGTGACACTGCGTGATCACAGGATCGGCCGGGTGACCGTCCGGGCAGCGGGCGGGCCCCTGCCGCAGCCGGGGCCCGCCGCGATGCGGTGTCAGTGGGCGCCGAGCCCACCGCTGCCGAAGGAGCCGCTGCTGTTCTTGCTCCAGCGGGGCCGCTTCTTGTCGGGGTTGGGCCGGGTGCCCTGGTTCCCGTGCACCTCGTACGGCGTCAGCCGGTAGTCGCTCTTCGGGATCTCGTCCGGTTCACGGTTCGCCTGCTCCTCGCGCACAGGGCCGCCCTCGGGCAGCTTCGGCTGCTCCTCGGGGAGGGGACGGCGCGGCTCACGCGCACGGACGCGCGCGCCCAGCCACAGGGCCCCGATCAGCACCGACACGACGACCACCCCGGCGATGAACGGGGCGGCGCCGCCCAGCACGCTGCGCTCTGCTGCGAAATTAGCCCATTCCGTGTTCATATCGGATGAATACCCCCAAAGGGTCGGATGAACCTGGTCGGCTCACATGGGAGGCGGTCGGGACGACCGTTCCTCGCCCCCGTGCCGGGGTGTGCACGGGTGCCCGGTCGGGTGCCGGGGGAAACGGAACTCGGCGAACCGGCCTCGGCGAACCCGGCTCGGCGGCGCCCCGCGTTTGACGGACAGTGCTCCGGCTACCCGCCTCGGGTGACCCCGACGACGACATCCCAGCAGCAGGAACTCATCCGATTCCTCGAGGACCGCTTCGCGTGTGCGCAGGCGTGCACCGAATGTGCGCGTGCGTGTGCCCTGCGGGCGAGCCTCGCCGATCCGGACGGCCCAGAGGAGCAGGAGCACATGCGGCGCAAGGGCATCATGTGCGCGGAGGTGTGCGACGCCACCTGCCGGGCGCTGTCCGAGCAGACCAACCTCGACGAAGCGGCCGTGCGCGTCCAGGTCGAGTGGTGCCGGACGGTCGCCCTGGAGTGCGCCCGCGTCTTCGACGAGCACCCCGGCGCCGAGGAGAGCGCCCGGGCCTGCCGCGCCTGCGCCCGGGCCTGCACGGACTTCCTCGTCACCCTCGGCTGAACCGCGCGCCCCCTCGGGTGCCATCGAGCGGTGTCGACGGCGATCGGCCGGACTGCCACGCTCCCGCGTGTTCCCAATTACTGGAACACGTTCTAGCGTGTGCGCCGTCAGGTCGGCCTTGGGGAGCCTGGAGGCGCCGTGCACCTCGAATACACGCCCGAGCAGCAGCGGTTGCGCACCGAACTGCGCGCCTACTTCGCCGAGTTGGTCCCGGCGGGCGCCTACACCCGGCACTCCGAGCCGGCGGCGCAGAAGCGCTTCTACCGGGAGACCATCCGCCGCCTCGGCGCGGACGGCTGGCTCGGCGTCGGCTGGCCCAAGGAGTACGGCGGACGCGGCCTGACCGCCATCGAACAGTTCATCTTCTTCGACGAGGCCGCTCAGGCGGGCGTCCCGCTGCCGCTGATGGCCCTCAACACCGTCGGCCCGACGATCATGCAGTACGGCACCGAGGAGCAGAAGTCGTACTTCCTGCCGCGCGTCCTCTCCGGTGAGATCGACTTCGCGATCGGCTACAGCGAGCCCGACGCCGGCACGGACCTCGCCTCGCTGAAGACCCGCGCGGTGCGCGAGGGAGACGAGTACGTCGTCAACGGCCAGAAGATCTGGACGACCAACGGCGACACGGCGGACTGGGTGTGGCTGGCGACCCGCACCGACCCGGACGCGCCACCGCACAAGGGCATCACCATGCTCCTCGTCCCGACCACCGACCCCGGCTACTCCTGCACCCTGATCAACACCCTCGCCTCGCACGACACCACCGCCAGCTACTACGAGAACGTCCGCGTGCCCGTCTCCCGCCGTGTAGGCGAGGAGAACAAGGGCTGGCGGCTGATCACCAACCAGCTCAACCACGAACGCGTCACCCTCGCCGCCCACGGCACCATGGCGATCCGCTCCCTGCACAACGTCCAGCGCTGGGCCATGGAGACCAAACTCGCCGACGGCCGCCGCGTCATCGACCTGCCCTGGGTGCGCCGCCGCCTCGCCCAGACCCACACCAGGCTCGACGCGCTCAAGCTCCTCAACTGGCGCATGGTCAGCGCCGTCCAGGACGGCACCCTCACCCCGCAGGAGGCGTCCGCCGTCAAGGTCTACGGCTCCGAGGCCCGCCGCGACGCCTACGCCTGGCTCATGGAGATCGTCGCCGCCGGCGGCACCCTCAAGGAGGGCTCGGCCGGCGCCGTCCTGCACGGCGAACTCGAACGCGGCTACCGCTCGGCCGTCATCTTCACCTTCGGCGGCGGCAACAACGAGATCCAGCGCGAGATCATCGCCTGGATCGGCCTGGGCATGCCCCGCGTCCGGCGCTGACACGATGTGTGACGAGCACTTTGGTCGGCACACAAGCGGGACAGCCGGCACCAAGATCACGGGTGTTCCCAGAGCAGGGCCCATCGCCATGGGCTCCTCATCCGGGTCCGCCCAGCATGATCTTCCACACCCGGGTCGCGACCTGCAGGTTGAGGCGGTCCTCCACGTTCGTGAGGTCATGGCCGCTGATCTCGCGGATGCGCTGGAGCCGGTAGCGAAGCGTGCTGCGGTGGATCGTGAGGGACTCGGCGGTCTCGGCGTAGTTGCCGCCGCAGTCGAAGTACCGGGACAGAGTCTCCACGAGCGCCGCACGGTGCCGGCTGTCGTAGTCGACGAGCTGTCCCAGCCATTCCCGAACGAACCCCTCCAGCTCCTGGTAGTCGTTCCCAGGTCCCAGGATGCGGTAGAGGCCCAGAGCGTCGAAGAACGTCGTGCCGTACCGACTTCGGGACCGTCGGCGTACCTCCAGGGCCCGCAGTGCCTCTTGGTAGCGGCCGGGGAGACCGTCCGGGGTGTCGCAGCGGGCGCTCACCCCGATCGTCCCGTCCGGTGTGCCGGTCTCCCGGGCGAGCGCCTCGTACAAGGCGTGGTCGTCGGGCCTGCCCTCGGCGACCAGGACCACGTGGTCGGAACGCCGAGTCACCATTGACCGCATGCCCACGGCCGAAGCCGCCCGGCTCACGGTCCGCGCGAAGGCGTCGTCGGAGACCTGGCTCCTCCACTGCACGACGACCACGTACTGGATGCGGTGCAGGTCGTGCCCGAACGCCTCTGACCGGGCGTAGGCGCTCGCCTCGTCCGTGCCCGCCAGAAGATCGTCGACCAGTTCGCGGTGCAGTCGCAGCTCCACCTCCGCCAGGTGGCGCAGATGCGACATCTCCAGGGCGAGTGAGGTGGCGGCGTGCTCCAGAGCGAACACGGCGTAATCGTCGGCCTCGTCCCGGGGATCGACCAGGGCCAGTACTCCGAGGACTTCACCGCGGGGGCGTATCACGCAGCTGAGCCGGCCCTTGATCCGCACGGATCCGCCTCTCCGGGCGACCGTCTGAAGCATCTCCTCATGGCGTGCGGGGTCCGGGTCCGGATAGGGGTCGGGCCGGCCGGGGCCGGTCCAGGACCGCAGTCGGCCGAAGCGGTCCTCCACCAGCACCGGAAATCCGGTGAGCTCATGCAATGCGCTGGTGATGGCCTCCTCGCCGCCGCCCGAGGACGCGACCTCGGCGAGGGCCTCGTGCACGGCACGCTGATATCCCGCCTCGACCACGAGGGAGATCAGCCGCTGCTGGAGGGTTGCTCGTTCTCGTCGCAGTAGTTGCAGCTCCAGCGCGTCTTCCTGCTGGCGGCGGTGCGCGACGGCGACCGACAGGGCCGCGGCGGTGAGGCGCACCAGCGCGGTGAGCAGGTAGTTCTGAGCATGGGTGGGCCGGGAGCGCGACGTCACCACGAGGTAGCCGTGCAGTCCACCGGGTCCGTGCAGGGCCAGGGCCCGGCCTCGTGAGCGGCCGGGAACGGCCACGGGGCCGTCCCGCCCCGTCAGCTCTCGCACCGTCCGGTCGACGGCTGACGCAGGGTCCGGCCCGCCCTGCGGGCTGGGGACCAGCCGGCCGTGCACCCTGAGGTATCCGGCCTCGGCTCTGTACGGGCCGACGGCCGACACATGGTCCATGGCCTGGCGCAGGATGTCGCCTTCGTTCCGGGTGTCGAACAGGGCGCGGGAGATCGCCAGCAGTTCGTGGGGAGGGTCGGCCGGGCTGGGTAGGTGCGGGCGGGACCCTCTCCACGAGGCCGTCGGGTGCCGCCTGGGCCGGCCCCGTGGAGGGCTGCCTTCCTGGACGGGACGGCCTCGGCGCATGTTCCGGGCCCAGCGGCCGACCATGGGATCACTCCCTTTCCTGAGCCCGCACAGAGGTGGGCGGCCTTCGCGTACCCCTCTGCGAGCGGCTCACCCGAGGTCTTCGGGGTTCGCCTCGTGCTCTCGGGGGGACGGGCGCCGTCGTTCTTTGACCTGCCGGGGGCAGGCGTAGGGCCGCTCGGTTCGCCAGTCTGGGGCGTGCCGGGGGCCGCCATGCATTCCCGGCAGAAAGGACTGGGCGATGACCGAGCAGTCTCGCAGGCCCGTTGCCACGTACGAGACGTACCAGGAAGCCGAACGCGCCGTCGACCATCTCTCGGACCAGGGGTTTCCCGTGGAGCGGGTGGCCATCATCGGGCAGGACGTCCGCCTCGTCGAGCAGGTCGTCGGACGTATGGACTACGGCCGGGCCGCCCTGCACGGTGGGGCGAGCGGGGCCCTTCCCGGTGCGCTGATCGGCTGGCTCTTCGGCCTGCTCGACTGGGTGGACCCGCTCGTCTCAGCCCTGCTCGTCGCCCTCTACGGCCTGATTTTCGGGGCGATCGTGGGCGCGCTGTTCGGTCTGCTGCTGCACGCGCTGCAGGGCGGCCGCCGGGACTTCGCCTCGGTCCGCTCGATGCAGCCCAGCAGGTACGACGTCGTCGTGGACGAAGCGGTCGCCGACGAGGCCATACGGCTGCTCGGCGGGCTGCGAACCACCGGCCTCGGCGGACGTCCCGCCCATACATGAACGATCGGACCGCGGCTGCGGCGCATGCCGCCGCACCGGGAGGAGCTCCTCATGGCCAAGGCAGTGGGCATCGACCTGGGCACCACGAACTCGGTGATCGCCGTGTGGGAGGGCGGCGAGCCTTCCGTCGTGCCCAACACCGAGGGAAACCGTACGACACCGTCCGTGGTGGCCTTCACCGACACCGGGGAACGGCTGGTGGGCCAGCTGGCCCGGCGCCAGGCGATCCTCAATCCCAAGGGCACCATCTACTCGGCGAAGCGGTTCATCGGCCGGCACTTCGACGAGATCTCGGACGAGGCCAGGGCGGTGGCGTACGACGTCGTCGAGGGTGAAGGCGGCGTCGCCCGCTTCAAGGTGCGCGACAAGCTCTACGCGCCCGAGGAGATCAGCGCCCAGGTACTGCGCAAGCTGGCCGACGACGCCTCCAAGCAGCTCGGGGAGCGGGTCACGGAGGCGGTCATCACCGTGCCCGCCTACTTCAACGACGCCCAGCGCACCGCCACCAAGGACGCCGGGCGGATCGCGGGACTGGAGGTGCTGCGGATCATCAACGAGCCGACCGCGGCCGCCCTCGCATACGGCATGGACAAGAAGGAGCACGAAACGGTGCTGGTCTTCGACCTCGGCGGCGGCACGTTCGATGTGAGCATCCTCGACGTGGGCGACGGCGTGGTGGAGGTGCGTTCCACGGCGGGCGACAGCCACCTGGGCGGTGACGACTTCGACCGGCGTCTGGTGGATTACCTCGCGGACGACTTCCAGAAGGAGAACGGCATCGATCTGCGCAAGGACCCGCAGGCCCTGCAGCGCCTGTTCGAGGCGGCGGAGAAGGCCAAGACCGAGCTGAGCTCGGTGACGCAGACGCAGGTCAGCCTGCCGTTCATCACGGCCGATGCCTCGGGGCCCAAGCACCTGACCGACTCGGTCATGCGGTCCACGTTCGAGCAGATCACCAGCGATTTGGTGGAGCGGTGCCTGGGGCCGGTCCAGCAGGCGATGGCCGATGCCAAGGTCGGCGAGAGCGACATCGACGAGGTGATCCTCGTCGGGGGTTCCACCCGCATTCCCGCCGTCCAGGCGCTGGTGCGCCGGCTGACCGGCGGCAAGGAACCCAACATGAGCGTCAACCCCGACGAGGTCGTGGCCCTGGGCGCCGCGATCCAGGCCGGGGTGCTCAAGGGCGAGGTCAAGGACGTCCTGCTGCTCGACGTCACGCCCCTGTCGCTGGGTGTCGAGACACGGGGTGGCGTGATGACGAAGATCATCGAGCGGAACACCACCATCCCCGTGCGCCGCGCCGAGACCTTCTCCACAGCCGAGGACAACCAGCCCGCCGTCGACATCGTCGTCCTCCAGGGCGAGCGCGAACGGGCCGCCGACAACCGGGTGCTCGGCCGTTTCCAGCTCACCGACATCCGCCCGGCGCCGCGCGGCGAACCGCAGATCGAGGTCACCTTCGACGTCGACGCCAACGGCATTCTCAACGTCAAGGCCCGAGACCGGGACACCGGCAAGGAACAGGGCATCACCATCACCGAGAGCTCCAACCTCGACCGCGGCGAGGTCGAACGCATGGTCCAGGAGGCCGAGCGCAACCAGGGCCAGGACCAGGCCCTGCGTGAGGCCGTCGACGCCCGCAACGAGCTCGACGCTGTCGCCTATCAGGTCGACAAGCGCCTCGCCGAGCTGGGCGACGCCGCACCCGCGCACGAGAAGGCACGCGCCGAGATGCTGGTGTCCGATGCCCGGGCGGCGGTCAAGGAGGAGGCAGGCGTGGAGCGGGTGCGGCCCCTGACCTCCGAACTCCAGCAGGTGCTGTCAGGGCTGTTGGCGCATCAGGGCGGCGCCGCCACGCGTGGTCCCGACCAGGACACCACCGGGGACGGTACGACCGGCGGCGGCCCGAGCGGCGGTGGCGGTGACGACGACGTCATCGACGCAGAGTTCGACAAGGACTGAGGAACCGTCATGCCGATCCACCCCAGGGAATCCGACCCGGCCGTGCCGGACCCGGCCGACCCGGCTCCGCAGGGCGCCGCACGCCCTCCCCGAGGGGATCTTCCGCGCTCGGGCCAGCCGGCCGGGACGGGGCCCGACACGGACGAGGAACCCGGCCCCGACGCGGCCGGTGGCCCCGCCCCGTCCGAGGACGAGCACACGACCGAGCTCAAGGAACTCGAGGACCGCTGGCGGCGCGCGCTCGCCGACCTCGACAACCTCCGCAAGCGCCACGCCAGGGAACTGGAGCGGGAGCGGATGGTCGAGCGGTCCCGCACAGCCGCGGCCTTCCTGCCCGTCGTGGACAACCTCGAACTCGCCCTGACCCATGCGGGATCCGACCCCGGCGCGATCGTGGAGGGCGTCCGGGCGGTCCGTGACCAGGCGGTGAACGTCCTCGAACTGCTCGGCTACCCGCGACACGCGGAGACCGGCGTCGCTTTCGACCCGGCCCGCCACGAGGTGGTCGGTGTCGTCCAGGACCCCGACGCCCCACCGGGCACGGTCGTCGAGGTGCTCCGCCCGGGCTACGGGGACGGCGAACGCCAGCTCAGGCCCGCCGCCGTGACTGTCGCGAAGCGGGAGTGACCGGTCATGGCACAGGACTTCTACGAGGTACTGGGCGTGTCACGGACCGCGAGCCAGGACGAGATCCAGCAGGCATATCGCAAACTCGCCCGCAAGTACCACCCCGACGTCAACAAGGACCCGGGGGCGGAGGAACGCTTCAAGGACCTCAACGAGGCGTACAGCGTCCTGTCGGACCCCAAGACCCGGGCCCGTTACGACCGCTTCGGCGAGGACTTCCGGAGGGTACCCGAGGACTGGGAGGAGCGGGTCGGTGCCGGCGCCGGACCCGGCGGCGGCTTCCGCGCTCGGAGGACGGCGGGCGCGGGCGGCCCCCGTGTCCGGTACACCGGCTTCGGCGACGACTTCGCAGGGGAGGGCATCGACATCGAGGACCTGCTCGGCTCGCTCTTCGGAGCAGGCGCCGCCCCCGGCGGCGTACCGGGAGCCGACCAGGAGGCGGAGCTGCCGCTCACCGTCGAGGAGGCGTACAGGGGCGGCCGCCGAACCGTCACGCTCGCCGGCCCCACCGGGCAGCCGCGACGGTACGAGGTCGACGTACCGCCCGGCGTCACCGACGGGCAGCGCATTCGCCTGGCGGGCGAGGGCGGACGGGGCAGTGGTGACGCCGCCGCGGGGGATCTGTATCTGCGGGTGCGCATCCAACCGCACCCTCGGTTCCGGCTGGACGGCCGGGACGTGTACGTGCAGCTTCCGGTAACCCCCTGGGAGGCCGCGCTGGGCGCGACGGTTCCGGTGCCCACCCCGGGCGGCGGCACGGCCAAGGTCACCGTGCCCGCGGGCTCGCCCAGTGGCCGGCGGCTGCGGCTGCGCGGCGAGGGCATGCCGAATCCGCGCGGTGCCGACGGCAACCTCTACGCCGAACTCCGCGTCATGGTGCCGCCCAAGCTCAGCGACCGGGAGCGCGAGCTGTTCGAGGAGCTCGCCGCCACCTCTTCGTACGATCCCAGGAGGACGTGATGAGCGACCGACCCTCATGGGCGGCGACCGGCGGCCGGACCGCCCGGGCCGACGCGGGCGGGCGTCCCGCCGGCTCCACGGCCGTGCGGTACGCGCTCGTTCCCGTGCCCCGGCTTTCCCTGGACACCGTGGCCCGCCGCGCCGGCGTCCATCCCGACCTGGTCCGCCGGTTCGTCGCCCTGGGCCTGGTCGACGCCGAGCGCGACTCCGCGGGCCGCCTGGTGTTCGACTCCGCGGCCCCGGCAGTTCTCGCCCGCGTTCAGCGGCTGCGCTCCGGTCTGTGTCTCAACTACGCATCCATCGGTCTGGTGCTCGATCTGCTGGACCGCATCAGCCTGCTCGAAGCCGCACTGCGCCGCGCCGGTACGAGGAGTGACATACCGCCATGGACATGAACCGTCTCACCCAGAAGTCACAGGAAGCTCTCCAGGAGGCGCAGACCGCCGCCGTCCGCATGGGCCAGACCGAGGTCGACGGTGAGCATCTGCTGCTTGCTCTCCTCGACCAGGAGAACGGCCTGATCCCGCGGCTGCTGCAACAGGCGGGCAGGGAGCCCGAGGAACTCCGTGCGGCTGTGCGTGAGGAGCTTTCCCGTCGGCCCAAGGTGACCGGCCCGGGTGCCGCGCCGGGCCAGGTGTTCGTCACCCAGCGGCTGTCCCGGCTGCTGGACGCGGCCGAGCGGGAGGCCAAACGGCTCAAGGACGAGTACGTCTCCGTGGAGCACCTCCTGCTCGCCCTGGCCGAGGAGGGCCCGTCCACCGCCGCCGGACGGCTCCTCAAGGAGCACGGCATCACCCGAGACTCGTTCCTGAGCGCGCTCACCCAGATCCGCGGCAACCAGCGCGTGACCTCGGCCAACCCCGAAGTGGCATACGAGGCCCTGGAGAAGTACGGCCGCGACCTGGTCGCCGAGGCCAGGGACGGCAAGCTCGACCCGGTCATCGGCCGGGACGCCGAGATCCGCCGCGTCACCCAGATCCTCAGCCGCAAGACCAAGAACAACCCGGTCCTCATCGGCGACCCCGGCGTCGGCAAGACCGCCATCGTCGAGGGCCTGGCCCAGCGCATCGTCCGGGGCGACGTGCCCGAAGGACTGCGCGACAAGACCGTGTTCGCACTGGACATGGGCTCCCTCGTGGCCGGGGCAAAGTACCGGGGCGAGTTCGAGGAACGCCTCAAGGCCGTGCTGTCCGAGGTGAAGGCAGCCCAGGGGCACATCCTGCTCTTCGTCGACGAACTCCACACCGTCGTCGGCGCGGGCGCCGCCGAAGGAGCCATGGACGCGGGCAACATGCTCAAGCCGATGCTCGCCCGCGGCGAACTCCACATGATCGGCGCCACCACCCTCGACGAGTACCGCAAGCACATCGAGAAGGACGCCGCCCTCGAACGCCGCTTCCAGCAGGTCCTGGTCGACGAGCCGAGCGTGGAGGACACCATCTCCATCCTGCGCGGACTGCGCGAGCGCCTGGAAATCTTCCACGGCGTGAAGATCCAGGACACCGCACTGGTCTCCGCGGCCACCCTCAGCCACCGCTACATCACCGATCGGTTCTTGCCCGACAAGGCCATCGACCTCGTCGACGAAGCCTGCGCCCGGCTGCGCACCGAGATCGACTCGATGCCCGCCGAACTCGACGAGATCACCCGCCGCGTCACCCGCCTGGAGATCGAGGAGGCCGCCCTCTCCAAGGAGACCGACCCCGCGAGCAAGACCCGCCTCGAGGAACTGCGCAAGGAACTCGCCGACCTGCGCGGCGAGGCCGACGCCAAACACGCCCAGTGGGAGGCCGAACGGCAGGCGATCCGCCGCGTGCAGGAACTGCGCCAGGAACTGGAACAGGTCCGCCACGAGGCGGAGGAGGCCGAACGCGCCTACGACCTCAACCGCGCCGCCGAACTCCGCTACGGCCGCCTCCAGGACGTGGAACGCCGGTTGAAGGCCGAGGAGGAGCAACTGGCCTCCAAGCAGGGGCAGAACCGGCTGCTGCGCGAGGTCGTCACCGAGGAGGAGATCGCCGAGATCGTCGCCGCCTGGACCGGCGTTCCCGTCGCCCGCCTCCAGGAGGGCGAACGCGAGAAGCTACTGCGCCTCGACGAGATCCTGCGCGAGCGCGTCATCGGCCAGGACGAGGCCGTCAAGCTCGTCGCCGACGCCATCATCCGCGCCCGCTCCGGCATCCGCGACCCTCGCCGCCCCATCGGCTCGTTCATCTTCCTCGGCCCCACCGGCGTCGGGAAGACCGAGCTGGCCAAGACCCTCGCCGCGGCCCTGTTCGACTCCCAGGAGAACATGGTCCGCCTTGACATGAGCGAGTACCAGGAGCGGCACACCGTCAGCCGGCTGATGGGGGCCCCGCCCGGGTACGTCGGCTACGAGGAGGGCGGTCAGCTCACCGAGGCCGTTCGCCGCAAGCCGTACTCGGTCGTGCTGTTCGACGAGATCGAGAAGGCGCACACCGATGTCTTCAACACCCTGCTGCAGATCCTCGACGACGGCCGCATCACCGACGCCCAGGGCCGCACCGTCGACTTCCGCAACACCGTGATCATCATGACGTCCAACATCGGCTCCGTGCACCTCCTCGACGGTGCCACCGCCGAGGGCGAGGTCAAGCCGGACGCCCGCGCCCTGGTGATGGGCGAGCTGCGCGGGCACTTCCGCCCGGAGTTCCTCAACCGCGTCGACGACATCGTGCTGTTCAAGCCGCTCGGTGAGCGGCAGATCGAGCGGATCGTGGAGCTGCAGTTCGCTGAACTGCGCCGCCGCCTCGCCGAGCGCCGCATCACCGTTGAACTCACCGAGGCCGCCCGTGAGTTGATCGCCCACCAGGGCTACGACCCGGTGTACGGGGCCCGGCCGCTGCGGCGTTACATCTCGCACGAGGTCGAGACACTGGTCGGGCGCGCCCTGCTGCGCGGCGACGTACAGGACGGCGCGACGGTCCGTGTCGACGCCGAGCACGGAGAGCTGGTGGTCACCTACGACCAGCCCGATGACATGAAGGGAGTGAGGGCGGCATGAGTACCGTGCAGGCCACCAACGTCACCTGCCCGCACTGCGGGCGCACCAACCGCGTACCCGTGGCAGCCGAGGGCCGCCCCACGTGCGGCAACTGCAAACAGCCGCTGCCGTGGACGGCCGACGCGGGCGACGACGACTTCACCGAGGTCGTCGAGCAGGCCACCGTGCCCGTCGTCGTCGACCTGTGGGCCACCTGGTGCGGCCCCTGCCGCATGGTGAGCCCCGCGCTGGAGAAGGTCGCCGCCGATCTCGCGGGAAAGATCAAGCTGGTCAAGGTCGACGTCGACAAGAACCCACGCCTGGCGCAGCGGTTCGAGGTCCAGGCGGTGCCGACACTGTTGGTCCTCGACAAAGGACAGACCATCGCCCGGCAAGCGGGCGCCGCACCTGCCCCAGCCCTGCGGCGGTGGGTGGAGCAGTCGATCGCGGGCCGCGAACCGGCCGGGAAGGGGTGATCAGCCATGACCGTACGAACCGACCCCCACCTCGCGCTCGTCCGGCCGGTCCGGCCACTGACCCCCGAAGGGTGTCAAGAGTGTCTGCTGCTCGGCTCCCCGTGGGTCCACCTGAGGCTCTGCCTGACCTGCGGCCACGTCGGCTGCTGCGATTCCTCGCCGAACCGGCACGCGCGCCGTCACGCCGCCGCCGACGGCCATCCGATCGCGGCGTCGCTGGAGCCCGGCGAGGACTGGCGGTGGTGCTTCGTCCATGAGGCGTTCGTGTGATGTCCGGCGACGGGACGCGGCCGAGCGCAGCGCAGGTGCCGGACGAGACGCAGGAGAGCGTCCCCTTCGAGACCGCCGACATCTATGGCGCCTATCCCCGCCTGTCGGAGGACCAGATCGACCGCCTGGCGCAGCGTGGTCGGCGGCGCGAAGTCGACGCCGGCGAAGTGCTGATCCGGGAGGGGGAGCGGTGCGAGACATTCTACGTCGTCCTCAGCGGCTCGGTCGCCGTCGTCGAGGACTACGGCACGCCCGACGAACGTCTGCTGCGTGTGCACGGCCCCGGCCGCTTCATCGGCGAACTCGGCCTCCTGAACGGGCAGGTGGCCTTCTACACCGCTACGGTCAGGGACCCCGGTGAGGTCCTCGCCCTGTCCATGGATCAGCTGCGTGACCTGGTGGCCCGGGACTCCGTCCTTGGCGATCTGGTGCTGCGTGCCTGCCTGGGCCGCCGTGCCCTGCTCGTCGGCCAGGGCGCCGGTTTCCGCATTGTCGGCTCGCGCTATTCGCCCGACACCCGGCGGCTGCGTGAGTTCGCCGCCCGCAACCGGCTGCCGTACCGCTGGATCGATCTGGAGACGGACGAGGAGGCCGAGGCGCTGCTGCGCCGTTTCGGCGTCGGCCCGGAGGAGACACCGCTCGTCATCTGGCGGGACACCACTCTGTTGCGCAACCCCAGCAACGCGGAACTGGCCCGGCTCATTGGCCTGCCCTCGCTGCCCGCAGGAAACCATCACGGCGATCTCCTGATCGTCGGCTCCGGACCCGCCGGCCTCGCCGCCGCGGTGAACGCCGCCTCGGAAGGTCTCGGTACGACCCTGGTCGAGGCGATGGCCACCGGCGGCCAGGCCGGGACGTCGTCCCGCATCGAGAATCTGCTTGGCTTCCCCTCCGGCATCTCAGGCGCCGAACTCACCGACCGCGCCGTGCTCCAGGCCGACAAGTTCGGCGCCCGGATCAGCGTCCCGGTGGAGGTGGCCCGTCTCGAACCGCGGGACGGCCACTACGCCGTCGGGTTCGCCGACGGCAGCGAGATCACCGCCCGCACCGTCGTCCTGGCCACCGGCGCCCGCTACCGCCGCCTCCACGTGCCCGGCATCGAACGCCTGGAGGGAACGAGCGTCCACTACTCGGCGACCGTCTACGAGGCCCAGCAGTGCCGCACCGACCCGGTGGCCGTCGTCGGGGGCGGCAACTCCGCGGGCCAGGCCGTACTCTTCCTGGCCGGGTACGCACCGCGGGTGTATCTGCTCGTCCGTGGGCCGAGTCTTGAGGCGCACATGTCCCGCTACCTGATCGATCAGGTAGAGCGCCACCCGCGGGTGCGGGTGCTGCTGCACACCGAGGTGACCGAGGCACTCGGCGACAAGGTGCTGGAGGCGGTCACCGTGGTCGACCACCGTACGAGCGAGCATCGGCAGCTCGCGGTGCGGGCCCTGTTCGTCTTCACCGGCGCCGACCCCCACACCGAGTGGTTGTCGGGCGCGCTCGCCCTCGACGCGCGCGGCTTCGTGCTCACCGGCATGGAGGCGCAGGCCCGCTCCGTTCCCGAAGTCTGGCAGAGCCAGGGCCGCGACTGCCTGACGCTGGAGACCAGCCTGCCTGGCGTCTTCGCCGCCGGCGACGTCCGCAGCGGCTCGGTGAAACGCGTGGCCTCCGCGGTCGGCGAAGGCGCGATGAGCATCCACTTCGTGCACCGCTACCTGGGCCACACGGCCGCGCCCGGCGGCACCGACAGCTCCCCGCGCACCCGTCCGAAGGAGTCCGCGTGGCTCGCATGACCCCAGAGAGCGACGAGATCACGAGAAGGAGAAGGAGGCGATGGGAATGACTACGCCCGTCCGGCACCAACGGGGTGCCGCAATGCAGGCCAGGCCGCTTGGCTGGGCACGCAATCCGCTGACGGAGTTCGAGCAACTGCTCAGCGAGATGAGCGGGCTGATGGAATCGACGGTGGGAGGCGCGGCGACCGCAGTCGCGTGGACACCTCTGGCGGATGTCACGGAGTCCGACGACGCCTTCCGCGTCGAGATCGAACTCCCCGGCGTCAAGAGCAAGGACATCGACGTCGAAGCGAACGGCCAGGAGCTGGTGGTCACCGGAGAGATCAAGGAGAAGGAACGCAAAGGCGTCCTGCGCCGGAGCACCCGCCGCACCGGAGCCTTCGAGTTCCGGCTGCGGCTGCCCGGAGAGGTCGACACCGAAAAGATCAATGCGCAGATGTCGGACGGGGTGCTCGCCATCACCGTCCCCAAGGCCGAGGTCGCAAAGCCCCGGCACGTCGAGATCAGCGAGACGAGTGAGAGCCCCGGGAGCAGCGGCTGACACGTTAACGCCGGGGTTCCGGACACCCGTCCGGCAGCGCGGCCTTCTTCTGCCCGTCACTCACGCGCGCGGCGCCAGAGCATCGCGTCGCCCTCATGAAGGACGAGGGCGCGGCCACGGCTCATGCCGGCCTGTCGTGGCCCTGGGCCAAGAGCCCTGCCAGCGGCAGCTACGCGCCGACGGACGGACGCGGCTGACCTGACAGCGCATCGGGCGACCCCCATGACCAGCGGTGACCGCGGCAGAAGGAGGCAGCGATGAAATACGACGGATTCCTCGCCCGTGTACGGGAGCGAGGCGAATACAACGACCAGGCTGAAGCCGCGGGCGTCACCAACGCCGTGCTGGAAGTGCTGGCCCAACGGATCAGCCCGGGAGAGGTCAAGGACCTCGCATCCCAGCTGCCCGGCCCGCTGGGACAGGTTCTGGACCATGCCACGCCGCAGCACGCGCAGAGCTTCGGGATCGAAGAGTTCTACCGCCGGGTTGCCGAGCGCACCAATGCCCGGCCGCGAACGGCGCAGTGGGACGCCGGCGCGGTCCTGACCACCGTTGCCGACGCTGTCACCGGCGGAGAACTGAATCAGATCCTCAGTCAGCTCCCCTCCAGTTACGCGGCCCTTTTCGGCAAGGCTGACCTCGCGGACTGAGCTCAAGGGCGTCGAGGAGGAATTCGAGTGGCCCAAAGAAACGGCGTGAGCAGTCGTACGCGGCGGTCGAGGGTGGCAGCGAGAAGCTGGTGCGCCCCGTACTGAAAGCTCCGGAGCGCCATGTGAGCGCCGGCGGCGTGCTGCCCGAGCTCATGGCCTCGGTGTACCGGTTCAGGACCGTGGGCGGCTCCGCAGGTGAGGCCAGCTGGGCCGCCCTGACCAGTTCAGATCTGAGCCCTCCGACACGGAAAACTGGTGGCAGGTCAGCCCGGAGGGCTGGGGCTTGCCCTGCCGTGGCCCGCGCCCTTGGTGCGGTCGCCACTCACAGCAGGAGGTCGAAGACCGCTCGAACCTCGTCCCAGTGCTGACTCTGGGGATTCTTCAGGTTGGGGTGGAGGATCTTGAAACTCTGGGCAAGGGCCAGGCTGAGTCCGCCGATGACGTCCGGATAGGCCGCCTCGGTCTCCTCATCGGGCGTACGGTCCAGAGCGGGATGGGCGGCGAGCTGTTCCAGGATCGGCTTGAGTTCTACTTCCTGGTCGATCTTCCGGAAACTGTGAATGCTCTCCTGGAGGCCTTTCGTGATCGGTAGGTCAGAGGTCCGGATGACGTCTCGACCGTTGGCCTTGGCCGTGGCCTGGGCGACGGTCAGCAGATCGTAGAGCTTGGCGTCGACGAAGTCGCTGTAGCGCTTGAGATCGTTCTTGTCGACGTCCAGTCCTGCGGCCGCACGGAAGAACTTCTCGAACCTGGCGATGGACATCACGGTCATGGTGGCAACCTCCGGCTGCGGGATCCGGGTGGCTCCCGGCCCCTGGGCTTCCCAGTCAGCCTGGCCGACGCGGACGCGCGAACGCATGCGCATGTCGGGCCCAATTAGCCTCTCCGTCTTGCCCTGCCAGGACAGAACACCTAGGGCCCTTGTGATGGATCTCCGCGGCGTCGCGACGCCCGGCACACGCGGTGGCGGACGCGCTCGTGGACCGGTGGGTGCAGGCCGTGTGACCGCCTGCACCCGCAGGCGGGGGCCGGCGTGTCACGCGGCGTCGACGTTACCCCGGCGGCGTCTGTGGGCACTCGGGGTCGGCGGGGCAGCCGAGGAGGAGGGTCCAGCCATGCAGGTGTCCTCTCAGGGCGTTACGGTCGTGGCTCTCCTGGCGGATCCGGACACGCCTACGGAAATCGCGCAGCGCATGGCCCGGACACTTTCTGCTCGGCTCGCCGACAAGTCGGGCGAGGGGCGACGGTTCGACATCGAGGTGGTCAGTGAGCCCTTCACCGCCGGGGTGGAAGACCCGCCCACATTGATGCGCCGGATCATGGACCGTGGGAGTGCGGAGAACTGGGACATCGTCGTGGCCCTCACCGACCTCCCGCTGCACTCACACGGGCGCAGGCTCGCTGTGAACCTGAATCACGAACACGGCTTGGCGCTGCTCTCTCTTCCTTCACTGGGAGGCCTGCGGCTGCAGACGAGGGCCCGGCGGGCCGTCGAAGAAGCCGTGCTCGGCATGACGGGTCCGCCAACCACTGGTGCTGAAGGACCTCCAGGAGATCAGCCGCTTCCGGGGCCCTCCGCCAAGCGTCTCGCGCCTGTTCATCCGGGCCGAACCGGCGAGAAGGAGACCGACGATCTTCGGTACGTCGTCGGCGGGCCGCGCGGTTACCTGCGAGTGCTCGCCGGGATGGTCCGTGCCAACCGGCCGTGGCGGTTGGTGCCGGGCTTGTCGAAAGCCCTGGCGGCCGCGCTCGCCACGGGGGCAGTCGCCACCGTGAACTCCACCGTCTGGAACCTTGCCGCGTCCCTCAGCACGCCACGCCTTGTGATCGCCACCGTCGGATCTGTCGCGATCATGATCGGCTGGCTGATCATAGACGCGGACCTGTGGCATCGATCAGCAGAGAGCTCGCCGGAGGCGAGGCAGAGGGCGCGGCTGTACAACGCCTCGACGGTCGCGACCGTGGGTATCGGGGTGCTCGTCTGCTACGTGGGTTTGATGCTCATCAACTGGGTGTGGGCGCTGTTCATCCTCAACGACCAAGTGTTCGCTTCCATGACACGAACCCCGCTGCACGCCGAGGACTACGTGACGCTGGCCTGGTTCGTCGCTTCGGTCGCCACCGTGGGCGGCGCACTGGGATCAGGCTTGGAGAGCGACGAGGCGATCCGGGCGGCCGCCTACTCCAAGCGCGAACAGGAACGTCGCCGCACGCTTCTGAACGGCCAAGATGACTAACTTGAGTTAGCCCTTGGCCGTGGTGGTTCGGCCCGGAACTCCTGGTAGTTCAACGGGTGTCGAGCCATGTGATCAAGAACCGTGCTGGCTTCCCCACGACGCCGCCGCACGCCAAAACACGGGGGCAGACATGGACGGAGCCCCCTGGTGCGGGTCCGCGGCCGTTCTCGCAGACGGATATCGATCGCCGCGCTGACCTGCTGCAAACCCGGGCCTGGGATCAGTCCGACGTGCCAGGCGTGGACCAGTCCGCCTGCTCCTCAGAATTGCCGGCTGCCCGGACCGCTACGCGCCGGGAGCTCGGTACTGAACTTGCCCGGCTTTGCGCAGGGCGTCCATGGTTTCGTCGACGGTCAGGAGAACGGTCGTCTCGAACGAGCTGAGTGCGCCGCCTCCGCTGATCGCCAGGGCGACCGCGGCCATGGAGACGTTGTCGGGGGCCTCCCACAGGTTGTAGCCGTCGCGGGTGCCGAACGCGTACCAGAAGCCGTGGAGCTTGCCGCCGACGGACTCGATGTACGACTGAGCGGCCTTGGCGCGGTCCTCGGGGTGGCCGATGAGTCTCGCCCAGGTCTCCGGCGTGTAGCTGAACCTCGATAGATAGAGCGGCATCATGTCTCCCTTTCGTCCCAGCCAGGCATGCCCCTGCGGGATGGGACACGCCTCCGAGGTCATCCGCGTATCCCCCGAACGGCGGGCAATGAACTGGAGGAACGTCCCGGTTACCGCCTCCTCGGGCTGGGCCGCTTTCACCATGATTCCTCGCTGTTCGCCGGCGCAGGGCGCGGACCTTGATGATCCGGCGCTCGGTGCGGGTCGGGGTGCGCCGTGGGCTGTGGTGCGGGCGGCTGGGGCGGTCGGCCATGCCCGCCTCGCCGAACGCGCGGTAGCGATCCGCCCACCGCTGGGCCGTGGTGGGCGAGACCTGGAAGCGTTCGGCAGCCCGCCGCAGCGGCCAGCCGTCCTCGACGACGCAGCGGGCCAGGCGCAGGCGTCCGGTCTCGGTCAGGGGTGCATTACGGTGGGGCACGAGGGCCTTTCTGTGGGTGTAGACGTCGCAATCCACACCGAACCGGAAGGCCCTCACCTATTCAAGATCCCTCAGTCGAGACCTGCCTCACCCGTCCACAACCTCCCAGGACAGAACACCTAGCCCGGCTACGCGGCCGGGGGCGTACTGCAGGGCGTCCAGCGACATGGGCCCACGTGTTGGGGCGTTCAGCGGGGCCGGCCGAGTGTTGCCGCCGGACGCAGGTTCTCCT
>NZ_LIRK01000487.1 GCF_001419765.1 Streptomyces torulosus
CCGGGGCCGTGTCCGGCGGCGCGCTCACCCGGCACTCCCCACGGCGTCACCCTTCGGTTCCTCGGCGATGCCGGCCTCCGGGATTTCGGTGGCCTCACCCTCTGCCGGACTCCCGGTGACTTCCCCTGCTGGCCGACCGGTGGCCCCACCCTGCGGCCGCCCCGTGGCGTCGCCATCCGGCCCCCCGGCGGCCTCGCCCTCAGGCCGTCCGGCGACCTCGCCCTCAGACCTACCTGCCGTGCCACCCTTCCCGCTCCGCGCCGTGCCACCCTCCACCCTCCCCGCCGTGGCCCCCTCCGCTTCCGGGGGCGTGGGCTCGGTTCGGGTTGCCTCCAGTTCCTGTTGGTGCTCCCGTGCGTGTCTGCGGTCGGCGGCCAGGAGGGCGCGGACGGAGTCGAGCAGGCCCTCCAGGTGGACGGCGCCCGCGTACACGCCGTTCGGGCCGGTGACCGCGACCCGGCCCGCGCTGTCGGTCAGTACCGCCTCCAGGGCCTCCCGGAGCGTGGCGTCCCTGGTCACCGTCCCGCCGACCGGGGTCCCGGCCTCCGTGAGCGGCCCCTCGGTGTGCGTCAGGTCCTCCCGCCGCAGCCATCTGATGGGCTGTCCGCGCCGGTCCAGCAGCAGCATCTCGTCGGTGGCGCTCGCCCGCAGCCGGCCCCGGACCTGCTGGATCGGCTCCCCCTGATGCGCCGTCGGGCAGCCGGTGACGCCCAAGTCCCTCAGGCGGGTGAGGTCGAGCCGCCTCAGGGCGGCGCCGGTGCCGACGAAGCCGGAGACGAAGTCGTCGGCGGGGTGGGCGAGGATCGCCTCCGGGGTGTCGAACTGGGCNNGTCATGGGTGACGAACACGATGGTCTTGCGCAGCTCGCGCTGGAGCCGGAGCAACTCGTCCTGGAGGTGGCCCCGGGTGACCGGGTCCACCGCGCCGAACGGCTCGTCCATCAGCAGCACCGGCGGATCGGCGGCCAGCGCCCGCGCCACGCCCACCCGCTGCTGCTGCCCCCCGGAGAGCAGGCGCGGATACCGGTCGCGGAACTCACCGGGGTCGAGCCCCACCAGCTCCAGCATCTCCGTCACCCGCGCCCTGACCCGTCGCCCGGACCAGCCGGCCAGACGGGGCACCAGGGCGATGTTCTGGGCGACCGTCATGTGCGGGAAGAGGCCGGACGACTGGATGGCGTAGCCGATCTCGCGGCGCAGCTTGACCGGATCAAGTCCGGTGACGTCCTCTCCGTTGATCCGGACGGATCCACTGGACGGCTCGATCAACCTGTTGATCATCTTGAGTGTCGTCGACTTGCCGCATCCCGAGGGCCCCACGAACACGACCGTCTCGCCGGCGTCGATGCGCATGGTGACGCCGTCGACGGATGGTCGACGGTTGCCCGGATAGTGCTTGGTGAGGTTGACCAGCTCGATGGCGGCGCCGGTGTCAGCCACGCATCCCCCTCGGAATCGTCAGCCGCCCGAGCAGGACGTACGCGGCGTCGAACAGCAGCGCGAGGACGACGATGCCGAGCGTGCCCGCGAGCACCTGGTTGAGCGCGTTGGCGCTGCCCAGGGAGGCGATCCCGCGGAAGATCTCGTTGCCGAGTCCCGGCCCGGAGGCGTACGCGGCGATCGCGGCGATGCCCATCAGCATCTGGGTGGCGACCCGGACGCCGGTGAGGATCGGCGGCCAGGCGAGCGGCAGCTCAACCCGCAGCAGCCGTCGCACCCGGGACATCCCGATGCCCTTCGCCGCGTCCACCAGCGCCGGATCGACCCCGCGCAGCCCCACGATCGCGTTCCGCACGACCGGCAGCAGCCCGTACAGCGTCAGCGCGATCACCGTGGGGGCCACCCCCAGCCCCACCACCGGGATCAGCAGGCCGATCATCGCAAGGGAGGGAACGGTGAGCACGGCCGAGGTCGTGGCGGTGGCGAGACCGGCGGCCCACTCCCGCCGGTAGGTGACGACGCCGATCGCCACCCCGGCGACCGTCGCCACGACCACGCACTGCAGGACGGCACTGGCGTGCTGGTACGCGTCGAACAGCAGCCTCTCGCGGTAGCTGCCCACGTAGTCCCAGAAACCCACCGCACGCACCCCCAGATCGGCTACGTCGTCGTCTCCCGGTCCTCCGCCGCCTGCTCCACCAGCGGGATGATCCGCAGCGGAACGGGGTTCTCCATGACGATCGCCGTGGCGGCCCGGACGATGCCATCAAAACCGACGACCCGGTCGATCACCCGCTGGAGATCGGCGTTCGAACGGGCCACCAGCCGGCACAGCATGTCGCCGCTGCCGGTCGTCGTGTGCAGTTCCAGCACCTCCGGCACGGTCGCCAAGTGCGCCCGTACGTCCGCGCCTTGACCCTGCCGGATCTGCAGCGTCGCGAACGCCGTCACCGGGTAGCCGAGCGCCGCCGGATCCACCTGGGGGCCGAAGCCGCGGATGACTCCATTCGACTGAAGGCGATCCAGCCGCGCCTGCACCGTGCCCCGCGCGACCCCCAGCCGCCGCGACATCTCCAGCACCCCGATGCGCGGCTCGCGCGCCAGCAGCACGATCAGCCGCCCGTCCAGATGATCGATCGCCATGAGCGCTCCCGGGGTGAGCATCCTGTACAGAACAAGCCCGAGTATGGGGTCATGGCTGTGCAGATTGTCCAGCCATGACGCGAACTATTGCGCACCTTGCGGGAGCGGAGAGAGCCTGCGGCCATGGCAGCCACCTCTGCGCACACGCACCCCGTCCCTGACACCGCTCGGCAGGCCGACCCCTTCCCGGTCAAGGGAATGGACGCTGTCGTCTTCGCCGTGGGCAACGCCAAACAGGCCGCCCACTACTACTCCACCGCCTTCGGCATGCGGCTCGTCGCCTACTCCGGCCCCGAGACCGGCAACCGCGAGACGGCGAGCTACGTCCTGGAGAACGGCTCGGCCCGGTTCGTCCTCACCTCGGTCGTCAAGGCGACCACCACCTGGGGCCACTTCCTCGCCGAGCACGTCGCCGAACACGGCGACGGCGTCATCGACCTCGCCATCGAGGTCCCCGACGCCCGCCGCGCCTACGCCTACGCCATCGAGCACGGCGCCCGCTCCGTCGCCGAGCCCTACGAGGTGAAGGACGAGCACGGCACCGTCGTCCTCGCCGCGATCGCCACGTACGGCACGACCCGGCACACCCTCGTCGAGCGCACCGGCTACGACGGCCCGTACCTCCCCGGCTACGTCGCCGCCGAACCCATGGTCGAGCCGCCCGCCCAGCGCACGTTCCAGGCCATCGACCACTGCGTCGGCAACGTCGAACTCGGCCGCATGAACGAGTGGGTGGAGTTCTACAACCGGGTCATGGGCTTCACGAACATGAAGGAGTTCGTGGGCGACGACATCGCCACCGAGTACAGCGCGCTGATGTCGAAGGTGGTGGCGGACGGCACCCTCAAGGTCAAGTTCCCCATCAACGAGCCCGCCATCGCCAAGAAGAAGTCCCAGATCGACGAGTACCTGGAGTTCTACGGCGGCGCGGGCGTCCAGCACATCGCCCTCAACACCAACGACATCGTGCGGACCGTACGGACGATGCGGGCCGCCGGGGTGGAGTTCCTCAACACGCCGGACTCGTACTACGACACGCTCGGCGAGTGGGTCGGCGACACGCGGGTCCCCATCGAGACCCTGCGCGAGCTGAAGATCCTCGCGGACCGGGACGAGGACGGGTACCTGCTGCAGATCTTCACCAAGCCGGTGCAGGACCGGCCGACGGTGTTCTTCGAGATCATCGAGCGGCACGGGTCGATGGGCTTCGGGAAGGGCAACTTCAAGGCGCTGTTCGAGGCGATCGAGAGGGAGCAGGAGAAGAGGGGCAACCTGTAGGGCGCCTAGGGGCCCGTGGGGTGTGTGGGCGGGTGCGGGTTCGGTGGGGGCCGTTCGCGCAGTTCCCCGCGCCCCTGGAGGGACGGGCCTGCGGCCCGCCCTCCCCCGGGTGGCGCCGTTGAAAGCACGGGGCGCAGCCCCGGTCGCTGCTCAGGATGAAGGCTGGGCCGCCAGGCCCATGCCTTCAGGGGCGCCCTAAAGCGTGTTGCAGAAGGCCGTGATTTTGCAGGTCAAAGCCCGGGTCACGGCTGTTCTGATCACGAGGCGAGGGCGAGATTGTGCATGTGGGCGACGGCCTGGACCGCGTGGTGGAGGCCGTCGCCGGGCTGTCGGCAGTCACGGAGGATCTTGTAGTTCTTGAGCCGTCCGATCGCATGCTCGACCCGC
>NZ_LIRK01000488.1 GCF_001419765.1 Streptomyces torulosus
GCATAGCCGGACGCGGCCGGGTCACCGATACCCGATCGGAGTCCCGGCCGCGTCCGGCTATGCTCGGGTAGGCAACATCGCCTGGGCCCTTAGCTCAATTGGCAGAGCAGTGGACTTTTAATCCATTGGTTGTGGGTTCGAGTCCCACAGGGCCTACGGTTCGCGGGTGAGGCACTGCCTCTCTGACCTGCGGTGCGGCGCTCGGGTCGGCTTCGGTCGGCTCGGGCGCCGACGTGTTTCCCGGGCCGGGTGAGCGGATGTGCGCAGGGGGGCCCGCCCGTTGGGCCGGGCAGGCGCCCCCTGCGGCGATGGATCAGGTGAGGCCGGCGGTTACTCGCAGGCGGTGGTCGCCTCGGTCCGGGCGGCGGCGCCCTTCTTCGCGGCGTCCGAGGCCGGGGACGAGGTGGTCCCGGTCGGCTCGGCGTTCTGGAGGGCCCGGGCCAGGTCCGGGGCGCCCTTGCCGGTGAGTTGGTCCTCCAGGGAGTGGTTCGGGTCCTCCGGGTCGTCCTCGGCCTTCGCCGCGGCCAGGGTGCGGGCCGCCGACGTCACCGATCCCTCGGACTCGCCCTGCCCGAGGACCTTGCCGTCGAAGGGGATGTTCGAGTCGCTGCCGAGGCCCCGCCACTGGCCGGGTATCTCGTCGTCGCCCTCGGCGCACACCGGGGGCTGCCACTCGATGGCCATGACGTAGCTGTGCCCCAGTTCGATCCTGGGCTGGTCCTCGCCGGTCATCTTCTCGCGGTGGGCGGTGTCGCCGCCCGTGAACTGCCAGCCGTGCGCCACCCACGCGAACGACGCCGGCGCCGGCTTGCCCGGGGTGTCGCTGGACCAGAGGACGTCGTCGACCCGGAGGGTCACGTCGCGCAGTATCAGGCCCTCCCCGTGCTCCAGTTCCTCGGCCGTCGGGCTGATCTCCCGCTCGGCGACCGGTGTCACGGCGACCACGTGGTCGGCGTAGGTCACCCAGTCCGCCGCCGTCTGGCTCGGATGCCGGTCGCTGCCGTGCGTGACGATCAGACCGCCGGACGTCGCGGCCCCGCCGGCCGCCTCGGCGCGCGACGGGTCCCGCGCGACAAGGGCCGTCACGCAGACCGCCGCGGCGGTCACGGCGGCGGCCGTACCGACGAGTGTCGCGAGGCGCGTGACGCGGCTCAGCCGCCTCACACGGCGGTCGCCCTCACCGTCGGTCGCCACGCTTCCGGCCCCGGCCGCGGCCCCGTTCAAGGTGTCGCCCCGCTCCGCGTTCGAGCCCCGCTCTACGGTCGCGCCCTGCCCCGCGCTGTCGCCGTCCTCCACGGCACGCCTCGCGGCCGCCGTGTCTCTCTCCACGTTCTCCATGCTCTCCCCCGTGTTCCCTGCGGCCCCGTCAGTAGTTGGCATTGATGTTTTCCCGGTTGTTCGTGCCGAGGCCGTCGGCGAACCCGGGTGTCTTCTTCATGCAGCCGAGCTTGGAGTCCTGGTTGGGCAGTCTGGGGGAGGCCTCGGCGCCATGGAGCAGGCCGACGGCGTGACCGGTCTCGTGGCAGGACAGGCCGGGGCTGTAGTGGCCGCCGCCCTCGATACGGACGTACTGCTGGTCGCACTTGAAGGCGCCGGGGCTGTTGTCGTTGCACCAGGTGAGGCCCTCGTCGCTGCCCGGGACGGTGGCCTCGGCGTAGTAGATGTCCGTCTCCGAGTCCCCGGCCCAGGAGGGCGAGGAGTCGTAGCTGACCTTCAGGTCGGTCTTGTCGTGGAACTCCTGGATGGCCACCCGGACGTTCGCCTTGTCGATGTCCTCCAGCTTGTCGTTGCCGCCGCTGTCCATGTAGTAGGTCACGTCGGCGTTGTCGGTGCGGCAGACGGTGCCGCCGGACATGCCGGTGAGGCAGCCGACGGTGTAGTTGTTCGTGGGGACGAGGTTGTCGGTCGCCGCGGCCCAGGTGACGGCCGCGGCGGCGATGACGGTGAGGCCGGACAGGGCGACGGCGATGCCGGCCCTTCGGCGGTGGGACTGCACGGATCTCGGTGGTGCCGCAGAGGCTGGTGACACGGTTCCCCTCGTTTCACTCGCGGTCGGGCTCGAGCAGCCCGAGGGGACGCGTGTCGCCGGTCCGGTGGGCGTGGGCTAACAGCCCATGGCGGCCACCGGACAGCGGGCGAGCGAGGTCTCGGCGAGGCATGGTCGGTCGGTCGCCCCGCCGAGATGTGGTCAGTTGCGTGTTTCCCCCGGGCAACTGAAGCCACGATTAGCGCACTTGTGTTCGCACGCGGTCAAGAGTTAATCGTTTCAAAGCGATTGGTATCAGCCACGTGTTTTCCGGCCGCCCGGCCGTCGGCTACCCCTGCCCCGGCGTATCCCTCCACTCGGGAGGGCATTCGGTGCCCGCCGCGTCGGGCAGGCCCTGCTCGATCTTGGCTCGATACGACTGGAGTTGGTCGCCCTGGAAGACGTCCGTCTCCTGGTCGCGCCGTTCCGGGACGACGATCAGCAGGTGCTGCCCCTGCTTCCAGGGCTCACGGACGCCTGCCTCGGTGGGGTCCACCACGTCGAGGGTGATGCGTTCCGCGCCCCGGGTCGGCTTGATCCAGTCCTGGACGTCGAAGGTCACGACGACCCGGCCCGCCTCTGAGGACGGCTTCACGGCCACGACGTCCCCTTCCGCGATGGTCCGCCCGCAGGCGATCCATTCGAGGAGCGTCTGCCCCTTGCCGGACGCGTTCTCGCCGCCACCCGACCGATCGGAGCCGGCGTTCGTCGTCCCGCCGTCGATCAGGGTGGACCCGAGGACACCGGCGCAGAGCGCGGCGGCGGAGACGAGGCCCGCCAGGACGACCCCGCGCCGACGCCACCACACCGTTCCCGTACGGGAGTTCGGGCCGCCGGTCGGAACCGGCCCGGCACCGGCCAGTTGAGGATCGGCGCCGCTCACCCGTCCCTCTGTGACGGGTGTCGAGGAGACGGGGTCGGGGCGTCCCGCCTCCTCGCCGATCAGGGCGAAGGCCCGGCGCAGCAGGGCCTCGTCCGACTCGGGCTGATAGGTCACCTCAGATCACCTCCATCTCTCGCAGCCGTGCCCCGATGGCAGCGACCGCCGTGTGCAGTCGGCTCTTGACCGTGCCCTCGGGTATGTCGAGGAGCCGTGCGATCTCCCGTACCGGCAGATCCGTGTAGAAGCGGAGGGCGAGGATCTGCCGTTGTACGCCGGGCAGCCCCTCCAGTCCGTCCGCCACCGCCAGGGCCAGCAACCTGTCCTCCTCCGAGTGCTCCACCGGAGGGCGCTGCTGCCAGCGTGCGGCCAGCCGTTCGTGCAGGCCGGCGTCGCGGGCGCGGGCCCGGTGCCAGTCGACGGCGACGCGGGACGCCACGACCGACAGCCACGCCTGCCGCTTGCGGATCACCTCTCCGGTCTGCCGGGCCTGGGTCTCCAGCAGCTTCAACCGGACCTGCTGCACGCCGTCGTCGAGCTCGCCCCACGGGACTCCGCCGAGGAGCAGTACGGCACGCACCAACTCGACGTCCGCGGCCTCCGACAACGCGGCCTCCGACAACGCGGCCTC
>NZ_LIRK01000489.1 GCF_001419765.1 Streptomyces torulosus
ACCAGCAGTGCCCCGCCGCCGGGGCGGGGGCGCTGGCGCTCGTCGGCGGCGGGGCACTGCTGGTCGCGGTGTCCCTGGTGGGGCACGGTGACGCGGTCCGCGCGTCGTTCCCCCAGCTCACCGAGGGTTGGTCGGGTCGTTTCGCCGTACTGATGCTCTGTGTGGCCCTGCTGCCGAACGCGGCGGTGTGGGCGGCGGCCTATGCGCTGGGCCCCGGTTTCGTCCTGGGCGCCGGGTACGTCGTGGCGCCACTGTCGGCGACGGCGCCGGCCGCTCTGCTGCCGCCGTTCCCCTTGCTGGCGGCGGTGCCGACGGGGGGCGGTACGGCGCTGACCTGGGCGGTGGGAGTGGTGCCGCTGGCCGCCGGGTCGACCGTGGGGTGGTTCACGGGGGCGCGAGCCGCAGCCGAACAGGGCGCTCCGTGGTCCGTGCGCCGCACCGCGGCCGCCGCCCTCGTCGCCGCCGCCCTGTGCGCCGTTGCCGTAGCTCTGCTGACCGTCCTCGCGAGCGGCCCCCTCGGAGTGGCCGCGCTCAGCCACTTCGGCCCCCTCTGGTGGCAGACCGGCGGAGCGGCCGGCGCCTGGGTGGCCACCGTCGCCCTGCCCGTCGCCCTCACGTCACGCTGGTGGCGCGCCCGCGCACACGGGAAGCCCTCGGGCGCGGACCGGGGCGCGGGCCCGGTCATCACGACCGTGCTGCGGTCCTCAGGGGAAGGTCGCGCGGGGGAGCGGACCGGAACGAGAGGTGGCCTGTTCCGCCGCAAGGAGGCAAGAGCGGAGCGGGCGCGGTCGATGAGGGAGCCGGGCGGGCTGGACCGGAAGAGGGGGGCGGTGGTCGCGGGGCCGGGTTCGGCGGTGCCCGCCGTGTTTCCGCGTGAGTTGGAGGAGGCGTTGGATGCGGCGGCACCGCGGGAGCGCTTCGCTGACCTGCCGTTGGCCGCCCTGGTCTCCACGGCCGAGGCTCACGCGGACCGCGCTGCGGACCGGCCCCTCCACGAAGGGGGTGCGGGGGACCGTACCGAGGCGGCGGATCACCCGGACCGGTCTCTCACGGACGCCCCTGCGGCCGCCCGACCGCAACCGGAGCCGAGCCGCTCCCCGCAACCGGAGCCGAGCCGCTCCCCGCAACCGGAGCCGAGCCGCTCCCCGCGTCCGGGCCGACGACGGCTCCGAACAGGGGCTCTGCCGTTGCCCTCGTGGTTCTCCAAGCCGACGCGGAGGCCGGTGACAGCGCAGCCCCCCACTCCCCTCGGCCCCGGCGAGCCGACGAGGGCGAAGGCACCCGACCAAGCCTCTTGATCCCCGCCCTCACGCCGTTCGCCCCCGCTGTCCACCGCCTACTGCGCGCTGCCCAGCATGTCCCGTACCGGGCCCTCCGGGAGGAGTTCCTTGCAGGACTTCTCGGAGGCTGTGGTGAGGGCGTCGTTCACGCAGGTGTAGTAGTCCCGGTACACGAACTGGGTCGTGAACGTGGCGATCACGACGGTCAGGGCGAGCGAGGCCGTCACGAGGCCGCTGATGGCCGCCGTCCGCTGGGGACGGCCGCTCACCTCGGGGCGGGCCGGCGCGTCGGGGTCCGGCGTCCGCGGCTTGGCTCGCAACGCGCTGATCGCCCAGTACAGGGCCAGCGAGCCGAGCAGCAGGGCCACGTACGGCCAGGCGAAGAGGGCGAAGAAGAAGGCCCACATCCCGGAGAGCAGCGCGTACCGCGCGCGACGCTGGGCGGGGTCGGTCGGGTCCCAGCGCATTCCGGCGCCCGGACCACCCTCCTGACCCTGACCCGGACCGCCGGGACCACCCTGGCCCCCGCCACCGGGACGTTCACCGAAATGCCCACCGGTGGAGCGGCCGGGCTGCCGGTCGCTCCACTGACTGCCCCACGGCGAGTGACCACCCCCGCCGGGACCGCCGCCGTGACCGCCGTCGGAACCCTGGCCGCCCGCGGGCCGCCGAGGCTGCCACGGCCGATCGGGCGCACCCTCCGGAGGCGGCGCGAACGGATTGTCCTCGGAGGAACCGGAAGAACCCGAGGAACCCGCGGAACCGGAGGAACCACCGGACCCAGACGACCCCGGCTGCCCGGGCCGCTCGGCGGCGTCCTCGCTCTCGCGCGGAGGCGTGGGAGAGGAGCTCCGCTCGCGCAGCAGGAGCGAAGGAAGGCGGAGGCTGCGGTCCGGCATCAGGAGTGCGTCTTCCCCTTGGTGATAAGGCGGTGTCGGTACGGCTGTCGGTATGGCAGTTGGTGCGGCGGTCGATACGGCGGTGATGCGGCGGTGGACACAGCGGTGAACAGGTCAGTGTCGACGGCGTCGACGGCGTCGGCTGAACACGGTGCTGAGCGTGCCGGGTCCGGCGGTGGATTCGGCTGGTACGGCATGAGCTGTCACTTCGTGAACGCCCCGCACACCGGCCGCGTTCCCGACCGCCTTCCCGGGCCCGCTCCTCGCAGACGCTACCTTCCGGCCACGCCCCCGTCCCACGGGGGCCGCCGGGTGTGCCGGTATCGTTGCTGACGGTCGGCCGGTTCGTAGACTTCCCCGTATCGGGGGACGTAAAGCATTCGTATGAATGTACAAGTACGGGCCCGGCGGGCCGGATCGCTCCGCACGACCGTGGAGCGGCCCCCAGGAACCCGTGCGCACCCGCACGGGACCAGAACCGCAGAAAGGGTCCCACCGTGGCCGCCAAGCCCGTGGCCAAGCGCCTCGTCGTGCTGGTATCCGGATCCGGCACCAACCTCCAGGCGCTGCTCGACGCCATCGCGGCGACCGGCGTCGAGGCCTACGGCGCCGAGATCGTGGCCGTCGGGGCCGACCGCGGCGGCATCGAAGGGCTCGCCCGGGCCGAGCGCGCCGGACTGCCGACGTTCGTCTGCCGCGTCAAGGACCACGGCACCCGTGAGGAGTGGGACGCGGCGCTCGCCGAGGCCGTCGCCGCGTACGAGCCGGATCTGGTCGTCTCCGCCGGGTTCATGAAGATCGTGGGCAAGGAGTTCCTCGCCCGGTTCGGTGGGCGGTTCGTCAATACGCACCCCGCCCTCCTGCCCAGTTTTCCCGGAGCCCACGGTGTGCGTGACGCGCTCGCGTACGGCGCCAAGGTCACCGGCTGCACCGTCCACTTCGTCGACGACGGCGTCGACACCGGGCCGATCATCGCGCAGGGCGTGGTGGAGGTCCGAAACGAGGACGACGAGAGCGCTCTGCACGAGCGCATCAAGGAAGTCGAGCGAAGGCTGCTCGTCGATGTCGTGGGGCGGCTCGCCCGCAACGGCTATCGCATTGAGGGACGAAAGGTAGTTATCCAGTGACCGCCGACAGCACTGTCACGGCCGAGAGCGGCAAGCGGGCCATCCGTCGCGCGCTCGTCAGCGTCTACGACAAGAGCGGGCTCGAGGAGCTCGCCCGTGGCCTGCACGAGGCGGGCGTGGAGCTCGTCTCCACCGGGTCGACCGCCGGGCGCATCGCCGGCGCCGGCGTCCCCGTCACCAAGGTCGAGGAGCTGACCGGCTTCCCCGAGTGCCTGGACGGCCGGGTCAAGACGCTGCACCCCAAGGTGCACGCGGGCATCCTCGCCGACCTCCGTCTGGAGGACCACCGGCGCCAGCTCGCCGAGCTGGGCGTGGAGCCGTTCGACCTGGTCGTCGTGAACCTCTACCCGTTCCGCGAGACCGTCGCCTCCGGCGCCTCCCCGGACGAGTGCGTGGAGCAGATCGACATCGGCGGCCCGTCGATGGTGCGCGCGGCCGCCAAGAACCACCCGTCGGTCGCGGTGGTCACCAGCCCCGCCCGGTACGCGGACGTCCTGACGGCCGTCAAGGACGGCGGCTTCGACCTCGCCGCCCGCAAGCGGCTGGCCGCCGAGGCCTTCCGGCACACCGCCGAGTACGACATCGCCGTCTCCTCCTGGTTCGCCTCGGCCTACGCGCCCGCCGACGACTCGCCGTTCCCCGAGTTCATCGCCGCCGCCCTGGAGCGCAAGAGCACCCTGCGCTACGGCGAGAACCCGCATCAGCCCGCGGCCCTCTACGTCGACGGCACGGGCAGCGGTCTCGCCGAGGCCGAGCAGCTGCACGGCAAGGAGATGTCGTACAACAACTACACGGACACGGACGCCGCCCGCCGTGCCGCGTACGACCACGACGAGCCCTGCGTCGCGATCATCAAGCACGCCAACCCCTGTGGCATCGCGATCGGGGCGGACGTCGCCGAGGCGCACCGCAAGGCGCACGCCTGCGACCCGCTGTCCGCGTTCGGCGGGGTCATCGCCGTCAACCGGCCGGTGAGCAAGGAGATGGCCGAGCAGGTCGCCGAGATCTTCACCGAGGTCATCGTCGCGCCGGACTACGAGGAGGGCGCCCTCGACGCCCTCGCCAAGAAGAAGAACATCCGTGTGCTGAAGGCCCCGGCCGCGCCCTCCCACCCCGCCGAGGTCAAGCCGATCGACGGCGGTGCCCTCCTCCAGGTGACGGACCGGCTCCAGGCCGACGGCGACGACCCGGCCAACTGGACGCTCGCGACCGGCGAGGCCCTCTCCGCCGAGGAGCTGGCCGAGTTGGCCTTCGCGTGGCGGGCCTGCCGCGCGGTCAAGTCCAACGCGATCCTCCTCGCCAAGGACGGCGCCTCGGTCGGCGTCGGCATGGGCCAGGTCAACCGTGTGGACTCCGCGAAGCTCGCCGTAGAGCGGGCCGGCGCCGAGCGGGCGCAGGGCTCGTACGCCGCCTCCGACGCCTTCTTCCCGTTCCCGGACGGGCTGGAGATCCTCACCGAGGCCGGCGTCAAGGCCGTCGTCCAGCCCGGCGGCTCGGTCCGCGACGAACTGGTCGTCGAGGCCGCGCAGAAGGCGGGCGTCACCATGTACTTCACGGGGACGCGGCACTTCTTCCACTGACACAGACATAGACACAGCCACTGACCGCCGGACGGCGGAGCAGTAAGGGGCGCGCCGCTCGATGCGGCGCGCCCCCGCGCGTTCTCGGACCCCGGTGCGGCCTGTGCCGCCGGTGTCGCCGGTGTCGCACGGGACGGGGCATGGGGAATGGCCGATACCCCGGTACAGAGGCGCCCGTTCCGCTGCGAGGCTCGAGAGGTCAGCCCACTCGCACGGGTCTCAGGGGGTCTCTCATGCGCAACAGGTCGAGCCGGATACGTCGGACAGCGGCCGTCGGCGGGGTGCTCGCCGTCGTCCTCGGTACGGGGATGACCGGCGTGGCGACCGCCACGGCCACCGCCGCCGAGGGGAGCACGGCCGTCGTGCCCTGTCCCCGGGGGTTCGTCTGCATGTCCGAGGCGCCGAACGGCGCGGGCCGCACCTACCGGCTGGCCCAGGCATCGAGCGTCTTCTTCGCCTCCCCTGTGGCGGTCAGCGAGGTCACCAACAGCACGACCGTCGACTACTGCGTGACCGGTACTCCCAGCTATGTGCTCCGTCCCGGCCAGACCCAGACGGGACCGAACCAGGTGCGCTCCCTCTCACCTCGTCCGACCGGCGGGGCCTGCCCGTTCTGACCACGGGGAAGCCGTAGCCGTACGTCTCCCGGCCCGCCGACCGACGCCGAAGGGCCGTACCCCTGGGACGGGGTACGGCCCTTCGTGGGCTCGGCGGCTCAGTAGCGCGGGCGGTTGAACCACGCCTTGCCGTTGGCGTTGCCGGCGAAGACGGCTATCAGGATGCCCAGCACCAGGTGGACCAGGCCGATCAGGAAGAACGGGTAGATGCTCAGGACGGCGGTGATGATGCCGAAGACCAGCGCGGCGACGCGTACGCCGTTGCCGCCGCTCTTGAACTTCACCGCGAGCATGATCGCGTAGACGAGCCAGCCCACGGCGAACACGGCGATCGCCCACATCATGCCGACCGGGACGTCACCGAGCGCGTCCTTCAGCGCCGGGTCCTCGGCGCTGTCGCTCGCCGCGCTGATGGCCACCGCGCCGATCGCGTACAGCAGTACGCCGATCACCTGGAGACCGGCGATGACCCAGAGCATCACACGGGCCGCGTTGACCGTGCTGGGCATGGTCGTGGGCGCGCCGCCCGGGTACCCGCCGCCGTACCCCTGCGAGACCGGCGGGGCGGTCGGGTAGCCGTAGCCGGGCTGCTGGGGCTGGTTCTGCTGCGGGTAGCCGTAGCCCTGGGACGGCTGCTGCTGGGGCTGGCCGTAGGGGTTGTTCGGGTCACCGAAGCTCATGGCGGGTCTCCTCCGTTGCCTTGTGCGGGGACGCGCGGCACGGGTCGGAGGAATGCCCTGCTCTGTTGTGGTCACGCCCCCCGGCAGTGCCCGCGGCACTGTGCCCCAATCGTTTTATATGCCCGCTCGGATGTCCAGCCGGATTCCGGGGACGTTGTGCAAGTGCAACACATCCGATCTTGTCGGACGGGGGGTGGCGGGGTGGCCGGGGCACGGCGGGACGCCCTCGCCGAGGGCTCCCACTGGAGCGTGTGCGGGCCCTCCGTGAACCCCTCGCGAACCCCTCGCGAACCCTCCGCGAACGCCGGCGCTTCGTCGGCCGACCGATCAGTTGACCGAGCAGCCGACTGATCAGTTGACCGATCAGCCGACCAGGCAGCTGATCTGGCGACAGACCGGGCGGCTGACCAGCGCGGCAGACCGGCCGCGGGTGTCCGATGGGCGGCCGGATTGGAACCGGGAGGCAGTCATCCGCGAAGATTGGGCCCATGACCGCCCAGATTCTCGATGGCAAGGCCACCGCAGCCGCGATCAAGTCCGATCTGACCGCCCGCGTGGCGGCGCTGAAGGAGAAGGGCGTCACGCCCGGCCTCGGCACGATCCTCGTCGGGGAAGACCCCGGCAGCCAGAAGTACGTCGCCGGCAAGCACCGCGACTGCGCGCAGGTCGGCATCGCCTCCATCCAGCGCGAACTGCCCGCGACCGCCACCCAGGAAGAGATCGAGGCGGTGGTGCGGGAACTCAACGAGGACCCCGCCTGCACCGGCTACATCGTCCAGCTGCCCCTTCCCCGGGGCATCGACGAGAACCGCATCCTCGAACTGATGGACCCCGACAAGGACGCCGACGGCCTCCACCCGATGAACCTCGGGCGCCTCGTCCTGAACGAGCCCGCCCCGCTGCCCTGCACCCCGAACGGCATCCTCACCCTGCTCCGCCACTACGGCGTGGAGATCAAGGGCGCCGAGGTCGTGGTCGTCGGCCGCGGTGTGACCATCGGTCGCCCGATGCCGCTGCTGCTGACCCGGCGCAGCGAGAACGCGACGGTCACGCAGTGCCACACCGGCACGCGTGATCTGGCCGCCCACCTCAAGCGCGCCGACATCATCGTCGCCGCCGCCGGCTCCGCGCATCTGGTCGCCCCCGAGGACGTGAAGCCGGGCGCCGCCGTTCTCGACGTCGGTGTCTCCCGCTCCGCCGAGGGCAAGATCGTCGGCGATGTGCACCCCGGCGTCGCCGAGGTCGCCGGCTGGATCTCCCCCAACCCCGGCGGCGTGGGCCCCATGACCCGGGCCCAGCTGCTCGTCAACGTGGTCGAGGCGGCGGAGCGCAGTGCCGGCTGACGACAAGGCGCCGGGGAAGGCCGAGGTCCGGGGAACGCCCCGGGCATCGGCGAAGTCGAGCACGCCACGGACACCGACCGGGTCGGGGACACCGGGTGCGTCGAGCACGCCGGGCACGTCGGATGCACCGGGTACGTCGGAGAAGCCGGCCGGATCGGCGACACCGGGTAAGCCGCAGGCGCCGGCCAAGTCGAGTGCGTCGGCCGGGGCGCGCGCGTCGGCCGAGCCGGGTGCGTCGGGCGAGTCGAGGAGGACGACGGCGAAGTCGGGCGCGACCAAGACGCCGGGCTCGTCCGGAGGGGCGGGAAGGTCTGAGAGTCCGGGCGCGTCCGCGCAGTCGGGCAAGCCCGCGGCCTCGGGCGCGTCCGCGCAGTCGGACGGGGCCGCCGTGGCGTCGGGTGGGTCGGAGAGGGTGGAGATGTCGGGGCGCGTGGGGGAGACGGAGAAGCGTGGGGCGGCGGTGACGGGTGGCGCGCCGGACGAGATCGAGGTGCGGGATCCCATCAGCGCGCCCGACGCCGACGGCAAGCCCGTCCGGGTCACCCGGCGCTTCCCGATGTTCACCCGGGACACCGCCCGGCCCGAGGGCGGCGGCCGGGCCGCGTCCCGGGACGCGCCCGCGCCCGCCCGGCAGTGGCCGATCCTCGCCGTGCTCTGCACCGTGGGCCTCGGCCTGCTGCTCACCGCGTTCGACGCGTTCCGGCTCGGCACGATCCTGATCGGCTCCGCGCTGCTCGCCGGGGCGCTGCTGCGCTGGCTGGTCCCGGACGTCGGCATGCTCGCCGTCCGCTCCCGCTTCACCGACATGGTCACCTACATCGCGCTGGGCTCCGCCATCGTGCTCCTCGCGCTGATGGCGCAGCCGAAGCCGCTGCTGGAGATCCCCTTCCTCAAGGACACCCTGCACTTCACCGTCGGCGACGAGACCGGCTGACGGACGCGAGACGGCGGCCCGTCCCCTCCCCCGAGTCAGGACGGACCGCCGTCGCGATCCACCCTCGTGCACGGCGAACGCCCTGTTCAACAGCTGCCCACCCGCTGTGGCACGGAAGTGACAATTCCGCCGAGGTGTCCCCACCCGGCCACGACGCCGGCACCCGCAGGTCATCTCCGCGTGCGTGCCGCCCCCGAACCCCGCCGCGCGCCCTTCGCGCTCCGGCACGCCCTGCCGTCGCCCCACGCGCCCGAGCCGGTGACCGCGCCGACGGGAACCGGTCCGCCCACGGTCGTCGTCACTTGCTCAGACCCCGACCGAGCCCAGGAGGCAGTCGATGAGCGCCTGGCAGCCGCTGCCGGACGGACTCCCCCCGGAGGTGCAGCACTTCGTCGAGCAGATGCGGCTGCTGAAGGACCGCACGGGGCTCAGCCTGGTCGCCCTCGGCGCGCGCACCGCCTACAGCAAGTCCTCCTGGCAGCGCTACCTCAACGCGACCCAGCCCCCGCCCCGCCAGGCCGTCGTCGCCCTCTGCAAGGTCGCCGGGGAGGACGCCGAGCGCTTCGGGGTGCGCTGGGAGCTGGCCGTACGGGTCTGGCCGCGCCCTCCGGCACCGGCGGTGACCCCGGACCCGTCGTCGGCCGGCGCGGGTACGGCGGAGACGGAGGCGTACGAGGACGACCCCACGCTGCCCTGGTGGGACACCCCCGCCGAGGAGCCGGCGTCACACCGGCCGGGCCGTCTCGCGCTCTACGCCGCGCTCGCCGTCCTCACCGCCCTGGTCCTCGTCGGGGCCGCACTGCTGGGGGCCGCCACGCTGTCGTGACGGCCCCTTGGCGCGAGCGGGCGGCAATCCGGCGGCAATCCGGTGGCAGCCCGGTGGCATGTTGCGGCGCCGCCGGGCCGCCCCGACCTCAGCTGCGCCAGTCGTACGCGGCGAGCTTCCACTTCGAGCCGACCCGGACGTAGTACTTCCCGTCGAGCCGCTTGAAGGTCACCTGGTTCACGGTGCCCGTGTACGTGACCAGGCCGTCGGCGTACGGCCCGTCGAGGAAGCCGTCGGCCTGCCCGAAGGTCTCCTGGCCGACGATGCCGTCGATGTCCTCCAACTCCTCCTGCGCCTGCCAGTACTTCGTCGCCGAGCGCGTCTTCCAGCCGAAGATCCCGTCGATGTCCCACGGGGTGAAGGTGTGCAGATGGCCGCCGGAGTCCTTCCACTTGGCGCCGTCGGCGTAGAGCACGCTCTGCCACAGCCGGGTCGCGTTGCTCCTGGAGTGGCTGTTCACGGACAGCGTGCCCTCGTCGCCCCAGTCGTTGTACGCGGCGCCCGAACCGTCGACGACATGCGGCCCGGAGGCCGTGGCGAGCGGAGCGGCGGCACCGAGCGCGAGCCCGGCCGAGGCCGTCACGGCGGCGGCCGCGAGCAGCAGCCTGGCCTTGAGTTGCATGTGATCCCCCTGGTCCCCGTATGACCTTCCGACCGTCACCGATGCACAGGACGCCGGTGCCACTCCCGTAACCCTGTTCGACGCGGGTGGCCGTGTCTGTGCGGTGGTCGGGTCGATGTGCTGACGAGTTCGAGGATTTACCGACGATCGGCTCGGCGCCAGGGCTAACGTGAGCTTTTGGGACGGTCCGGGACGGCCCGCGCGGGGATCTGTCATTCCGCCCGGAAAGCCGGGATGGCGGTGGGACACTGGACCACGGACCGGCAGGGGGCGCGCGAGGGGGTGCGCCCAGCCCGAAATGCTCCCGCACGCCCCTTTTCCGGGAACTGACATCCCGGCCGGGCGCATCCCAATGGGTAGGCCAGAACGGGGTGCGAAAGAGGGCCTCGGGCTCGGTCACGGACCAGGATTCAGCGAGGGCATCATGCGCGGCACACGGATAGTCGGCACGGGGGGCATGGACAGAGACGCTCAGGGGGAAGAGGGGGGAATCAATGCCTCGTTGGAGGGCCTTGCCTGATGAACTCGATCCACAGGTCAAGGAGTTCGCGAGTCAGCTGCGCAGACTCGTCGACCGCGGTGGACTGAGCATCGCCGCGGTGGCCGACCGTACGGGCTACAGCAAGACGTCATGGGAGAGGTATCTCAACGGAAGACTGCTCGCGCCGAAGGGCGCGATCGTCGCGTTGGCCGAGGTGACCGGCACCAACCCCGTCCATCTGACGACCATGTGGGAGCTGGCCGAGCGAGCCTGGAGCCGCTCGGAGATGCGCCACGACATGACCATGGAGGCCATCCGTATCTCCCAGGCGCGCGCCGCGCTGGGCGAGACCGGGGGCCAGGCGATCGTCAAGGGCGGCCAGAACGCCAGGGCGGGCCGGAGCGTGACGGCGACACCGGGCATCGCTGGTCCGGCGGGCGTCTCACCGACGGTTCCACCGCAGCCGCGTGGGCCGGAGGAGGAGCGCACGTCCCGTCCGCCGTACGGGAGTTCGACCTCGTCGTCCTCTTCCTCTTCCTCGTCGTCGCGGTACGGCGGCGGCGGGCCGGGGGCGGCCGCGAGTGCCCCCCGCGTCAATTGGGGGGCCACCTCGCCCTCGTCCGCCTCGGGTTCGGCCGGAACGCCGTCCACTCCGCCGACCCCGGCCGCGTCGGTCTCGTCGGCGTCCTCGGCGTCCGCGGCGTCGTCGGGGTCGGCTGCCCGCGCGGGCGGTGGCGCGGCGGCTCCTTCCGGCGTCTTCGGCCCGCCGCCCGGCGGCACGGGCCGTCCCGACGGCGGCGACTCGGGCGCCGGGCGGCGCGTGACGATGTTCCTCGCGGGAGCCGTGGGGGCGCTCATCGTGATCGCGGCGGCGTTCTTCCTCACCCAGGGGGGCGGCGGGAGCGAGGCCGAGAACAAGCCGCCGGCGAACGCCTCGACCGGGGCCGGCACGGAACCCGACCTCCCGGCCGGCGTCAAGTGCGCGGGAGCCGACTGCACCGGCAAGGACCCCGAGACCATGGGGTGCACGACGGGTGTCGTGAAGACCGCGGACGAGGCCACCGTCGGCACGGCCCGGGTCGAGGTCCGCTACAGCGAGAACTGCCGCGCGGCCTGGGCCCGCATCACGCTTGCGGCCCAGGGCGACAAGGTGCGCGTGACGGCCGGCAAGGTCAAGCAGACAGCGGCGGTCGAGGAGCCCGGCGACAACATCGCGTACACGTCGATGGTCGCGGTCAAGGACGCGGGCGACGCCACGGCATGCGTGACGCTGGCAACGGGCGAGGAGGGCTGCACGAACTGAGCGGCCTACGGGGCTGACGGGCCGAAGTGGCTCAGGGGCCGGAGGGCTGACGGACAGGGTGAGCCGGGGCGGCGGAGGGTGCTGCCCGGCTCAGGGACCGGGCGGTTGACGTGCCTGGCCGACGGCGGGGGCGGGCGGCTGCCGCTGTCACCGACGAGCCCCAGAGCGGCCGTCCTGGACGGCTGTTGAGGGCGGTTCCGGAAGTTCGGGCTGCCCTCGGGCCTGCCGCATGCGCGCGGCCCGGCGGCCGAGGGGCCGGACGATCGACGGGCCGGGCGGGCGGCGGGCCGCGCGGGCGACGGGCGGTAGGTGATGGGCTGACGGGCCGCCGGGGCTGATGGGCTGACAGGTCGTGCCGGTGCCGCCATACGGGTCCGATCGGCCTCATACGCCGCACGCCTCGCCGGGCCTACCCCTTGGCCGGCCCGCACGCCCTGCTGGGACCCACGGCCCGCACCCCTCACCGGGACTCACGCCTTCCCGGCCCACTCGTCTTGGTTGGACTCTCGGCCCGCACTCTCGCCGGGCCGCAGGACCCACACCCTTCACCGGGCCGGAGGAACGGCCGTATTCATCGCCCCTCGAACGGGCAACCCCCTCCGAATTCGTGACCGTTAGTGATAGCGGTCGCTCCCAAAGTAGTCGGAAATTGGTGGGCATGCCTTCCGGTTGCCTGGGCAGGTGGAAGGTACCCCCACGGGAGTCCGGCCCGCCCGGGAGATTGGTCTCTCCCGGCCCGGCACCCCCACTGGCGGCCGCCATGGTCCACCCCCCCCCTCGGACCCGGCGGCCGCCTTTTCTTGTGGGTCGGCGCGCCAGGGGCGGGCCGTGTGTGGTGGGCCACACGAACCCGGCCGTCGGGGATCCTGGATGCGCGATAGCCTGACCACCGATCTCTCTTGACGCCAAGAGATCGATCAAACGTCCGGGGCAGGGACGCCCCACCGCCAGCTGTCATACGGAGAACGCCATGACCCGCACTCCCGTGAACGTCACCGTCACCGGCGCGGCCGGCCAGATCGGTTACGCCCTGCTCTTCCGCATCGCCTCCGGCCAGCTGCTCGGCGCGGACGTGCCGGTCAAGCTCCGCCTGCTGGAGATCACGCCGGCGCTGAAGGCCGCCGAGGGCACCGCCATGGAGCTCGACGACTGCGCCTTCCCGCTCCTCGCCGGCATCGACATCACGGACGACCCCAACGTCGCCTTCGACGGCGCCAACGTGGGCCTGCTCGTCGGCGCCCGTCCCCGCACCAAGGGCATGGAGCGCGGCGACCTGCTGGAGGCCAACGGCGGCATCTTCAAGCCGCAGGGCAAGGCCATCAACGACCACGCCGCGGACGACATCCGCGTCCTCGTCGTCGGCAACCCGGCCAACACCAACGCCCTCATCGCCCAGGCCGCCGCGCCGGACGTACCGGCCGAGCGCTTCACCGCGATGACCCGCCTGGACCACAACCGCGCGCTGACCCAGCTGTCGAAGAAGACGGGCGTCCCGGTCTCCGAGATCAAGAAGCTCACGATCTGGGGCAACCACTCCGCCACCCAGTACCCGGACATCTTCCACGCCACGGTCGCCGGCAAGAACGCCGCCGAGGTCGTGGGCGACGAGAAGTGGCTCGCCGAGGACTTCATCCCCACCGTCGCCAAGCGCGGCGCCGCCATCATCGAGGCCCGCGGCGCCTCCTCGGCCGCCTCCGCCGCCAACGCCGCCATCGACCACATCTACACCTGGGTCAACGGCACCGCCGAGGGCGACTGGGCCTCCATGGGCATCCCCTCCGACGGTTCGTACGGTGTGGCCGAGGGCCTCATCTCCTCCTTCCCGGTCACCGTGAAGGACGGCAAGTACGAGATCGTCCAGGGCCTGGAGATCAACGAGTTCTCCCGCGCCCGTATCGACGCCTCCGTCAAGGAGCTCGAGGAAGAGCGCGAGGCGGTCCGCGCGCTCTTCCTCGAGCTCCT
>NZ_LIRK01000049.1 GCF_001419765.1 Streptomyces torulosus
CACTTCGGCAGCCACCAGGCCCGGTCGCCGAGCAGCGCGAGCACGGCCGGCACGATCGCCATCCGCACGACGAACGCGTCGAACAGGACCGCCGAGGCCAGCCCGAAGCCGATCATCTTGATCATGGAGTCGCTCTCGCCGATGAACCCGGCGAACACCGCGATCATGATCAGGGCAGCCGCCACGACCACCCGGGCGCTGTGCCGGAACCCGCTGGTGATCGCCTCGTCGGGCCGGTCCCCGTGGACGTACGCCTCCCGCATCCGGGAGACGAGGAACACCTCGTAGTCCATGGCGAGACCGAAGACGATGCCCACCAGGAAGATCGGCATCAGGCTCATGATCGGACCGGTCTGCTCCACGCCGAGCAGCTCCGCGCCGTGGCCCTGCTGGAAGACCAGGACGACCACGCCGAGGGAGGCGAGCACCGACAGCAGGAAGCCGAGGGCGGCCTTCACCGGGACGAGCAGCGAGCGGAAGACGACGAGCAGCAGCAGGACGGCGAGGCCGACCACGACCAGCAGATAGGGGACCAGCGCCGACTGCACCTTGTCGGAGATGTCGATGTTCAGGGCGGTGGTGCCGGTGACCTCGTAGGTCGCGCCCGTCCTCGACTCGATGCCGGGCCGCTCGTCCCGGATGACCGTCACCAGGTCCTTGGTCTTCTCGTCGGTCGGCGCGGTGGCGGGCACGGCGGAGAAGACGGCGGTGTCGCCTGCCTCGTTGAACCGTGCGGGGGAGACGGACACGATGCCCTCGGTGGCGCCGATGTCCTTCGCGACGGTCTCGGCGGCGCCCTTGGCGTCGCCGGCACCCCGGGCGTCCACGACGATCGTCAGCGGCCCGTTGAAGCCGGGCCCGAAGCCTTCGGCGAGCGCGTCGTAGGCGCGGCGCTCGGTGGTGGAGGTCGGCTTGGCCTCGTCGCCGGGCATGCCCAGCTGGAGGTCGGCCATCGGTACGGCGAGCGCGCCGAGACCTATGACGCCGAGGAGCAGGACGGGCACGGGCCGGCGCAGCACGAACCGGGACCAGCGCGTGCCGCCGTTGTCGCCGCTCTCCTCCAGTCGGCCGCTCTTGCGGGCTTTGCGGGCCAGCACCGCGTTCGGCCAGAACCCGAGGACGGCCGGGACCAGGGTCAGCGCGATCAGCACGGCGACGCCGACCGCTCCGGCGGCGGCCAGACCCATCTTCGTCAGCATCGGGATGCCGACCACGGCCAGTCCGGCCAGCGCGATGACGACGGTGAGCCCGGCGAACACGACCGCCGATCCGGCGGTGCCGGTGGCGAGGGCGGTCGCCTCCTCGGGCGTACGGCCCTTGGCGCGCTCCTCGCGGTAGCGGGAGACGACGAACAGGGCGTAGTCGATGCCGACCGCGAGGCCCAGCATCATCGCGAGGGTGCCGGTGGTGGTGGACAGGCCCAGCGCGTCGGACAGGGCGAGGATGGTGGCCATGCTGATACCGACGCCGACCAGCGCGGTCAGCAGCGGCAGGCCGGCCGCGGCGAGCGAGCCGAAGGTCACCAGCAGGACGACGGCGGCGATGGCGACGCCGATCACCTCGGCCGCACCGCCCGCGCCGCCCTGCTCGGAGACCGCGTCGCCGCCCGCCTCGACGGTCAGCCCGGCGTCCTGGGCCTGGTGCAGGGCGTTCTCCAGGTGGGTCCTGCTGGCGTCGGAGAGTTCGTTGGCCCCGACCTTGTAGGTGACGGTCGCGTACGCCGTCGAGCCGTCCTGGCTGACGGCCCGCGCCCGGAACGGGTCGACGGCGTTCGCGACCTGCGAGCCGTCGGCCAGGTCGGCCACGGTCTCCTCGATCGCCTTCTTGTTCCCGGCGGCGGTGACCTTCTCGCCGCCCGGCGCGACGAACACGACCCGGGCGGTGGCGCCGTCGGCGGTCATGCCGGGGAAGCGCTCCTCCAGCAGGTCGAACGCCTTCTGGGACTCGATGCCCGGCATGGAGAACTCCTCGTCGGAGGCTCCGGGGGCCTTGACGGCGCCGAAACCGACGGCACCGAGGACCGCCACCCACACGAGGGTGACGTACCAGCGTTTACGGAAGGCCAGCCGGCCCAGCCGATAGAGGAAGGTTGCCATGGGGCGCAGGTCTCCACGTCAGATGTCTGGGGTACCCGCACAGACTCCCGTTCCGAGGCCCTCCGGGTCGTCGTGCGGCTGCCGACAATCCCGGGTACTCGAATCGCAGTACGACCCGGTCGCCGGGTCACCCCCCGGTATGAGCGTGCGGAGCCCGCGCCGCTCTCACATGGCGTGCAGGGTGTCGCGCGACGCCTTGATGAAGTCCTTCAGGGCCTGCCAGAACGGCCGGTAGCAGGCGTCGAAACGGGCGACCGCGTCCGCGTCGCCCTCGATCATCGCTTCCATCGCCTTGTAGAACGGGTTCGTCGACCGCCGTACGGCGTTGGCGAGCTCCGCGACCTCGTCCGGGCCCTCCAGCGACACGATCCACGTACGGTGCCGCAGCGCCGCGTACTCCTCCCGCTGCCGGTCCCGCAACGCCCGCAGCTCCTCCACCTGCCGGGGCCCGAGCCCGCCGTCGGTGGCGCGGACGACGTCCGACACCTTCCAGTGCACGTCGCTCAGTCGCTGCGCCTGCTCGATGAAGTCCGCGTACGCCGCCCGCCGCGCCTCCCTGAGCCGCTCCACCCGCTGGGCGCTCGTGGTGGTGTCCGCCTGGATCCGGGCGGCCCGTGCCGTGCCCCGGCTCGTCACCCAGCTCGCGACCACGGCGGTACCGGCCGTGAGGGCGGCGATCCAGAACGCGTCGTCAGCCACGGCGGGCGTCCAGGGAGCGTTCCGCGACCCCGGCCAGATGGGCGGCGAGGACCGCGCGGGCGTCCGGGGCGAGGGTGCGCAGCGCCACCATCGCCGTGATGATCACATCGCACAGCTCGGCCCGCACGTCGTCCCAGGTGTGGGTGGTGCCCTTGCGCGGGTTGGACCCGGTGACACCGATCACCGCCTCGGCGACCTCGCCGACCTCCTCCTGGAGCTTCAGCAGCCGCAGCAGCAACAGCTCACGGCCGTCGTGCACACGGCTCGACTCCAGCCAGGAGTACAGCAGTTCCACGGACGGCCAGGGGTCGCCGGGGGCGTCGCTGGACTGCCGGGGGTCGCCGGGGGCGTCGCTCCGCTCGCTCATGGGCGCAGCTTGTCACGCCCGTACCGAGCGGGGAGGTCACTCCTCGAACAACGGCTCCTGCTCGCCCTCCTTCTGCCGCCGCACCCGCTTGGTCCGGGCCCCGATCACCAGCGCCGTGGTGGCGGCCGTGAACGCGAGCGCCGACGGCACCATCCAGCCCCGGTCGACGACATGGCGGAACGCGTGGTCGAGGGAGAGCCTGCCGGGACCGGCGATCGCGAGTCCCGCGGCGGCCAGGCCCAGGGTGGCGGCGTACTCGTAGCCGCCGCTCGCGTTGAAGAAGCCGTTGGGGGTGTGGACGGCGGCGGCGCCCGCCATCGCGCCGGCCGCGGCGGCACCGGCGGCGGGGGTCGCGAGACCGAGGGCGAGCAGGGTGCCGCCACCCGTCTCGGCCAGCCCCGAGGCGGTGGCGCTCGCCTTGCCCGGCGCGTACCCCACCGACTCCATGAAGGCGCCGGTCCCCTCGATGCCGTGCCCGCCGAACCAGCCGAACAGCTTCTGCGTCCCGTGCGCGGCGAGGACCCCGCCCGTGCCCAGGCGGAGGAGCAGCAGGCCCAGATCACGTCGGTCGAATGTGGTCACGGTGACTCCCGGAACGGACGGTGGCGATCGGACGGTTTCCCCTCCCGCGTATCCACCGTCGCACCGATGACACGCCTCGGGGCCGCCCGCGCGGCCGTTCGAGTGGCGGGCCCGGAACGCGCCGTCGCCGACGCCGGTCCCACCGCGGCCACTCCGCCGGGCGCCTCCGGTGGCGGGCGCGTATCGGCGGTGTGAGGCTGACCGGCATGACGATCGCACCCGCCAGACTCAGTGATCCGACCGTCCGCGCCTTCGTCAACGCCGTGAACGCGCAGGACCGCGACGCCTTCATGGCCCTCCTCGCCGACGACGCGACCATGTCGGACGACGGCTCCGACCGCGACCTCGCGGACTGGACCGACCGGGAGATCTTCTCCTCCCACGGCCACATGGAGGTCCAGCGCGAGTCCGACGGCGGCCGCTCCCTGGTCGCCAACTACCGCAACGACACCTGGGGCGAGATGCGCACCGCCTGGCGTTTCACGGTCTCGGACGACGGCAGGATCTCCCACTTCGAGACCGGCCAGGCCTGACCCCGCCGGACTTTTCCCGCGATGGCTTGCCTTCGCGTGCGCTCCAACTCCTACCGTCCTCGGGCATGGAGACGAACACGTACACGAGGTCCCTCGGCCGCAGCGGCATCCAGGTCAGCGCACTCGGCTTCGGCTGCTGGGCCATCGGCGGCGAGTGGCAGTCCGCCGACGGGCAGCCGCTCGGCTGGGGCAGGGTCGACGACGAGGAGTCCGTACGGGCCGTGCGCCGGGCCCTGGACCTCGGCGTCACCTTCTTCGACACGGCCGACGTGTACGGGGCCGGCCACAGCGAACGCGTCCTCGGCCGCGCTCTCGGCCGGCGCCGCGGGGACGTCGTCGTGGCCACCAAGTGGGGCAACGTCTTCGACGAGCGCACCCGCACCCTCACCGGCCAGGACGACGCCCCGGCCCACGCCCGCCGCGCCCTCACCGCCTCCCTCGACCGCCTCGGCACGGACCACGTCGACCTGTACCAGCTCCACCTGTCCGACGCCGACCCCGAGCGGGCGGCCGAACTCCGCGACCTGTGCGAGGAGTTCGTTCGCGAGGGCCTGATCCGGGCGTACGCGTGGAGCACCGACGACCCCGACCGGGCCGCCGTGTTCGCGAAGGGCGCGCACTGCACGGCCGTCCAGCACCGGCTGAACATCCTCCAGGACGCTCCCGAACTCCTCGCCCTGTGCGAGGAGTCGAACCTGGCGAGCGTCAACCGCAGCCCCCTCGCCATGGGCCTGCTCACCGGCAAGCACACACCGGGGCGCTCCCTGGCGGCCGGTGACATCCGCAGCACCCCGCCCGCCTGGCTGCCGGGCTTCACCGCGGACAGCGGGGCGGACCCCGAGTGGCTCGGCCGGGTCGAGGCGCTGCGGGAGATCCTCACCAGCGAGGGCCGGACGCTCGCGCAGGGCGCCCTCGCCTGGATCTGGGCCCGCAGCCCGCGAACCGTGCCCATCCCCGGCTTCCGCTCGGTCGCCCAGGCCGAGGAGAACGCCGGTGCCCTCGCCAAGGGGCCGCTCACCGCGGACCAACTGGCCGAGGTCGACCGGGTCCTGGGGCGCTGAGCCGCCCGTACAGGCGGCGGTCGGCGGGTTTCCGGCGCCGAGACGGAGAGCCGGGGCCGGGGCCCGATGCCGGGGCCCGAGGCCGGGGCCGGGAGTCGCCCGCGGCGGGAGGGCGGTATGGCGGGGCAGCCGTCCCGTGCCCCGGTGCACACCTCGCGGTCCCACGCGAGGTCCGCCCCCTTCCGGAGCGCGGGACGGCTGCCCCATCCCCCCTCGGTGTGGTGATGGAAGCCGTCTCCTCCAACTGTGAAGCCGAGATGTGAAGCTCCGGTGGAGGAGTGATGAGCATATGACTCCCACGTGCTCGAATGGCCCGGAGTGGCAGCTTCCGTTTGTGCAGGTTGAGTCCTGGACCAGTGGCCCGGCAGGGCTCAGCCGCGCCCCACGTACGGCATCGTCGTCGCCATCACCGTCGCGAACTGCACATTCGCCTCCAGCGGCAGCTCCGCCATGTGCCGCACGGTGCGGGCCACATCGGCGACATCCATCACGGGTTCGGCCATGAGCTGCCCGTTCGCCTGCGGAACCCCGCGGCTCATCCGCTCGGTCATGTCGGTCGCCGCGTTGCCGATGTCGATCTGCCCGACCGCGATGCCGTACGGCCGGCCGTCGAGCGACAGCGACTTGGTCAGGCCCGTCAGCGCGTGCTTGGTCGCCGTGTAGGCCACCGAGTGCGGACGGGGCGTGTGCGCCGAGATGGAGCCGTTGTTGATGATCCGGCCGCCCTGCGGGTCCTGCTCCTTCATCTGCCGGTACGCCGCCTGCGCGCACAGGAATGCACCGTTGAGGTTGGTGTCCACCACATGCCGCCAGGCCGCGTAGTCCAGCTCCTCCACCGGCACCCCGCCCGGCCCGAACGTCCCCGCGTTGTTGAACAGCAGGTCCAGCCGCCCGAACCGCTCCCGCACGGCGGAGTAGAGGGTCGCCACCTCCTCCGGCCGTGACACGTCCGTGGGGACGCACAGGGCCTCCCGCGCCCCGCCCGCCGTCTCGACGAGCCTCTCCTCCCGCCGCCCCGCGAGCGCCACCGACCACCCGGCGCCGAGCAGCTCCAGGGCCACGGCACGCCCGATACCGGAGCCCGCACCCGTCACGATCGCGATCTTCGTTCCCTCGGTCCTCATGGGCTCGCAGCGTAGGGGAGACGGCGCGGCGGACCGGGCAGGAGAGGGCCGGACATATGGAACTCATGCGTCCGCCACCTGGCTGTTGTGTACGGGACAGAAGATCGTCGAACCTGGCCACTCCAATGCACATGGACAACTACCTTCAGGAGAAGGCCAGATGACCCACGCAGCCCACAGGGCGACCCAGCCGCACTCGTCCCACTCACCGGAACTGCGTGCCGCCGCACGCCACTTCGACCGTCGTCGCTTTCTCACCCTCACCGGCGCCGCCGCCGCGCTGGCCCTCGCCACCAACCTCCCCACGGCGGGCGCCGCGGCCGCCGCCGAACTGGACCCGCGCCACATCACCGAGAACCCCTTCACCCTCGGCGTGGCCTCCGGCGACCCGCTGCCCACCTCCGTGCTCCTGTGGACCCGGCTCGCCCCCAAGCCGTACGAGCCCGACGGAGGTCTGCCCGTCGAACGCGTCGTCGTCCGCTGGGAGATCGCCCGCGACGAGGACTTCCGACGCGTCGTCAGACGCGGTGCCACCATCGCCCACCCCGAGTTCCACCACACCGTCCACGTCGAGGTCCGCTACCTCGACCCCGGCCGCGAGTACTACTACCGCTTCCGCGCCGGCTCCTGGATCAGCGACACCGGCCGCACCCGCACCGCCCCCGGACGCGGCCATCTGTCCGGCGCCTCGGGACTCTCCTTCGCGGCCGTCTCCTGCCAGCGGTACGACCAGGGCTACTACACCGCCTACCGGCACCTCGCGAACGAGGACATCGATGTCGTCCTCCACCTCGGGGACTACCTCTACGAGTACGCCGTGAACGCCGCCGGCGGCGCCCGCAACTACACCGACCGCGTCCTGCCCGCCCACTTCAACCACGAGACCGTCACCCTGGAGGACTACCGGCTGCGGTACGCCCTCTACAAGACCGACCCCGACCTCCAGGCCGCCCACCGCGCGCACCCCTTCGTCGTCACCTGGGACGACCACGAGACCGAGAACAACTACGCCGGCGACAACGACGAGCACGACAGCCCGCCCGAGGAGTTCCTGCTGCGCCGCGCCGCCGCCTACCGCGCCTACTGGGAGAACCAGCCGCTGCGCCGCCGACAGCGGCCCGACGGCCCCGACATGCGGCTCTACCGCCGCTTCTCCTGGGGCCGCCTCGCCCAGTTCGACATCCTCGACACCCGCCAGTACCGCGACAACCAGGCCCAGGGCGACGGCTGGCAGATACCCGGCCCGGAGTCCGCCGACCCGGCGCGCTCCATCACGGGCGACGAGCAGGAGCAGTGGCTGCTGGACGGCTGGGCCGACTCCGACGCGATCTGGAACGTCGTCCCCCAGCAGGTCACCTTCTCCCAGCGCCGCAACGCCGTCGGCGAGAACTACAAGGTCTCGATGGACTCCTGGGACGGCTACCGGGCCTCCCGCGAACGCGTCCTCGCCGGAGCGGAGGACGCCGGCATCGAGAACCTGATGGTCCTCACCGGCGACGTCCATGTCGGCTACGCCTTCGACATCAAGCGCGACTTCGACGACCGCTCCTCGCGCACCGTCGGCGCGGAACTCGTCGCCACCTCCGTCAGCAGCGGCGGCAACGGCTCCGACAAGCCCGCCAACTGGGACACCTACATGACCGCCAACCCGCACATGCGGTTCTACAACGGCCGCCGCGGCTATCTGACGGTCTCCCTCGGCAGGACGCAGGCCCGCGCCGACTTCCACGCCCTGCCGTACGTGACCACGCCGGACGCGGGCCTCACCACGGTCGCCTCGTTCGCGATGGAGGCGGGCAACCCCGGCCTCACGCCGGTGTAGCCACCAGATCGCCGTCTCGCCGGCCGTCCTCGCCGGGGTAGCGGACGCCGACGCGTTCCCGGATCGCGTCGAGCGTCCGCATCACGGCGAGGGTGCCGTCCAGCGGGACCAGCGGGGACTCGGTTTCCCCCGTGCGCAGGGCCCGCATCACCTCGGTGGCCTCGTGCCGGAAGCTGTTGCGGGGGCCGTCGGCCGGGGCCGCGGCGAAGGTCTGCGGCTCACGGCCGTCGCGGTGCAGCACGAAGTGGTCCGGGAAGAAGAAGCCGTTCGGGATGTCGATACGGCCCTGCGAGCCGGTGACCGACGCCGAGGTGGCCGTACCGCCGACGATGGAGCAGTGCACCGAAGCGATGGCACCGCTCTCCCAGGAGAGCAGTGCTCCGGTCTGGAGATCGACGCCCTCGTCCGAGAGCACCGCTCTCCCCGTGACGTCCGAGGGCTCCCCGAGCAGCAGCTGCGCGAACGAGACCGGGTACACCCCGAGGTCCAGCAGCGCGCCCCCGCCCTGCGCCGGGTCCCGCAGCCGGTGCGACGGCGGGAACGGCCCCGCCAGCCCGAAGTCCGCCTGCACGGTCCGCACGTCACCGATCGCACCGTCCCGCACCATCTCCGCGAGCCGCCGGACCAGCGGATTGCAGTACATCCACATGGCCTCCATCAGGAACCGCCCGCGCCCCCGCGCCAGCGCGACCAGCTCCTCGGCCTCCCGCACGTTCAGCGTGAACGGCTTCTCGCACAGCACGCCCCGGCCCGCCTCCAGGCACATCCCGGCGGCGACCCGGTGCGCCGAGTGAGGCGTGGCGACGTACACCACGTCGACGTCCTCGTCCTCGGCGAGCGCGCGCCACTCGCCGTACGCCCGCGGTATCCCGAACCGTTCGGCGAACGCCTTCGCGGACTGCTCGCTGCGTGACGCGACCGCCACGACCTCGGCGTCCGGCAGATCGACGAGATCGGCCGTGAAGCTCGCGGCGATCCCTCCGGTCGCCAGAATCCCCCACCGCACCCGTCCGTCCTGCGCCATCGCCACCCCTGTCCTCGGGCCCCGGGGCGCGGTGGTGACCCCGCCCATGTCGTACGAGCTGAGAGCATAGGTGGCGGACCGAACAGACAGGGAGGGGCACATGCCCGAGGGGCACATACCGGGCTCGGCGGCGGCCGAGTCGAACACGGTGGGGGCGGCCGGGCACCCGGAGCCGGGCACGGCGGCGGCGACCGGACCGGCGCGGGGGCGGCCCGCGGCGGTC
>NZ_LIRK01000490.1 GCF_001419765.1 Streptomyces torulosus
TTACGAACACTGTCCCATATTTCGAACAAGTTAGGTCTTGGCGCCCTTTGCTCCAGACCTTTGACGGGCCAGCCGTCTCCGCCATCCCCACCCACGCCCCCGCTCCCCCGACACGAAACAAGGATGTCTCTGTCATGAGCAGTACTCCCGTAATGGCCGGTGTGGAACAGCTACGGCGGCGCGCTTGGCAATGCGCGCAGAGGGGCCCCTCTCTCATCCGCCGACTCTTCGCCACGGCGACGGCGCTCATCGCGTTCGTCACGGTCGGTACCGCGGTGGCCGCGCCCGAGGCACAGGCGGCCACGACGACGTTCACGAACCCGCTCAACAGTTCCGGTGCCGACCCGTACATGACCTACTACAACGGCAACTACTACCTGATGACGACGCCGTACAGCGGGCCGCTGACGATGCGGAAGGCGCCCACGATCGCGGCGCTCAAGTCGGCCGCGCCGGTACCGGTGTTCAGTGCCCACGCCGCCGGTCGTGACCGCCAAGTCTGGGCTCCGGAGATGCACTTGCTCGACGGCCCCAACGGCAAGCGCTGGTACATCTACTACTCCGCCGGCGGGGGCGACATCGAGGACCAGCGCGTGCACGTGCTGGAGAGCGCCGGCACCGACCCGCTCGGCCCGTACACGTACAAGGGCATGATCTTCGGCGCGAACGACTGGTGGGGCATCGACGGAAGCGTCGTCACCATCAACGGCCGCCTGTACTTCACCTGGTCGGGGGTGCCGACGCCGCAGTGGGCGGGGTCCAACCCGAGCATCTACATCGTCGCGCTGAGCAACCCCTGGACCGTCACAGGACCCCGTACGCAGATCTCGACCCCCACCTACGCCTGGGAGACGCAGCGCACTCCGATGAACGAGGGCCCGGTCGCCTTGCAGCACGACGGGAAGACCTTCATCTCCTACTCGGCGAGCGCCTGCCAGGGACCGGACTACAAGCTGGGTCTGCTCACCCTCACCGGCAGTGACCCGCTGAGCTCGAGTTCATGGACGAAGAGCAGCGAGCCGGCCTTCCAGCGAAGCGACGCGAACAGTGTGTACGGTCCGGGCCACAACGGCTTCTTCAAGTCTCCGGACGGGACCGAGGACTGGATCGTCTACCACGCCAACTCCTCATCCACCCAGGGCTGCGGCGCCACCCGCACCACCCGGATCCAGAAGATCACATGGAACCCGGACGGATCGCCGAACCTCGGCGTGCCGGTGGCGACGAACACGGCGCTCACCGTGCCCTCCGGTGAACCGGCGGTGACCTACTACCGGTTGGCCAACCGCAACAGCGGCAAGGTCATGGACGTCCAGGCACCCAACACCGACGACGGCGCGAAGATCGGCCAGTACACCTGGAACGGCAAGCCCTGGCAGCAGTGGCGCTTCGTCGATGTGGGCAACGGTTACTTCCAGATCGAGAGCCTCAACAGCGGCAAGTGCCTGGACGTGAACGCCGCGTCCACCGCCGACGGCGCCGGCATCATCCAGTACCGCTGCCACGCCGGTGCGAACCAGCAGTTCTCCTGGGTCGCCACCGACGGGTACCACCAGCTCAGGGCCCGCCACAGCGGCAAGTGCGTCAACGTCGTCGGCGCCTCGACCGAGAACCTCGCCCTGCTGGAACAGCGCACCTGCGGCACAGCAGCCAGCTTCCAGTGGTCGCGTTCCTGACGACCCGCTTCCACCCCGTCACGACACCCGCGGAGAGACAGGTAACACAGCCGGAGCCCTGAACAGGCCGGCGGCGACACTGGTCGCCGCCGGCCTGTTCTTCGCCTCGAATGGTGAGAGTGGTTCTCCGTCCGAGTCTCGTGTGCGGTTCCGCTGGTCGGACAGCACGGTCAAGGACGCGCCTTGGGGAGCACGACTGGCGGGTCCGCCAGGGCCGGGCCGCTCGGGTTCTCGGCCTACGAACCGTGCGCCGGGGGTTGGGCCACCACGCTCTCACGATCTGAGTCTCTGTTTCGCGAAGCGCTTGTGGCGTCCACCCGGCGCACGGGCCGCGTCAGGCCGCTCAGGCGGTCGTGGGCACGAGCCGCCACTGCTGGCAGTTGTTGTTCAGCCAGGACCACTGCCGGATGTCGGTGCCGTCGGTCGCGGGGCAGTTGGCGATGTCGGCGACCTTGCCGGTGGCCACGTTCACCAGTCGGCTGGAGTCGTCGGCCATGTCCTCGATGCGCCACTTCTGGCTGGCGCCGCCGGTGCAGCTCCACTGGAAGATGTTGGCGCCGTCGGCGGTGTTGCCGCCCTCGACGTCGAGGCACTGGCCGCTGTTGCGGTTGACGATGGTGTACGCGGTGGGCGTGGTCGCGGTCTCACCGGACGGGCCGGCCAGCGTCGCGCCCAGGGCGACCGGGGTACCGAAGTCGGGCGTGCCGTCGGCGTTCCAGGTGAACTTTTGCGCGCGGGTGGTACGGGAGTTGCCGCAGCCGGCGGTGGCTGAGCTGTTGGCGTGGTAGACGATCCAGTTCTCGGTGCCGTCGGGTGAGGCGAAGAAGCCGTTGTGACCCGGACCGTAGGCGCCGTTTGCATCACTGCGCTGGAAGACCGGCGTCTGCTTCTTCGTCCAGGACGCAGGGCTCAAGGGGTCGCTGCCGGTGAGCTCCAGCTGGCCCAGCTTGTAGTCGGGTGTCTGGCAGTCGCTGGCCGAGAAGGTCAGGAAGGTCCGGCCGTCGTGGTAGAGCGGCTCGGGACCTTCGTTGACGGGGTTCCGGACGGTCTCCCAGCTCAGGGTGGGACTAGAGATGATCTTGAAAGGGCCACTGAGCGTGTACGGGTTGCTCATCGGGGCGATGACCAGGCTCTGCATACTTGTACGTGTACGCGCCCATCGGGGAGCAATGCTCAGATCCTGTGGATCGGCCCCGGGAGGACGTACCTTCCCGAGCGATTGATCGATAGGTCACCGTGCAAGACCGACGTTCGCGGCGTCGGTCGGGAAGGCACCTTCATGCTCACCGTAGTCAACGAAGACGGCGCCACGCGAGATGGGTCGTCGCTGCTGGACGAGATCGTCCGGGAGGGCGCCCGCAGGATGCTGGCCGCCGCGCTGGAAGCCGAGGTCAATGCATACATCGCCGAGTTGGCCGACCAGCGGGACGAGAACGGGCGGCGGCTGGTAGTGCGCAACGGCTATCACCAGCCGAGGAAGGTCACCACCTCGGCCGGGACCGTGGAGGTGAAGGCCCCGCGGGTGAACGACAAGCGCACCGACCTCGATACGGGCGAACGCAGGCGGTTCTCCTCGGCGATCCTGCCGCCTTGGGCCCGGAAGTCCCCGAAGATCAGCGAGGTGCTGCCGCTGCTCTACCTGCATGGGTTGTCGTCTGGGGACTTCGTGCCCGCGCTGGAGCAGTTCCTCGGCAGTTCGGCCGGGCTGTCGCCGGCCACGGTCACGCGGCTGACGCCCAGTGGCAGGCCGACCACGCTGCCTTCATGGACCGCGATCTGTCGGCCACGGACTACGTGTACGTGTGGGCCGACGGCATTCACCTGCGCATACGCCTGGAGGAGGCCAAGGCTGCCGTGCTGGTGGTGATGGGCGTGCGGGCGGATGGCACCAAGGAGCTGATCGCGCTGGCCGACGGTTATCGCGAGTCGACGGAGGCGTGGGCGGGCCTGCTGCGCGACTGTGCCCGCCGGGGCATGCGCGCCCCGGTGCTGGCCGTCGGGGACGGCGCGCTCGGCTTCTGGAAGGCCCTGGCCGAGGTGTTCCCCGACACCCGCGAACAAAGATGCTGGGTTCACAAAACCGCAAATGTTCTCGATTCCCTGCCGAAGTCGGCCCAGCCCGCGGCCAAGCGCGCCATCCAGGACATCTACAACGCCGAGAACAAGGAGCAGGCCCGCAACGCCGTCGCCATATTCGCCAAGCAGTACAACGCGAAGTACCCCAAGGCGGTCAAGAAGATCGTGGACGATGAGGACGAGCTGCTGGCGTTCTACGACTTCCCCGCCGAGCACTGGATCCATCTGCGGACCACGAATCCCATCGAGTCGACGTTCGCTACCGTGCGGCTGCGGACCAAGGTGACGAAGGGTGCCGGCAGCCGGGCCGCCGGGCTGGCGATGGTTTTCAAGCTGGTCGAGTCAGCCCAGGCCCGCTGGCGGGCTGTGAACGCACCTCACCTCGTCGCTCTGGTCCGTGCCGGGGCCCGCTTCGACCGCGGCCACCTCGTCGAACGCCCCGAGACCCTCTCGGCGTGAGCAGCCTCAGCCGATCCGCAGAGGCCGGGAGGATCTCAGGCACTCTTGCGCCGTATGTGCAGGTGGCCATCGCGGGGGAAGGAGGGCGGTGCCGCGGGCAGGATGGTGTCGAAGTCGTAGCGGCTCTTCTGTGCAACCCGGCACGATGCCAGGTTGTCCACCTGGTGCAGGAGTTCGAGACGCTCCAGCCCGTCGGTTTCGAAGGTGTCGAAGGCCCAGCTGGTGAGTGCCTCCAGAGCGCGGGAGGCCACCCCCCGCCCGCGAGCGTGCGCCGCGGTCCAGTAGCCCACTTCGGCCGCCGGTTTGTCGGAGGTGACTTCCTTGAGGACCACGTTGCCCACCAACTGTTCGCGAACTGAACCGGGTTGTGCCTCAAGGACGGCGAAGCCGAACCGGTCCCCCGCTGCCCAGCCCTGCTGCTGAGCCTGCACCCAGCGTGCCCCGTCGGCATCGTTGTCCACGACAGAGTTCGCCCACTGGCGCAGTGCGGGATCCCGGCTCACCTCGACCAATGCGGCAACGTCCTCCAAGCGCCAGGGGCGAAGAACGAGAGCGGGAGAGACCGGCGACGCGGGGACCTGAAGTACGACCGGGGCACTCATCAACCGATCATATGCGGCGGCGTTTTCACTCGACGCCAGCCGCGTCCGCCCCATGCCGCCTTGCGACCGCCCCGTCATTGCTGTGTCCGGACGCGCAGAGCCTGGACGGACCAATCGAACACTGGAGCCAGACTCTCCGGGGCCGGCCAGCCGTTGACCACTGCGAGCAGCTGGAGGTACCGCTCCCTGCGGGGGTCACTCTCGCTCTCCAGCCGAGTCGCCAGCCGGCGGCGAAGCTCAACGTCGTCGGGGCGGCCGAGGAGGTGCGCGCAGTGCGCCGTGAACGCCGCGACGATCGGATCGGCCTGGGGCGAGGCCGGGTCGATGCCCGCGGTCAGGGCCGGCCCGACCTGGTCACGGACGACTGCGGCAATGTCGCGGCGCGGGCCCATCATGTCGCTTCGGGTCTGCTCGGCTGCAAGGTCCTCGGCCATCCGCCGCACGACGGCGCGGAAACCCGGGTCCAGAGACATTTCGGCCAACTCCACCCACGCCTGGACCTGCTCTGCCTCCGGGTTGTCGGGCAGCTCGGGGGTCATCGAGCGCATGACCCCCGCGAATGCGGGGGCGGCGTCAAGACCGCCGAAGACGGCGTCGAGGAAATCGCCGATCAGACGTCGGCGTTCGTCCTCGGAAAGCTGGGCCAGCCGGTGCATGAGTTCCGTCTCCTCAGGTGTGGACCCGCGCTCGGCCACCGCCATCAGCACCGCGCGCCGCAGGCGCGCGACGCGGATCTGCACTGCCAGTGCTTCGGCGTGCGCCGCGGCGACCTCGGGAAGCGAGAGCTCGCGGTCCACAACCTTGCGGATCGTGGGAAGGTCCAGTCCCAGCTCGCGCAGGGTCCGTACGAGGTCCAGGCGTGCGACGGCATCGATGTTGTAGAGGCGGTAGCCGGCCGGGCTGCGGTCCGTCGGCGCCACGATTCCGCGATCGGAGTAGAACCGAATGGTCTTGACCGTGAGACCGGTCCGTCGAGCAAGCTCGCCGATCGAGTAGAGCGTGTCGCCGTCCATGCCCCCACCTTTGTGTCTCCCCCTACTGGAGACTCAAGTCCTTCGCCTGCCAGCAGGCAACCGCTCCTCATCCACAAGTCTTGACAATTCCTCCCCATCGGGTCGGCACCCGAACTCTCGAGCACATGGGTGCGCTGGGTGTCACGGCAGGCGGCGCCGGCCTGCCCTGCCGAGTAGTACAGGTACCACTTGCCGTCGAGGAAGTGGATCTCCGGGGCCCAGATGTCGGCGTTGCGGCCCGCCGTGGTGTCCGACCAGATCTCGACGCTCGGGGCCTTGCTCAGCCCGGCGAGAGTGGGGGACTTCCGCATGAGCAGCTCACCGGTGAACGAGGTCGTCACCAGGTAGTAGTTGCCGTTGTAGTACTCCAGCCAGGGGTCGGCGCCCTACTGCGACTTGACCGGGTTGGTGAACGGCTGGCCCTGCGCTGCGGCAGTGGGCTGCGTGACAGCGACGAGCAGGGAGGCGATCAGGGACAGCAGCGCTGCCCCGAGCATCGCCCGGCGACGATTCGACCGTTGACGGTTCATGGTGTGGAGCACGACGGGTCCTTCCAGCACCTCCTCCGAGCGACTCCCCCTCCGCTCGTTCGATATCACGATCGATGTTCGTATTGTCGGACGGAATTGAGGTTCGCCGGGTTTGGCGTCAAGGGGTCGACTCCGGCGCGTTCGTCGGCCCGCTGCTCGGTGACCTGTTACCGCTCGTGGACCTCGGCGCCGCCTGCCTCGCCAGTGGCGGCGTCTTCTCACCCTCGTCCTGACCGGTTCTCAAGGCTTTCCCGTCCGGGGCGTGGAGACTCTTCGCGTGCGGCGGGCCGGAAAGGAGGAGCCGAGATCGCCGCATCCATTGGGACGCCAGCGGGTGGCAGATGTGCCGGTTCGTTCGCGCAGCTCCGGTCCTTGGGGTCGGAGCTGCCCGAGGGTTACCGGACACCGGGGTGGGTCACTGGGTGTAGAAGGTGGCGTCCGCCCGGGCGGTCGTCGTGCTCACAGCCTGGACGTACAGCAGGTAGTTGTAGTGGCGGATGTAGCGGCCCGGGAGGTTGTACGACTCGTACGAGACCCCGGCGGAGTCCGCGAGGCCGGCCCGGGCCATGAAGGAGGCGTCACCGGCGAACAGCGCCGTCCCGTCGTTCTTCTCCACCCACACCTCGTTGTTCTTGTGGCGCAGGAAGTAGCCGGGGAAGTTCGCCGACTCCAGGGAGACGGTTCCGCTGCCGGTGAGTCCGGTGACGACGCGGAACTGCGAGTCGGCGAGCGGGGCGACGTTCGCCTCGATCTTCGCGCGGTACTCCCAGTGCCGGATGAACCGGTCGGGGAAGTTGTACGAGGACAGCCGGATCGGGGTGAGACCGTCGGCGACCGGGATGCCGAAGTCGGGGGTGCCGTCGGCCTTCCAGTAGATCTTCTGCACGCGGGTGCGGCGGTTGGGGTCGTTGAGCGGGGAACCGCTGATGTCCTTGTAGCTGCGGTCGTGGTAGACGAGGATGTCCGACTTGCCGTCCTCGGAGACCGTGAACTGGTTGTGCCCGGGGCCGTACTGGCTGGTGGCGGCGAAGCTGGCGAAGACCGGGCCCGCGGACTTGGTCCAGGACGAGGCGCTGAGCAGGTCGTCCGAGGCGGACGCGGTCAGCATGCCCATGCAGTAGTTGGCATCGGTGGCGCTGGCCGAGAAGGTCATGAAGACCTTGCCGCCCCGCTGGAGCACGGCCGGGCCCTCGTTGACCGTCGCACCTCCGGCCTTCTCCCACGAAGCGGTCGGCCGGCTGAGCAGGACCGGTGTGCCGGTGATGGTCCACGGGTTGGACATCTGGGCAATGTAGATGTTGGTGCCGAGGCCGAACACGGGCGGGTTGTCCTGCGCCCAGGCGAGGTAGCGCGTCCCGTTCACGGCGAAGGTGGTCGGGTCCAGGGAGAAGGTGTCCAGCGGCAGCGCGATACGGCCCTTCTCCGTCCAGGTGCCCGTGATCGGGTTCGCGTCCGCGCACTCCAGCACGTAGGGCCGGATCCTCCATCTGTCGTTCGCGGCGCCGGCGGAGAAGTAGATGTACCACTTGCCGTCGATGAAGTGGATCTCCGGGGCCCAGATGTAGCCGCCCATCTCACCGGTGGTGTGCTTGGTCCAGATGGTCGTCTCGGGGGCCGACGTGAGCCCCTGGATCGTGGTGGCACGGCGCAGAACGATGCGGTCGTACGCCGGCACCGTGGCGGTGAAGTAGTAGAAGCCGTCGGTGTGCTGGAAGATGTGCGGGTCGGCACGCTGCTCGGCGATGGTGTTCGTGTACGTCACACCGGGCGACGCGGGCACAGCGGCGCGGGCGGTACCGGCCGAGACACCGGTGACAGTGGCGGCGGCCGAGCCGGCGATCAAGCCGAGGATCGTCCGACGGGTGAGCTCAGGTCTCACAGAGTGCTCCCTCTGGTACCGGCGGTGCGGAGATACCGTTGATGTCGGTATATCGAACGCGGTTCGTAGAATCGGTCAGAAGATAGGTTCTGCGCCTACTCCGGTCAACGCTTCCGTCAAATGCATTTGTCAGTCCCCGACCGCGAACAGCCGCCCGGAAACGGACCGGTTTCGCCCCTGCAGTGGTGTCGGCGCGCAGGCGAAGCAGCCGTCGTAGTCCCACCGCGACCCGGCCCGCCACGTCGAGGAGGTCCGTCGCGTCGGGCTGGAGGGTCGCGAGGGTCTGTACATGGATTTCGAACGCGGCGACGGCGTCCTCGGCCGAGTCCGGGTCTCATCCGCCGGGCCGCGCGATGTCGCGCAGCTCGAAAGCGGCGTCGGCCATGGCCCGTCCCACATCCCGACGCGCGGCGCGGCGTCGGCCGGCCCCTCCCCTGCGGCTGTCGGCTCCGCCGTCGGCGTGGTCCTGGTCGTGCTCGGTCCGGTGCTCAGTCGACGGCATTGGGGCTGCTCATGACGGAAGTCTGCCGCCTCGCCGACGTTGGTGACTAACCCTCGCGGCTCCAGCTGCTGCACTTCGCACGCCGGGTGGTGGTGCAGCAGGCGAGGGCAGCCCTGACCCAGATCGATCACTGGATCGCCTACGAGGAACGGCGAGCGGCCGAGGAGTAGTTGTCAGTTCCTGTGGATCAGTTGCGGTCGACCAGGCCGCGAGGGTGGCGGAGCCTTCGATGAGGTTGCAGGCTGGCCCCCGCTCACGAGCGCATGATGCAGAACTCGTTGCCATCGGGGTCCTGCATCGTGATCCAGTCCTCACGCTCGGCCTGAACCGTTGCCCCGAGTGCGCATAGCCGCTTGACCTCTGCGGCTGCATCGGTCGTGCTCAGGTCGAGATGGACCCGGTTCTTGGCCCGCTTGTCCTCTGGCACCAGTTGGAAGAAGATGCGAGGCAGCCTGCCGTCTGTGCCGACGAGCAGGACAGTGGGGTCGTCCTCCGGGTCGTTGATGCCCAAGGAACGTAGCCGCGTCAGCTCCTCCTCGTCGTATGGCGCGATTTGGTAGTCGTCCAGGGCCTGAGCCCAGAATCGGGCGGCCGACGCCGGATGAGGGCTGTCGAAGACGATGTCCTTGATGGATGCCACAGGACTCCCTTCAGGAACGGATGACTTCAGCGAGGTGATCCGAGCCGTCCGTGGTGAGCAACTGGCGCAAACCGTAGTTCAGTTGCTGTGGTTCAGGCCGCGCTGAGCTCGGGTCGTTCGACGAGCTGGCCTCGTTCGAAACGGGCTCCGGCGCGGACGAGGGCGACGAGGTGGGGTGCGTTCACGGCCCGCCACCGCTGTTGGGCGGACTCGACGAGTTTGAAGACCATCGCGAGGGCGGCAGCGCGGGAGCCGGCCCCGCGGGTGACCGTGGTCCGCAGGCGGACCGTGGCGAAGGTGGACTCGATGGGGTTGGTGGTGCGCAGGTGGATCCAGTGTTCGGCGGGGAAGTCGAAGAACGCCAGCAGCTGGTCCTGGTCGTCGGTGATCTTCTTGACGGCCTTGGGGAACTTCACGCGGTAGAGCTGCGCGAACGTCGTGATCGCTGCCTGTGCGTGTTGCTTGTCCTCGGCGTTGTAGATGTCCTGGACAGTTTTCTTCGCGCCGGGCTGCGCGGACTTCGGCATGGCGTCGAGCACGTTTGCGGTCTTATGACCCCAGCACCTCTGCTCGCGGGTTTCGGGGAAGACCTCGGCCAGGGCCTTCCAGAAGCCAAGGGCGCCGTCGCCGACCGCGAGGACGGGGGCGCGCATGCCCCGGCGGGCGCAATCGCGCATCAGGTCGGCCCAGGACTCACCCGATTCGCGGTACCCGTCCTTGAGCGCGACCAGTTCCTTCGAGCCGTCGGCGCGGACACCGATGAGCACCAGGACACAGGCTTTGGCCTCCTCCAGGCGGACGTTGAGGTGGATGCCGTCGGCCCACACATACACGCAGTCGACCTCCGCGAGGTCGCGGTCCATGAACGCTGTGTGGGGTCGGCTTGCCACTGCTGCGTGAGCCGGGTGACCGTGGCTGGGGAGAGCCCAGCCGAGCTGCCCAGGAACTGCTCCAGGGCGGGCACGGAGTCGCCGGAGGACAGTCCGTGCAGGTAGAGCAGCGGTAGCACCTCGCTGATCTTCGGGGACTTGCGACACCACGGCGCCAGGATCTTCGAGGAGAACCGCTTGCGCTCGCCCGTGACCTCGTCGACAAGCCGGTCGTTGACGCGCGGAGCGGTGACCTCGACCGGGCCGGCCCCAGTGACGACGGTGCGGGTCCGGTGGCGGCCGTTGCGGACGACCAGGCGCCGTCCGTGTTCATCGGACTCGGCCGCCAACTCGGCTATGTACTGGTTGACTTCCGACTCCAGGGCGGCGACCGGCATCCGACGGGCTCCCTCGCGGACGATCTCGTCGATCAGGGAGCCGGACCGGGTGGAGCCGTCGTCGGTGACTACGCTGAGCACGGGCGTGCCTTCCCGACCCGCGCTGCCAACATGGACCTGCTCGGAGACCATCCGGGGATCACTCGGGAAGGTCGCCCTTCGCGTTCCTGCCGGAACCGATCCACAGGTCTCCTGTATTGCTCTGGCCGCCCCGCCCTTCCAGCCAGGCCGGAACAGGCAGCAAAGCCCGGACGAGTTGCCATTCGGCCTCCGTTATGACCGAGCCGTAGCAAGGAGCGCGGGCTGGGCGGTCCGCCGCGTCGCCGAAACTGTGCGCGAGGCAGTTACACGACTGAGAAGCCTAGTTGGACTCCACACACGCGAGCGCGAAAGACTGCGGATGGCGTCCCGCCGGGTGGTGTAGCCGATCAAGGCGCCGGAATCCGCAGGTCGGGGGGACGGTTGTCCCCCCGACCTTGCAGGGCAACTCGCCCCAGCGGAGCGCCGCTTGGACTTCCCCCTTTGGGGAGATGGTCAGGGGTCTCGTACCGGAACGCGTACCCCCTTGATCCCCTACACCACGACACGGGACACGACCAGACTGTGCAACAGGGCCTCCCGGAACAGCTCGTTGGCTTCCACAACCCCGAGCTACCGCGAGGCCCTGCCGTCATGCGCCGACCGCATCGCGATCACCCGATCAGGACCCTGGTTCGACCAGGCAAGCACGTCGATCGGTAAGCGGATGGCTTCTCACTGGCTGGGACTCCTCCCTGCCAGTGTGTGGCGTGACGGAGCGATGCCGGGAGTGATCTTTGTGAGAATTCCGGGGTTGAGCTGCTGGCCCGGGATGGTGCTGCCGCGTCCGGGACTCTGTCCGCGCGAAGGCTGCAGGGGTCCCTGGTGATCAATCGTCGTCGGCTCCATCTGTTTCTGCGGCCGCGGCCGCGCTCTCGGCGCGGTCCAGGATGCGGGTCAGCTCCGTGAGGTCGGTGGCAGTGACGGCGATCCCGGACGGCTGTCGGCCGTCGCCGCCCGCGTCGCGGTCCGTACCGCAGGCGGTGGTGAGGGCGGCACAGAGCACCACCCCGGCGGCCAGGGCCGCACCGCGGGCCGGGAGCGTCACGGGGTGCCCCCATTGGCGGTGGTGTTCGCCTTGCACCAGTCGGAGACCTTCGCGAGGTCCTTGCTCCGCTGCTGAAGCGTGGGAACAAGTGACTTGCGGTATGCGAGCCGGCCGTTGAGGTAGGTCTCCACCGCGCCGTGGCCCGCCGCCTTGGCGTTGTCGACCCGCTGCTGGAGCCGCGCGATGGAACCACGCACGCTCACCGGGCCGTTCAGGCGAGTCAAAGACTTGTCGATGCGCTTGTCGATCCGCACGGCACGCTTGCACAGCGCCTGCGCCCCGTCCCCCGTGGGGCCCGCACTCGGACTGGATGTGGGGCTGCCGCCGTCGGCGGCAACCACCCCTGAACCCCCGATGAGCAAAGCGAGGCAGGCAACTGCCGTCACGGTGGTCTTCCTTCGCAGCATGAGGTTCTCCTTCTGCCATCTGTTGCGGCACTCCGCCGCTCAGGCAGAAGCTAGGAGTCGGCTTTGTGGAAACTCTGTGGTTCCCGCGCGCCCGCGTTGAGCCAGTCCCGGTGCAGCAGGGGCAGGGTCAGGGCTGCTGTGTCCTGTGTGTCGACGAGGGGAAGGCGTACTTCGAATCGTGCGCCGGGCCCGCCGGGTCGGTCCTGGACGGTGATCCGCCCGCCGTGCAGAGCCGTCTGCTGAGCGACCAGCGTCAGCCCCAGGCCGGAGCCGGGGCTGTCGGGGCGCCTGCAAAAGCGCTCAAAGACGGATGCCCGCGCCGCGGGCGGAATACCCGGCCCGCGGTCGTCAACGGTGAGGACGGCGGTCGGGCCATTCGTCTCATGGACGCGAAGCACCGAGATGCTGACCTGGGCCGGGCGAGCATCCGTACTGCCGTGGACGAGGGCGTTGGTCAGGAGGTTGTCCACCACCGAACGCAGGCCCTGCTCCCAGCCCTGCACGCGCAGGCCGTCAGGGGCGTTCACCAGCACCTCCGCGTCCGGGTGGCGCCGCCGTAGATCGGCCACGGCTGCGTCCACAACATCTACCAGGTCGAGGGGGCCGAAGGCATCCGCCTCGACCAGGTCCCCCTCGGTGAGTGCGCGGAGCATCACCAGCAGAGCCAGCACCCGGCCGTGCTCCCGCCGTAGATCCTCCAGTACCTCGGCCCGTTCTGTCTCCGGCAGACGGAGGTGGCCGATGAGGATGTCGAGGTTGGTTCCCATGCTCATCAGGGGATTGCGCAGTTCGTGTGAAGCGGCCGCGGCGAACGAACGGGCGGTGGCCAATGCCTCTGTCGTACGGCCGGACTGCTCGTCATAGCGGGCAAGCGCGGTCTGCAATGCGCGGGCGAGATCGTCGACCTCGGTGATCCGGCTCGGAGTGTGATCCAAACGGGCCGTGCTGGTCCGGGGGTCGAGGCCGCCGGCACGCTGCTGGAGTCTGCGCAGGGGGCGGGCGGCGTGGGCGGTGGCAGCCCAGGCCAGCACGCCGGCCACCGGGGCACTGAGCAAGGCGGTGGCGACCATCCGCCGCCGCACGAAGCCGAGTTGGGTCCTGGCGGCGGTGTCGGGTGAGAACAGCCACAGTGTTCCCCGGACCCCGGGCGCCGAGCCGGTCACAGGCACCGAGAGAACGCGCCAGCGGGCTCCCTCGGCCCGCACCGTCACCGGCACACGCTCTTTGGCGGGCAACGCGACCGAGGCGTCGGGCTGCGGGCCGCCCGACACGGTGCCGCCGGGACCGGTGAGTCGTATGCCGACATCCAGCGCGGAGGTGAACAGTTGCCGCTGCCGGGCCTCCTCGACCGTGGGACGGTCCTTGGCGGCAGCGCGCAGGAGTGCTTTGGCGTCCGGAAGCGCGGCTTGTGCGCGTTCACGCAGATAGTCGTCCTGCTGGGCGTGCAGGTCGTGGGCGACCATCTGCAGCAACAGGGCGCCCGCCGCCAGCACCACCAGCGGTACGAGCATGCCCACAGCCAGCGCGACCCGGGTGGACAGCCTCATCGCTCGCTCCCCTTCGGTGCCCGGTCATCGCGCAGCACGAATCCGACCCCGCGCACCGTGTGCAGGATCCGGGGCCGGCCGCCCGCTTCCAGCTTGCGCCTCAGATAACTGACGAAGGTGTCCACGACATCCGTACGCACGTCGAAGTCGTATCCCCACACCCGATCGAGCAACTGCTCACGCGTGAGCACCAGACCGGCGTTGCGTACCAGCGCTTCCAGCAGTCCGAACTCACGCCGGGTGAGCGTCAGCGGTGCTCCGTCCAGCCGGGCCTCGCACCGTCCGGGATCGATCACCAGGCCTCCGGCACACACCTCGTCGTTGACCACCGGGGGTCTGCGGCGCAGCAACGCGCGCAACCGCAGCACCAACTCCTGCAGAGCGAACGGCTTGACCAAGTAGTCGTCGCCCCCCGCCTGCAGGCCGGCCACCCTGTCGGCCAGTTCGTCCAGGGCGGAGAGCATCAGCACGGGCACGTCGTTGCCCTCGTCCCGCAGCGTCCGACATACCTCGATCCCGCTCGGGCCGGGCATCGAGACATCCAGCACCACCACGTCCGGCGCCTTGCCCCGGGCAGCGGCGAGCGCGCTGTGGCCGTCGTCCGCGAGGAGCACCGAGAAACCGTCAAGCCTCAGTCCGCGTTCCAGAGAGCGTCGGACGGCCGCGTCGTCGTCGGCGACCAGCACCCGCTCGCCATCATGTATGTCGGTTCTCACGGCGGCGATAGTACGTGCGCCGAAGCGGCGCCCGGACCTGCTCCTTGGGATCACAGAGTCTCCACAAGGACGTCCCTGCTGTCCCTCCCCTGCCTCCGTGGGCCCGTCAGTGTCTCCGTGCCCGAGATCTGGGACGGGGCTGGACATCGGCAACCAGCACCGCCATTGCATGGTGATCGATGGGCAGGGCGGGCGGGCCCCCAGTACGGCAGTTGACTGCTGCCACCGCCCCACGATCATCCCGCGGGTGAACGCACCCTGCGACTCAGCGAGTACGCAACGAGGTCTCGGCCGCGCGCGGCCTTCCGCCGGTACCGGGGACAGAGAGTGGCGATACCGGCTGCTGGACGACCGCCAAGGGTGTGGATCGGTTGCGAGCGGGCGTTCTTCGACACCTGCACCACCGCCCCGAGGACTTCATCGCAGGGGCCAAGGGGCCCCTCCTCCCGCACCAGAAGAAGTCCCCCGTCGCCCCCTGACCGGTCACGGAAGCAGGCCGCAGAACAGGTCGAGGTCGCATGGGCACCGCCAGGATCCACAAGGTTTCCACAGAATTCGCCGTTACGGTTCGGCCGCCTGCGCCGAAGGGGTGCGGGCCGGGCCACTCGAGGCGACCACGTGCTCCGCGAACGGGCCCTCCGGACCGCACACGAGACTTGGCCGGCAGTATCGTCCACCGCGCCCGCGGCAGAGCACCCACAGGAGAACAGGTGTTCCAGCGTCAGGCATTGGCGGGACGTCACCGCGTCGGTACCCGCCTCGGCAGCGGAGGAATGGCCGAGGTGTACCTGGCTCAGGACATGCGGCTCGGGCGTACGGTGGCGATAAAGACATTGCGTGCCGACATGGCCTTCGACCCGTACTTCCACGAGCGATTCCGCCGCGAGGCAAGGTCGGCGGCATCACTGAACCACCCGTCATTGGTGGCTGTCTACGACAGCGGCGAGGAACAACTCACCGGCGGAGGCGTCCTGCCGTACAGCGTGGTGGAGTACCTGCCCGGGACGACACTCGCCGAGAGGCTGCGCTCCGAGACTCCCCCCACGCTCCAGCAGGCGCTGGAGCTGACGGACGGCGTCCTGCGGGCACTGGAACACGCCCATGGGGCAGGCCTCGTCCATCGTGACGTCAAGCCTGCCAACGCCATGCTGACCGCCGACGGCGCCGTCAAGATGATGGACTTCGGCATCGCGCGGGCCATGTCGGGCCAGGAGACGGCGATCACCGAGGCCTCCATAGTGATCGGCACCGCGGAATACCTGTCGCCGGAGCAGGCCACCGGGCAGCCCGCGGACGCGCGCAGCGACCTGTACGCGGTCGGCTGCCTTTTCCATGAGCTGCTGACCGGACGCCCTCCCTTCCATGGCGGCTCTCCCCTCTCGGTCGCCCACCGACAAGTCCAGGAAACACCGCCAGCCCCCTCCGAGCTCGTACCTGGCGTTCCCCCGGAGGTGGACGCGCTGGTCCTGAAGGCGCTCGCGAAGGACCCGGCACAACGTCACCAGGATGCTCCGGCGATGCGGGCCGCCGTTGCCGCGGTGCGGACCTCACTGACGGCCGAAGTTCCAACCACCGCAACCCTCCATTTCGACTCGGGGCGGAGCGAGCCACCATCAGCCACCACACGCAAGGCAAGGAGCCCCCGCCGTCGAACACGCCCCCGCCGCGTCCTTCCCGCCGTGGCCGTCTCGCTGGTCATCGCACTCGGCGGTGCAGGAACGTCCGCCTGGCCGAGCCTCCACTCCCCTGCCGAGTCCGGACAGCATCAAGTGCCCGCTCCGGACCTGCTCGGAAGAACACTGCCGGACGCACGGGCCCACGCCCGGACCACCGGATTCCGCCTGGTGCGCAGCAGCTCGGGTGCCTGCAGCGACCCCAGGCCAACGGAGGGCCGCGTCTGCGGCCAGAGTGCGTCTGCCGGCTCCCTGCTCGATCAAGGCTCGGTCATCACCGTCCTTGTCTCCCCCCGGGGGGACCGGCGCACAGACACCGCATCGGCCTCTACGACACACAATGAGAAGCTGGTGACGACCCCATGGGCGCCCAGCGCGGCGCTGTTCGCCCTCGGATCGACACCTCGTTCGGAGACAAGACCAACAAGTGAGCGAAGCATGCAAACCCGGGCTGTCGGGCCGAGACGGAGCGGCCACACCATGACCACAGTCGTTTCGGTGCTGCCCTCCGGACGCAGTTTCAGCTTCGCCGCCCAGCTGCGGGGCATGCCCAGCGGCACATGGATCCACGCGGCCACGGTGAGAGGCGCCGCAGCCGCCGGACTGGGGGCCGCACGACGATCTCGGGGGGTCTGCGTCGACGGCGCCTTCGTCCTGGACCGCCAGAACCCGGTGCTGGTTGACGGGGAGCAGTTCTTCGCCGAGGCCGCGACCCGTGGCAGTACCGCCGTGGCCGTCGCACCCCCGCACAAGGTCCGCTCCCACCTCGGAAAGGGCCGCACCGCGTTACCCACGCCGTGATGACGACCGCACAGAATTCCGGGGCGTCCTGTCCGAAGGGACCGGAGCGCTCGCTGAGGGGGACATCAATGGACGGGGATACGATGGTGTTGGCGTTCGACGAGACGGCGACGAAGCTGGTCGGCAGGGCTGCCGAACTGGCACGATTCGACTCAGTGATCGGCCGTGTGGGACGGGACGACGCTCCCGCCGTGATCGACGTCGCCGGAGACGCCGGCATGGGCAAGAGCCGACTGCTCAGCGAGTTCTGTGCGCGGGCGCGGCGGCGGGGGCTGACCGTGCTGCGCGGCAGGGCCACGGAGTACGAACTGCACACCCCGTTCCAGGCGTTCACGGACGCGTTCGTCGACGCCGATCCCTCCTTCCTTGCCTCGGACGCCGTGCCCGAGGCGGCGGCACCCCTCCTGTACGGCGCCGGCGCGGCGCAGCACGCGGCACCGGGCACGGGCGTCCGCGACCGCTTCGGCCTCTACCGCGGAGTCGCGGATGTGCTGACCAGGCTCGGGGAGCGGAGCGGGCTGGTGATGGTGCTGGACGACCTGCACTGGGCGGATCCCGCGTCCTTGGAGCTGCTGGACCACATGATTCGGCACCCGGTGCGCGGGCGGGTGCTGCTGGTCGTGGCCCGCCGCGAACGGCAGACGCCGCCCCGGCTGGACGTCGCGCTCATGCGAGGCGTCGACGGCGGAGCCGTTCTGCGCATGAGACTGCGACCGCTGGCCGAGCAGGAGTCGATCGAGGTACTGGCCCCGGATCTGCCACCGCGCGACGCCAAGGAGATCTACGAGGCCAGCGGGGGCAACCCGCTCTACCTCCGCTGCCTCCTGCACTCCCACCGCCGCGGCGCACGGCGGGGCGGCGTCGCCGCTCGCGGCCACTACGACACCGGAACCGGGGCACCGAGCGGACTCGCCGCCCTGCTCCTGGAGGAACTGACCGCGCTGCCTGCGGCACAGCAGCGGACCGTCGAAGTGGTGGCGGTCCTCGGAGACCATGCCACGCCCGCCATGGTGAGTCTGGCGACCGGGAACCCCACGGCGGCTGAACTCGACGACCGCATCGGCGCGCTGGCGCGCCGGGATCTGCTGCGCCTTGGCTCCGACGGCCGCTGGACACTTCGCCACCCACTGCTGCGGGCGTCGATCTACGAGCACACCCCCGCATCCCGGCGTGCCGAGATCCACCGCACCGCCGCGGACGAACTGGCCAGGACCGGCGCTCCCGTCGCCGAACGCGCCCACCACGTGGAGAGATCACTGGTCGGCTGGGATCCCGCGGCGGCAGCCGTCCTGAGCGAGGCCGCCACCCAGTTCGCCCACACGGCACCCGCCACGGCCGCACATCTGCTGGAGGTCGTCCTGCGGCTCATGCCGGACACGCCCGCCCACGCGAAGCGGCGCGGCGAGCTGACGTTGGCGCGTGCAAGAGCACTCGGTGTGGGTGGCAGCCTGCGTGAGAGCCGTGATCTGCTGCACACACTGATCAGCGGCCCGGGCGAGGACGACGCGTCGCTGCGCGGGGACGCGACGGCGCTGTGCGCCATGATGGAACGCCACCTCGGACACTCCCCTGAAGCCCTCGCCCTGCTGCAGCGGGAACTGGCCCGCACTCCCGGTCCCGAGCCGCGCCAGGCGGTCTCTCTGGGACTCGCCCTCGGCATGGCCGCCCTGAACACCGTCTCCTACGCCGAGGTACGAGACGACATCGCGCGGACCCTCGCGGTGGCCCGCTCACACGGCGATCTCATGGGAGAGACAGCGGCCCTGGCGCTGGCGTCGCTGGGCGAGGCCTACGAAGGACAGGCCGCGGCGGCGCGCCGGTTCGCCGACGCCGCGGCCGGGCTCGTGGACGGCTTCACCGATCCCGCCGTCACGGAAATCTCCGAGTCGCTGGTCTGGCTGGCCTGGGCCGAAGCCGTGCTGGAGCGCTACGCCGACGCGGAACGCCACGCCGACCGGGGGCTGGACATCGCCCGCCGCAGCGGCCAGGTCCACGTTTTGCCTCACCTGCTCACCGGCAAGGCCTTCGTGCAGCTCACCACTTGCCGGCTGCCGGCCGCTCTGGAGTCGGCAGAGGAGGCGGAATCCGTCGCACGAGCCATCGGCAGCAGCGATCTCCTGGCCTTCACACTGTGCTTCAAGGCACTGATCCTCCTCCTGTGCCGCCCCCTGGGCGACACCGGTGCCCTGACGACCGCCGAGGAGGCCGTGGCCGCGGCCGGCGGAAGCGCACACTGGTGGGCCTCACTTGCCGGATGCATGCTCGGCCACACCGCGCTCGTCGGTGGCGAGCCGCACCGGGCACAGACCGCCATCCTGACGGCGGGCGGTCACGAACTGCTGAAACTGCAGCCGTCGATCCGCCCGGGCCAACTGGAGACCCTCGTCAACACCGCCCTCGCGGTCGGCGACGCCGAGCAGGCCGCGCGCTGGGCCGCACAGGCGGTCGCGGAGGCTGAACGGATGGGGCTGCACGGTCAGCGGGGCGCGGCGCTGCGCGCCCAGGCGGCGCTCGCCCAGCATCGGGGCGACCCACGCGCGGCCGCCAGTCTCTTCGAACGCGCCGCGCAGGCGTACGCACCCTCCGGTGCGACGCTCTGGGAGGCGTACTCCCTGCTCCTGGCCACCCCCCAAGCGCAGGCCGCGGGCGACGCCCGACGCGCTGCCGCGATGTGGAGACGGGCCCGCCGTCTGCTCGCCGACGGCGACGCACGCCTGTTGTCCGACCTGGCCGTGATCGTGCGCCCACCGGGCGAGGAAGCTGACTCGCGCAGGCCGATGGAGCCCGACCGGCCCACCACAGGGCCGACACACACGGAAGAACCCCTGAGCACGCCCACAGAACTCGACCAACTGACCAGACGGGAAAGGGAGATAGCCGATCTCGTCGCGGAAGGACTGAGCAACCAGGCCATCGCGACGAAGCTGTTCCTCAGCACCCGCACGGTCGAGAGCCACCTGTCGGCCATCTACCGCAAGACCAAGTTGCCCTCCCGGTCAGCACTGGCGGGCCTCGTGACGCGCGTCGCCCTCGAAGGGCGGACCGAACAGAACCCGGAGCCAGTGCTCTTCGGAGCGAGACGCTCTCCCAGAGACCGTTCCTGACCGCTCTGGTTTTTACGTTCGGTTGCGGTCCGCTGCGCGGCACTGGGCCTTCGTCGAGCCCGGCGAGCGGGAAGCGGAGGCTGCGACCGTCGCCATGGGCGCCACCGCGGCCTGGCGGCCTTGGGCGAGGCCCTGGTCCCAGCCGAGGTGCGGCACTCGCCTCACGGAACGTATTCGTGCGGGAACCATGGCGATGTCACGGCTGCGCGTCCATCCCGGGCGTGGCCACCGACCGCATCAACGGGCCCGGTAGGGCAACGCGATGCCCGAAGAGCCGCGCGCGGTTAGGAGCTGTCCGGGCGATCATGTGACCGCCTCGTGCCTGGGTCGTTGTGGTGGGCATGGGGCGGGGCGATCTGACAGATGACGAGTGGGAGCGGTTGCGTCCGTTCCTGCCAGTGAGCAATGGACGTTGTGGCCGATGGCGGGATCATCGACAGGTGATCGACGGAATCCTGCACCGGGTTCGGACCGGAGTGCAGTGGCGGGATCTTCCCGAGCGGTTCGGCCCCTGGAAGACCGTCTATGAACGCCACCGGCTGTGGTCGGCCGACGGCACGTGGGAACGTCTGCTGCAGCAGGTCCAGGCCGCTGCCGACGTCGCGGGCGAGATCGACTGGGACATCTCGGTGGACTCCACCATCGTGCGCGCCCATCAGCACGCGGCCGGAGCCCGGACGGAACCGCCGCCAGCCCCCGTGTCAAAGGGGGCCGAAGCGGCAGAACACCAGGACGAGACACCCTGGCAAAGCCTGCTCGCCCGGCTGGTGGAGGTGGTGCAGGAGGTGAGGGCCTGGGCCGCTCGCGGGGCGGGTTCACCAGCGAACTCCACCTGAGCGCGGACGGCCTTTGCCGCCCGCGTTCCGCGGGTCGGTCCCGGTCGGCCCCGCACGAAGCCCGACAGCATCGCGGCCGACAAGGGATACAGCAACGGCCCGTGCCGCGAGTACCTGCGGCGCCGGGGCATCCGGCACACCATCCCCGAGAAGTCCGACAGCCAGGCCGCCCGCCGGCGCAAAGGCTCACGAGGCGGACGGCCACCCGGCTTCGACGAAGACCGGTACAAGAAGCGCAACACCGTCGAACGAGCGATCAACAGGCTGAAGCAGTCCCGGGCCGTGGCCACTCGCTATGACTGTGAGGATGATCGGGCGCCGCTCCGAGCGGTGGCCTGACTCGCGCTATGACTGGCCTCGTGCCTTGAGTTTGATCTGTCGGCCGCCTGTTCGGAGCGTGCTTGCTGCCGCCGG
>NZ_LIRK01000491.1 GCF_001419765.1 Streptomyces torulosus
GTCCCCCTCCCCCCGTCGTCCGCACCGAGCCGCACGAACCCATGACTCCCGTGACTCCCCTACATACGGAGATGGTTGACGTGACCGCGACTCCAGGAAGTCCCCCTCGCTCCCCGGCCGCCGGGCCCGCCGGCTCCGCGCCCACCGGACGCGCGGCCGCTCCGCGGGGTCGGCAGGCCCTGCTCGGGCCGGGCCTGGTGCTGGCGGCGGCGAGTGTCGGCGCGGGGGACATGGTGACGTCGCTCGCGGGTGCCGCCGGGTACGGGATGGCCCTGATGTGGGCGATCGTCATCGGTGTCGTCCTGAAGTACGCGCTCACCGAGGCGGTGGGCCGGCTGTACATGGCGACCGGGCAGACCGTGATCAGGAGCATGCGGGAGGCCGCCCGCTGGCTGCCGTGGGCGTTCATCGCGTTCGTCCTGGTCATCGGGCTGCTGTACGGGGCGGCGCTCGGTTCGGTGGCGTCCCTTGCGCTGACCACGCTGTTCCCGGCGCTGCCGCTGCGGCCGGTGGCCGTGGTGATCGCGCTGGTGTCGGCGGCGATCGTGTACGTCGGGCGGTACACCCTGTTCGAGCGGGTGATGAGTTTCTTCATGCTCGCCAAGTTCCTCGGCATGGCCGTCCTGGCGGTGGCCACGCTCGCCCGTGCGGACGATCTGCCGGGGCTGCTCGGCACCCTGCGTCCCAGGCTGCCGGAGGGGGACGTACTGACGGTGCTCGCCCTGATCGGCGGGGTGGGCGGCACGGCGGGGATCGCGTCGTACAGCTACTGGGTGCGGGAGAAGGGCTGGGCGGACCGGAGCCGACTGCGTGTCATGCGGGCCGATTCGGCGCTGAGTTACACGGTCACGTTCCTGTTCGTGCTGTGCACGACGGTGGTGGGTACGGGCCTGCTGTACGGCACCGGTGGAAGCATCACCGGCGGGGAGGGCCTGGCGGCGCTCGCGGACCCGCTCGGCGCCGATCTGGGCTCGGTGGCGCGGGTGCTGTTCCTGGGGACGTTCTTCCTGGTGACCCTGAGCGCGCTCGTGGGCGGCTTCAACGGCCTGAGCCATCTGCTCGCCGACGCGCTGCGGACACTGCGGGGCGTCCCGGACGCCGAGGCGGAACGGCACATCGCGCAGCACAGCCGCCCCTTCCGCCTCTTCGTGCTGTATTGCGCCGTCACCGCGGTCGTCGTCACCTTCCTGGGGCGGCCGGTGCCGCTGGTGCTCACCTACGCCGCCGTCGGCTCGCTGATCCTTCCGCTGCTGTCCGGCGCGCTGCTGGTCCTGCTCAACCGCCGGGGTGTGGACCCGGCGTACCGCAACGGAATCACCTCGAACGTGCTGCTGGGCGGCTCCTTCGTCCTCTTCGGCCTGCTCGCCGTCGTCCAGCTCAAGGACTCCCTGGGAGGGGCGTGAACCACCTCGTGAACCACTCCGTCGACCACCCCGCGCAGCGCTCGGCGAGCCCGCCGGAGGACGTGGCGGCCGGCCCCGTCGCCCGGCCCGGCCCTGGTGCCGAACCCGGCTCTGGTGCCGAACCCGGACTCGGCGCGGATCGCGTACGGGGCGCGGATCGCGCGCTCGCGGCGGCGCCGGCGTACTCCGGCGGCCTGGCGGACGACGTGCCGCCCGCCGACGACCTGTGCTTCCGGACGGCCTACGAGCTGACGGTGGCGCTCGCGCGTCGCGAGGTGTCCGCGCGGGAGGTGATGACCGCCCATCTGCAGCGGATCGAGCGCGTCAACCCCACGGTGAACGCCATCGTCACCCTGGACGCCGACCGGGCGCTGGAGCGTGCCGCCGAGGCGGACGAGCGGCTCGCGACGGGGCAGCCGGTCGGGCCGCTGCACGGGCTGCCCGTGGCCCACAAGGACCTGCACGACACGGCGGGCCTGCGGACGACATACGGCTCGCCGATCTTCGCCGACCATGTGCCCGACCGGGACCACCTCGTCGTCCAGCGGCTGCGGCGGGCCGGCGCCCTCACCCTCGGCAAGACCAACGTCCCCGAGCTGGGCCTCGGTTCGCACACCGTGAACCCCGTCTTCGGCGCCACCCGCAACCCGTACGACCTGTCGCGCAGCGCGGGCGGCAGCAGCGGCGGCGCGGGGGCGGCGCTCGCCTGCGGGATGCAGCCCATCGCCGACGGCAGCGACACCGGGGGTTCGCTGCGCAACCCCGCCTCCTTCAACAACGTGGTCGGGCTCCGCCCGTCGCCGGGCCGGGTGCCGTCCTGGCCGGACCGGGCGCCGTGGGGTCAGCTGTCGGTGAAGGGGCCGATGGCCCGGACGGTGGCGGACGTCGCCCTGACCATGTCGGTGCTGGCCGGCCCCGATCCGCGCGACCCCCGTTCCCTGGACACGCCCGGCTCCACCTTCGCCTGGCAACTGGGCGGTGACATCGCGGGGTTGCGGGTGGCCTGGTCGCCCGACCTCGGTGGAGCGGTGCCCGTCGACCCGGAGGTACGGGACGCGCTGGCCCCGGCGGTCGAGGTGTTCACGGCGCTGGGCTGCGAGGTCGAGGAGGCCTGCCCGGATCTGTCCGGCGCGGACGAGGTGTTCCTGGCCCAGCGGGCCTGGCAGGTGGAGCTCGCCTACGGGGCGCTGCTCGACGGGCACCGGGACCGGCTGGCCCCGGACGTGGTGTGGAACATCGAGGAGGGCCGCGCGCTCTCCGGGCCGGACCTGGGGCGGGCGCAGGCACTGCACGGCGCGCTCTTCCACAGGGTCCGCGTGTTCTTCGAGACGTACGACCTGCTGGTGCTGCCGGTCAGCCAGGTCGCGCCGTTCGACATCAGCCTGGCGTATCCGACGGTCGTCGACGGCACCCCGATGGAGACCTATCTCGACTGGATGCGCTCGGCGTACCTGATCTCCGTGACGGGCTGCCCGGCGCTGTCCGTCCCCGCGGGTTTCACCCCGCGGGGGCTGCCGGTGGGGTTGCAGATGGTGGGCCCGCACCGGCAGGACTGGTCGGTCCTGAAGGCCGGGCACGCCTTCGAACGGGCGACGCGGGCCGGCGAGCGGCGACCTCCCGTACTGGCGGAACTCGGCGTCCAGGCGTGATCAGAACGACAGGTCCTGGCCGGGCCTGTTCGCGAGGAGGCCGTACAGGAGGGGGATGCGGGGTTCGGGCAGACGCCACCAGCCGGACGGGGTGCGGGTCATCCGGGGCCAGCGGGGCCAGGGCAGTTCGTCGCTCTCCCGCAGGCGCCGGATGACGAGGCCGGCGCCGATGAGGGCGTTGACCACCTCGTCCAGGCCGTGCGTCCACTCGTAGCTGTCGGTGGCGCCCTCCACGGCGGGGCCGTCGGTGTAGGTGTACGTCGCGTCGCGGTGCACGGCGCTCCCGCCGTTCAAGTAGTCGTGACGCAGCAGGAGTTCGGGGCCGGAGTCCGGGGCGGGTTTCGGGCCGAGGGAGTTGAGCAGGGGGTGGAACTCCGCGATGTACAGCCTCCCGCCGGGCCGCAGGAGCCGGGCCACGACGCCGGCCCAGCGGTCCAGGTCCGGCAGATAGCACAGGGCACCCTTGCCCGTGTACACCACGTCGAACTTCCGCTCCCCCAGGGCCTCGACGGCGTCGTAGACGTTCGCCCGGACGAAGGTGACGTCGAGGCCCGCCTTCCGTGCGATGCCGGTGGCGGCGGCCACCGACGCCTCGGAGAAGTCGAGGCCGGTGGCGTGCGCCCCGCGCTGCGCGAAGGCGAGGGTCTCGGTGCCGAGATGGCACTGGAGGTGCAGCACGTCCCGGCCGCGCAGCTCGCCGAGGTCCTCCCACTCCCAGGGGGCGAACCAGCGTGCGGGGTCGAGGTTCTCGTCGAGGGCGTAGAAGCGGCTGGCGAGATGGACGGGGGTCCGGGCGTCCCAGTTGGCCTCGTTGGCCCGCATCATGCGCTCATGGGCGTCGGTCATGACGCCATCCAAGCAAAGCCGGGGCGCCGCGACGGGGCTTCTCGGGGCGTATGTCCGGCCAAGCTCGCAGGCGGGACGGCCAGGTCGGCGCCCCGCCCCCGGCCGCTCAGTGCCCGTGCCCGGTGGACGTGTCGTGCGTTCCGTCCGCGTCGTTCGGCTCCTCCGGGGCAGCCGGTGCCGCCGGGCCTCCGGCGCGGACGGTGAACGCGGCGGTGCGGACCGTCCCCTCGTGCTTGAAGTCGAGGAAGAGGCGGTACGTGCCGGCGCTGGGCGCGGTGGCCGTGAAGGAGATGCCGGGGCCGGGCTCGGTCACGCCGTCGCCGGGCTCGCCGTTGGGGTGGACGTGCAGGTAGGCGAGATCACCGGAGCGCAGGGCGACCAGGTGGCCGTAGGCGCCGAGATAGGGCTGGAGGTCGGTGACGGGGCGGCCGTCCCGGGAGACGGTCAGCTTCAGCTCGCTCGCGGCGCCCGGACGGAGCCTGCCGTCCAGCTCGACCTCGTAGCCGTCGACTTCGGCGGTGGCGTCCGGCTTCGGGAGCCGCTGCGGTTCATAGGCGCCCGCGGCGGCGAGGTCGGCGCCGAGTGTGAGGTTCTGGGCGCCCTTCGCTGCGGGGGTGAAGTCGGCGAAGACGCGGTAGCCGCCCGCCCTGGGCAGGTCGACGGGGGTGCTCCAGGTGCCGTCGGCCGCGCGGGTGGGGTGGAGGTGGCGGTAGGTGACCAGGTCGCGTGAGGCGACGATGAGGTGCAGTTCCTTGTCGTGTTCGCGCTGGTACGCGGTGACGGCACGGCCGTCGTCGTCGCGGATGACGAAGCGCAGGTCGGCACGCTTCCCCGCGGTGACGGCCGTGGTGCGCAGGTCGAGGGTGTAGCCGCCCTCGGAGATCTGCAGGCCGCCGGCCGGCGGCGTCTCGTGCCTCCCGGTGTGGCCGCCGCCCTCGTCGGGCCCCGGTGAGGTCCGGCCGTGGCTGTCGTGGCGCGGAGGCGGGCTGTCCGCGACGACGGGCTCGACGCCCTTGCCCACCCCGTAGGCGGTGCCGAAGGTCGCGGCCAGCGCGGCGGCGAACGCGGTGATCCTCAGTCCGGTGTTCATGGCCGTCTCCTCGGAGGTCGGAGGGTCTCATCGAAGGTCCCGATGCAGCTCACCATACCCCCCAGGGGTACCTAGTCAAGCGCTCGGCGGAACTTGCGCCAAATACCCCTCGGGGGTATACAGACTGTAGCGCGAAGGTACCCCCGGCCCGTATCCGGGGTCGCCGTCCCCGGAACCCCGCCACCAAGGCCGCCCGAGCGACCGACTCCCACGACGTACGAGGAGCAGCAGCCATGACCACCACCGCGCCCGGCGCCACCACCGAGGTCGAACTCCTGATCGGCGGCATGACCTGTGCCTCCTGCGCGGCGCGCGTCGAGAAGAAGCTGAACCGCATGGACGGCGTCACCGCGACGGTCAACTACGCCACCGAGAAGGCGAAGGTCAGTCACTCCGGTGATGTCTCCGTGGGCGACCTGATCGCCACGGTCGAGGCGACGGGGTACACGGCGCGGGAGCCCGAGCCCCCACAGCCCGAGGGGGACGGTGAGCGGGAGCTGGTCGACGACGAACTGCGGCCGCTCAGGCAGCGGTTGGTCACCGCGGCGGCGCTGGCCGTCCCCGTGATCGCGATGGCCATGGTCCCCGCGCTGCAGTTCGAGTACTGGCAGTGGCTGTCGCTGACATTGGCGGCGCCCGTGGTGACCTACGCGGGGTGGCCCTTCCACCAGGCGGCCTGGACGAACGCCCGGCACGGCGCCGCCACCATGGACACCCTCATCTCGATCGGCACCCTGGCCGCCTTCGGCTGGTCGCTGTGGGCGCTGTTCCTCGGGACGGCGGGCACCCCGGGCATGACCCACCCCTTCGAGCTGACCATCGCCCGCGGCGACGGCTCCGGGAGCATCTATCTGGAGGCCGCGGCCGGCGTGACCGCGTTCATCCTGGCCGGGCGCTATTTCGAGGCCCGCTCCAAGCGGAAGGCGGGCGCGGCACTGCGGGCCCTGCTGGAACTGGGCGCGAAGAACGTCACCCTCCTGCGCCCCGACGGCAGCGAACTGACCGTGCCCACCGCCGATCTGCAGGTCGGCGACCGCTTCCTCGTGCGGCCCGGCGAGAAGATCGCCACGGACGGCACGGTGGTCGAGGGCTCCTCCGCGGTGGACGCGTCCATGCTCACCGGTGAGTCCCTGCCGGTGGAGGTCTCGCCCGGCGACCCGGTCACCGGGGCCACGGTGAACGCGGGCGGCCGTCTCGTCGTCGAGGCCAGCCGGATCGGCGCCGACACCCAGCTGTCCCGGATGGCCCGGCTGGTCGAGGACGCGCAGAACGGGAAGGCCGCCGCCCAGCGGCTCGCCGACCGGATCTCCGCCGTGTTCGTCCCCGTCGTGATCGCCCTCGCCCTCGGCACCCTCGGTTTCTGGCTCGGCAACGGCGCGTCGCTCACGGCCGCGTTCACCGCCGCCGTCGCCGTACTGATCATCGCCTGCCCCTGCGCGCTGGGGCTGGCCACACCGACCGCGCTGCTGGTCGGCACCGGGCGCGGCGCCCAGCTGGGCATCCTGATCAAGGGCCCCGAGGTGCTGGAGTCCACGCGCCGGGTCGACACGGTCGTCCTCGACAAGACGGGGACGGTCACCACGGGCCGGATGACGCTGCTGTCCGTGCGCACCGCCGACGGCACCGACGAGGCCGAGGTCCTGCGGCTGGCGGGCGCCCTGGAGCACGCCTCCGAGCACCCGATCGCCCGCGCGATCGCCGACGGCGCGCTGGAGAAGCTCGGTTCGCTGCCCACCCCGGAGGACTTCGCGAACGTACCCGGCCTCGGCGTCCAGGGAGTCGTCGACGGCCACGCCGTCCTCGTCGGCCGGGAGCGGCTGCTGACCGAGTGGGCGCTGGAGCTGCCGGAGGACCTCCGGCGGGCCGGGGCCGAGGCGGAGGCGGCGGGCCGTACGGCCGTCGCGGTCGCCTGGGACGGCGAGGTACGGGCGGTGCTGGCGGTAGCCGACGCGGTGAAGGAGACCAGCGCGGACGCGATCGCCGGGCTGCGCGCGCTCGGCCTCACCCCGATCCTGCTCACCGGCGACAACAGGGCGGTGGCCGAGTCGGTCGCCCGTCAGGTCGGTATCGGGCCCGAGGACGTGATCGCCGAGGTCCTGCCCGAGGACAAGGTCGACGTCGTCAAGCGGCTCCAGGCCGAGGGCCGTTCGGTCGCGATGGTCGGCGACGGCGTCAACGACGCGGCCGCGCTCGCCCGAGCCGACCTGGGGCTGGCCATGGGCACCGGCACGGACGCGGCGATCGAGGCCGGCGACCTCACCCTCGTCCGGGGCGATCTGCGCGCAGCGGTCGACGCCATTCGCATCGCCCGACGGACGCTCGGCACCATCCGGTCCAACTTGTTCTGGGCGTTCGCGTACAACGTGGCCGCGCTGCCGCTCGCCGCGGCCGGTCTGCTCAACCCGATGATCGCGGGAGCCGCCATGGCGTTCTCATCGGTGTTCGTCGTCGGCAATTCCCTGCGCCTGCGCACGTTTCACCCGACGTATTCCAGCCACGCGGACCGCCCCGCGGACTGAACCGGAAAGGGGCGGCCCGGGTCGCGACCGACTCGGCGAGGGGCGGCCGCCCCTCGCCGAAACTCGCGCCGATCGCCGCTCCTGATCCACCCCGCCCTGATATCTCGGCGAAATCGACGAGCACCTTCCGGACAACTCCCCAGGCATGGCGGGGAGGGCACGCGATCACGCCCCGGTGACCGGAACGACGAGCGCCATTGACGACGATGCAGCCTTTCACCAGCCCGGACCCCGATCCCTCCATTCCCGCGCGTTGTCGGCACGTTGTCGACTCACACTCGTCGCTCGCGCCACGGGATATCCCTCAAGAAAGCGAAAAGCAATTCACCGCTGAAAGGGGCACTCCCGAAACACGTGGCGCTGGGCTCGTCGGCCCAAGGCACGGCAGACGATCCGGTGACACACAGCGACCAAGACCGCCGGCTCGAACTCCCGTACCGAACACGCCACATCCCCCGGCGGCCCCAGGACGGCGCTTCTCTTCCCGCACCGACGGGGCTTAGCGTCACGGCATGAAGATTCTCCTCATCGGCGCCACCGGAACGCTCGGCACGGCCGTGCACAAGACGCTGACCAGCCGCGGCCACGACGTCCTCACCGTGGGACGCGGCGGCGGTGATCTGCGCTGCGACCTCACCGACCCCACGCAGATCACCGACCTGTACGAGCGGGCCGGCCGACTGGACGCGGTGGTCAGCGCCGCCGGTGACGTGCCGTTCAAGCCGGTCACCGAACTGACGCCCGACGATCACCTCGCCGCCTTCCGGGGCAAGGTGCTCAGCCAGATCGAGTTGGTCCGGCAGGGCATACCGCGCGTCGCCGAGCGCGGCTCCTTCACCCTCATCACCGGCGTACTGGCCCGCGAACCCATCCCCACCGGCGCCGCGGCCTCCATGGCGAACGGCGCGGTGGAGGCGTTCGTCCGCGCCGCCGCCATCGAGATCGCCCCGCAGCGCATCAACGCCATCAGCCCCACGGTGTTCACCGAGTCCCTCGCCGACTACGGCGACTACTTCCCCGGCATGCCCCCGGTCGACCTCGCCGACGTCGCACAGGCGTACGTCCGCTCCGTGGAGGGTGCGCAGACGGGGCAGGTCTACGCCCTGTAGCCCTGGCCGGAGGCACACCCCCGGAAGTCGACGGTGCGCCGCGCCCGGCGTCGCGGACCGGGAGGAAACAGGCTTGCCCAGTCACCCGGTCCGACCTAGCCTGACTTTGTGCCGCAAATAAACAAAACCCGTTCGCACAGCGTCGTGCCGGGTGACGACCTCATCCGGCTCCGCGTCGCCATCACCGCTTTCTTCGCCCTGGACGGATTCGTCTTCGCCGGATGGGTCGTGCGGATCCCCGCGGTGAAGGAGCAGACAGGCGCGTCACCCGGAGCACTGGGCCTGGCCCTGCTGGGTGTGTCCGCCGGCGCGGTGGTCACGATGATGCTGACGGGGCGGCTGTGCCGCCGCTTCGGCAGCCACCCCGTGACGGTCGTCTGCGCGGTCCTGTTGTCGCTCAGCGTGGCGCTGCCACCACTGACCCACTCGGCACTCGCGCTGGGCGCCGTCCTGTTGATCTTCGGCGCGGCCTTCGGCGGCATCAACGTCGCCTTCAACAGCGCGGCCGTCGACCTGGTGGCCGCGCTGCGGCGCCCCGTCATGTCGAGCTTCCACGCCGCGTTCAGTCTCGGCGGGATGATCGGGGCGGGCCTCGGCAGCCTGGTCGCGGGGTCGCTGTCCGCCACCCGCCATCTGCTCGGCATCACCGTGATCGGTCTGCTGGTCACCGCCCTCGCGGGACGCACCCTGCTGCGCCACGCGCCCCCGGCGCCTCCGGAAGGCCTGCCCGCCGCCGCGGACGGTGCACCGGCCGGGCTGAACGGCCCTCGTGACCGCGCGGGCGGCGACGGCCGTTCGGACGGCGACGGCCGCTCGGGCACCCGCGGCCTGGTGGTCACCTTCGGCCTGATCGCCCTGTGCACGGCTTACGGAGAGGGAGCACTGGCCGACTGGGGCGCCCTGCACCTGGAGGAGGACCTGAACGCCTCCCCCGGCGTCGCGGCCATCGGCTACTCCTGCTTCGCGCTCGCCATGACCGTCGGTCGGCTGACCGGGACGACCCTGCTGGAACGCCTGGGCAGGACCCGGGTGCTCGTGGCCGGCGGCGCCACCGCCACGGCCGGCATGCTGCTCGGCTCGCTCGCCCCGTCGGTGTGGGCGACGCTGCTCGGCTTCGCGATCACCGGCCTCGGGCTCGCCAACATCTTCCCCGTCGCCATCGAGCGCGCCGGCGCTCTCGCCGGCCCCGACGGGGTGGCCACCGCCTCCACGCTCGGTTACCTCGGCATGCTGCTCGGCCCGCCCACGATCGGCTTCCTGGCCGAATGGCACTCCCTTCCCGCCGCGCTCACCAGTGTCGCCGCACTCGCCGCGTTCGCCTCCGCCATCGCGTTCGCCACACGGCACACAGCCTCGAAATGACCACGCACCGTTGCCATTTGACGCCTGGCGGTGCAAGTCGAAACTGCCGACAAGATGAGGCAACCATTCAGTCGTTCGATTCGTATAACTCCCTGGAGACACAGCGACCCGGCCCAACAGAGTGCGGCCGGAGCGTCACCATCCGTTTTTCCGGATGGTCCCGAACCAAGGAGAAACGATGCGACTGTTCGTACTCAACTACGCTCGCACCACTGAGCAGTTGGAGTTCAGCGCTCCGTACACCTACGACTCCGGGCTGCAGTTGAACGTGCTCCCCGACGGGCGGATCGCCGCCCACGACCTGGCTCTGATGCGGGAATTGGGGGCCACCACGTCCACGGCGGGCTCGAAGACCCACTTCGACGACTGAACGCGGATATACGACAGATGACGGTGCTGATCCTGACGTGCGAACAGGATGTGACGGCAGACCTGGTCGTGGCCCGACTGAACCGGACCGGCGTACCGGTGGTCCGCCTCGACCCCGCCGACCTGCCCGGCGGGGTCGCGCTCTCCGGTGAGTACGTCCACGGCGCCTTCCGCGGGCATCTGTCCGCCGGGGGGCGCCTGGTCGGCATGAACGGGCTGCGGTCCATCTGGCTGCGCAGGCCGGGGATTCCCGCCAGCCGGGTGGCCGAGCCGTCCGGCTGGCTCACCGAGGAGTCCTCACAGGCCCTGTACGGCATGTTGCGCGCCACGGGCGCCCGTTGGATGAACGACCCGGACGCGGCCCGGCGCGCCCGGCACAAGCCGTGGCAGCTGCGCCACGCCCAGCAGGTCGGGCTGCCCGTGCCGGCCACGCTCATCACCACCTTCCCGCAGGCCGCCCGGGACTTCGCCGAGCGCTTCCCGGACCTGGTGGTGAAGCCGGTCTCCGGCACCCACCCGCAGGAACCGCCCAGGACGGTCCCCACCAGCCGTGTCGCGCCCGGCACGGACTTCGCCGCGGTCGCGTTCGGTCCCACGCTGCTGCAACGCCGGATCGCCAAGACCGCCGACATCCGCCTCACCGCCGTCGGCGACCGCATGCTGGCCGCCCGCAAGCCGGTCCACCCGGACGCCCACCCCGACGAGGTCGACGTCCGCTACGCCGTCTCCGACGCGCCCTGGCAGCCGGTCGACGTCCCGGCGCGCACGGCCACCGCCGTCCGCGCCTACCTCCGTGACGCGGGACTCGCCTACGGGGCCTTCGACTTCGCGGAGGACGCCGACGGGATCTGGTGGTTCCTGGAGTGCAACCAGTCGGGCCAGTTCGGCTTCGTGGAGATGGACACGGACCAGCCGATCGCCCAGACCGTCGCCGACTGGCTGACCCACCGGGAACCGGAACGGCAGACCCGGCGGGACGACCGGCTCCGGGCAACACCCTGACGGCACTGGGACGGAGGGCGGCTGCAGGCCGCTGTCGGTCGGCCGCCTGGACCGCACTCCATCCGGCAGACTCTCGCCATGGACACTGCCGAGCACATGAGAACCCTGGACGAGGAGGGCCGTCTGCTGGCGGCGGCCGCGCGTGAGGCCGGCACCGACGCCGAGGTCCCGACCTGCCCGGGCTGGCGGGTGCGGGACCTGCTGCGGCACACCGGAACCGTGCACCGCTGGGCGACGGCCTTCGTCGCCGACGGGCACCCCGTGCCGCGCGCACCGGGGGCGGAGCCCGAACTGGACGGTGAGCCGCTGGTGGCCTGGTACGAGGAGGGGCACCGCCGGCTGGTCGACACCCTGCGCACCGCACCGGCCGACGTCGCGTGCTGGAGCTTCCTGCCCGCGCCGTCCCCTCTGGCCTTCTGGGCCCGCCGTCAGGCGCACGAGACGACCGTGCACCGCGCCGACGCGCAGTCCGCGCTCGGCGGCACACCCTCCGGGCCCTCGGCGGCCCTCGCCGTCGACGGCATCGACGAACTGCTGCTCGCCTTCCACGCCCGCCCGAGGAGCCGGGTACGCACCGACAAGCCCCGCGTCCTGCGGGTGCGGGCGACGGACACGGACGTCGTCTGGACCATGCGCCTGAGCCCGGAGCCGCCGGTCACCACCCGCACAGCCACCCTCGCCGGCCCGCACGGGGGCGCGGAGCGGGGGTTGGACGCAGACGTGCACATGAACGCGGACGCGAACGCGGACCTGGATGTAGACGTGGACGTGGACTGCGAGATCGCCGGCCCCGCGTCACAGCTCTACCTCTCCCTCTGGAACCGCGTGCCGTTCCCGTCCGTCACTGGCGACCCGTCGCTCGCCGAACTGTGGCGTGACAACTCCGGCATTGTCATGGGCTGATCGTGGCCACGGCGCTGCCGGTCGGGGGAGGTCCGCTAACCGACCCGCTGCATCGCCTTCCGCTGCCGTTCCGCCATGGCGGCCCCGGACTCGCGGCGGGCCATCCGGCGCAGGACGGACGGTGCGAGGAGAAGCCCCGCTACCGTCCACGCGCCCAGGACGGCCGCCGTCTCCCAGTGCCGCCAGGACGCGCCGATCTCTGCGGCAACGGCCTCGCCGGGCAGCAACGCGGACCGGAGTCCGAGGCCGAGCCAGTACACGGGGAAGATCTGCCCGACGGTTTGCAGCCACTCGGGCAGCCTCGACAGGGGGAAGTAGATCCCCGAGATCACGACGAGGCCGAGCACGGGAAGCATCAGCAGCCCGACGGCGCGCGGGCTGTCGACCAGCGAGCCGATGACGGCGCCCATCGGCAGGGTCGCCAGGAGACCCAGCGGCAGCACCCACACCAGAGTCAGCAAGGCCCCGCCGCCCTGCCGGGCGACGCCGTCCACCAGGAACACGCCCGTGGCGAAGGGCAATGCCATGGAGACGAGAGCCGTCCCGGACACCATGACGATCTTGCCGACCAGGTGGCCGACCATGCCGTGGGGCACGGCCTTGGCGCGCAGCAGCGTGCCGTCCTCGCGCTCGGTCGCGAGCAACTGCGCGGTGGTCATGATCCCCGTGAACGCGAGCGTCATCCCCAGCATGCTCGGCAGCATGAACGCACCGATCGAGATGTCGGCGCCCTTCAGCGGATCGTCCCGCACCAGGACCAGCGGAACGACGAGGAGTACGGTCCAGAGCACATACCCGAACACGTCCTGGCCGGTGGTGAAGGTCTGCCGGAGTTCCGTCCAGCCGCGCCGCACCCCTATACCCGCCGCGTACCACACCGGACTCATGACGCCCCCTTCTCGAACGCGTGGGCCACCCGCTCGTCGGCCCCGCGTCCCGCCTCCGACTCCCGCACCATCGACAGATAGGTGTCCTCCAGGCTGGCCCGGCGCACCTCCAGCCCACCGATCGCGTCGCCGTGCTCCTCGAACAGCCGGCGGACGAACCGGGTCGGCTCCGTCGTCGCCTCCTCGAAGGGCAGTCCGTCCCGCGTCCACCGCACGGTGGCCTCGGCCGATGCCCTCCGGGAGAGTTCCGCCGCCGCGCCGTCGGCCACGATCCGGCCACCGGCCAGGATGAGGATCCGGTCGGCGAGCTTCTCCGCCTCGGCGAGGTCGTGCGTGGTCATCAGGACCGTGGTGTGCTCGTCCGCGAGCCCGCGCACCAGACCGTGGAACTCGTTCCTGGCCTCCGGGTCGAGACCTGCCGTCGGCTCGTCCAGGAACAGCAGTTCGGGCCTGCCGACGATACCGACGGCCACGTCGAGACGTCTGCGCTGTCCGCCCGACAGCGTTGCCACGCGCTTTCCCGCGTGCTCCGTCAGCCCCACGGCGGCGATGAGTTCGTCCACGTCCCACGGCCGTAGAACGAGGTCGGTGGAGTACGGCGCGTAGTACGAGCCGAGATGGGACAGCAGTTCCCGCACCCGCCACTTGCCGTGGTCGCGCCAGGACTGCAGCACGATGCCCAGGCGCGCGCGCCACCGCTCGTCCCCGCGGGCCGGATCGGCGCCGAGGACGGTCACCTCACCCGCCGAGCGCATCCGGAAGCCTTCGAGGACCTCGATCGTCGTCGTCTTGCCCGCGCCGTTGGGCCCCAGCAGCACGACGACTTCCCCTCGCCGGCACGAGAAGGAGACCCCCTTCAGCACGTCCTGGCCGCGGTAGCGCATCCGCAGATCCCGCACGTCGATGACCGTGTCGCCCTGCCCGGGTGGGCCGCTCCCCGCCGATAAGGCGTGCGCAGTCGTCATCGGTGTCCCCCGTCCGTCGCGTGGTCTGACTCCCCAGCACATTACCGAACGGTACGGGCGGGTCATGTCGCTCCACCGGTCCGGCGAACGCCCCTGGTCGAAGCCGGCCGCGTCAGCCCAGCCAGCCCGGCCGCACCAGCCCGGACTCGTAGGCCAGCACCACGAGTTGGGCCCGGTCGCGGGCGCCCAGCTTGACCATGGTGCGGCTCACATGGGTCTTGGCGGTCAACGGGCTGACGACGAGCCGCCGGGCGATCTCGTCGTTCGTCAGGCCGATACCGACGAGGGCCATCACCTCCCGCTCCCGCTCGGTGAGCCGGGCGAGGGAGGCCGCGGCCGAGGGCTCCTTGGAGCGGGCCGCGAACTCCGCGATCAGCCTGCGCGTGACACCGGGCGACAGCAGCGCGTCGCCTTCGACCACCGCCCGTACCGCGCGCACCAGTTCCTCCGGCTCGGTGTCCTTCACCAGGAAGCCCGACGCTCCGGAACGGATCGCCTCGAAGACGTACTCGTCCAGCTCGAAGGTGGTCAGCATGACGACCCTGACCCCTTCGAGCCCCTGGTCGTCGGTGATGCGCCGGGTCGCGGCCAGCCCGTCCAGCACCGGCATGCGGATGTCCATCAGCACCACGTCGGGGCGCAGTTCGCGCGCCTTCCGCAGCGCCTCCTCGCCGTCGGCGGCCTCCCCGGCCACCTCGATGTCGGGCTGCGCGTCGAGCAGCGCCTTGAACCCGGCCCGCACCAACGACTGGTCGTCGGCAAGCAGTACACGGATCACCGCTCCTCCTCTGTCTCGCCGATCACCGGTCCGCCTCGCTCTCACGGATCACCGGTCCGCCTCGGTCTCGCGGGTCACCGGTCCTCCTCGGTCTCGCGGGGCGCCCGCACGGGCAGTACGGCGAGCACCCGGAATCCCCTGTCGGCGCGCGGTCCCGCCTCGATGGTCCCACCGAGCGCGGCGGCCCGTTCCCGCATTCCGACGAGCCCGTTGCCGCCGCCCCCGGCGTCGGCTCCGGTGGCGGGCCCGTCGTCGTCGATCCGCAACCGCAGCTCACCGCCCCCGTGGTCGAGGCGCACGCGCGCGTGCCGCGCACCGGAGTGCCGTACGACGTTGGTGAGGGCCTCCTGGACGATCCGGAAGGCGGCGAGGTCGCTGCCCGGCGGCAGTGGGGGCGGCTCGCCCTCGATGTCGACGGTCAGGCCCGCGTCGGCCGCCTGCGCGACGAGTTCGGGCAGCCGGTCGAGCCCCGGCGCGGGGTCGCGCGGCGCCTCACCGGGCGACCGGAGGGTGCCGAGGACCTGGCGGACCTCGCCGAGGGCCTCCTTGCTGGCCGCCTTGATGGTGGTGAGGGCCGTGCGCGCCTGTTCGGGGTCGGAGTCGAGGAGGGCGAGGCCCACGCCCGCCTGGACGTTGATCACGGAGATGCTGTGGGCGAGGACATCGTGCAGTTCGCGGGCGATCCGCAGCCGTTCCTCGTCCGCGCGCCGCCGGGCGGCCTGAGCCCGCTCGGCCCGTTCGCGGGCCCACTGCTCACGCCGCACCCGGGCCAGCTCCGAGAGCGCGAGGATCGCCACGCCCCAGGCCACGACGACACCCTCCTGCCCCCAGCTCGCCGCGTCGTCCCGGCCGGGCGGCAGCCACGCGTACAGCCAGTGCGCCACCAGGACGTGCCCCGCCCACAGCGCGCCCATCGCCGTCCAGGCGGCCTTGCGGTGCCCGGTGACGACCGCGCTGAAGCAGCCCACGGCGACGGTGAGGAACACCGGGCCGTACGGGTAGCCGGCGCCCAGATAGACCATGGCGGTCGCGGCCGTGCCGAAGACGACGACCACCGGCCGCCGCCAACGCCACAGCAGCATGAGGGTGCCCAGGAGCAACAGGACGCGGGCGAAGGGGTCCAGGAGGGCCCGCTCGCCCTCCTGCACATCGGCGGCCGCGTTCGAGCCGACCAGCACGAAGACGGTGAACGCCAGGGTCGAGCGCCAGGGCCAGCGGGGTCGCGACGCGTCACCGTCCGGGCGGTTCCACCACGGCGGCGCCCCGTGCCAACGGTGCCGATGCCCACCACCGCCCCATCCCGGAGAACTGCCCTCTCCCGCACCCTGCTCTGCCATGACGGCCACGCTAGTGCTGTGACCGGAAAGGTTCACCGGCTCGCGACGCCCGGCACGGCACCTCGCGGCGTTGTCGCACGACCCGAGTACATCCAGTACGCGGGTCATGCTCCGCCTTGCGAGGCACCGCACCGGAC
>NZ_LIRK01000492.1 GCF_001419765.1 Streptomyces torulosus
GCTCCCGGGAGCCGTACCGGTGCCGCCGGTCGTACCGCCCCTGCCCGGGGCGCCCCCGGAATCGCATCTCGTCCCCGTGCACACCTGGCAGTTGCTCCTGGCGGCCCTGACCGCGCTGCCCCTGGCCGTGCGACGCCGCTGGCCACTGGCGGCGTTCTGGGCGGTGACCGGTGCGGCGTTGCTGTTCAACCAGCGCCTGGGGGCCGGCGACACGACCGTGTACACGTTCCTGTCGTGCGTGATCGCCGCGTACAGCGCGGCCGTGCACAGCCCGCACCGGCTGGGCACGATCGCGAGCCTCGTGGCGGGTGCCGGCCTGATCGCGGCGTACCCCGAGGAGAACTTCCCGTACCTCACTCCCAGTGTGATCCCGTTCGTCGTCCTGCTCGGTGTGGGCCTGGGCGCCAACGCGATCCACACCTGGAAGCAACGCGTACACGCCCTGAAGGACGAGCAGGAGACCGCGACCCGGCTGGCAGTCGACCGCGAACGTTCCCGTATCGCCGCGGAGTTGCACGACGTCGTCACCCACAATGTGAGCGTGATGGTGATCCAGGCGGGTGCGGCCCGCAAGGTGATGGACGCCGCGCCGGACCGCGCCCGCGAAGCGCTGCTCGCCGTGGAGGCGAGCGGCCGCACGGCGATGTCCGAACTACGGCACGTCATGCACCTGTTGACGATGACGACGGAAGCCCCGGCCGGATCGTCCCCCGTGCCGACGCCGACGGATCCCGCCCTCTCCCCGCAACCGGGCCTGGCCGACGTGCCCGCCCTCGTGGACCGCGTACGCGGGACCGGCGTCCCCGTGGACCTCACCCTCACCCCGGCTCCGTCACGTCCGTCACCCGCGTCCCCCCTGCCGCCCGGCGCGGACCTCGCCGCGTACCGGGTGGTGCAGGAGGCCCTGACGAACGCGGTGAAGCACGCGGCGGGCGCCCGCGTCGCGGTCACCGTCGAGCACACCCCCACCGCGGTCCGGGTGGAGGTGACGGACACGGGCGGCACCCCCGCCCCCGAGGCCGCGGCAGGCACCGGCCGGGGCCTGCTGGGCCTCCGTGAACGCCTCACGGTCTACGGAGGCACCCTCAGCACGGGCCCACGGCCGACGGGCGGTTACCGCGTCGAAGCGGTGATCCCCCTGACCGGCACGGAGAAGACGCCATGACCCCGCCACCGCCCAGCTCTCAGCCGTCCCCGAGCTCCCCGCCGCCTCGCCTGGTGATAGCGGACGATCAAGCCCTCGTCCGCACCGGCTTCAGCATGATCCTGACGGCGGACGGCATGGACGTGGTGGCGCAGGCGGCCGACGGTGACGAGGCGGTGGAGGCGGTCCACCGCACCCACCCGGACCTGGTCCTGATGGACATCCGCATGCCCGGCAAGGACGGTCTGGAGGCGACCCGCGAGATCCTCGCGGCCGATCTCCCGACGCCGCCCCGCATCGTCATGCTGACCACGTTCGACCTGGACCGGTACGTGTACGCCGCCCTCGCGGCGGGTGCCAGCGGCTTCCTCCTCAAGGACGTCACGCCGGAACACCTGGTGGCCGCCGTCCGCCTGGTCCGCACCGGCGACGCCCTCCTGGCCCCCACGATCACGCGCCGCCTCATCGAACGCTTTCTGTCCCCCACGCCGGACACCCCGGCCCTCCACCGTGACCTGACGCCCCTCACCCCTCGGGAACGCCAGATCCTCCGCGCCCTGGCCACGGGTCTCAGCAACGCCGAACTGGCCACGCACTTCCACCTGAGCGAGGCCACCGTGAAAACCCACGTGGCCCGCATCCTCGCGAAGCTGAACCTCCGCGACCGCGCCCAGGCGGTGGTCGTCGCCTACGAGTCGGGCCTGATCACGCCGGGCTCCACGGCTGCCACCCCCTGACTGGCCGGGCCCCCGGGTTCACGCCCGAGCCGCCGGAGCCCTCGTCGCGGACCGGCCACATCACCGACAGGTCGCCGCCGTGAAGCCGACAGGCGGTCACGCGCCCCGCCCGGGACTGGGCGAAGACGGCCAGGAACCGGGCGTCGACGGCCAGTTCCTCCAGCCGCCCGGCGGAGTCCGCGAGGCCGGCCAGATGTTCCCGCAGCAGAGAGGGAGCAAGACACCAGTCCCGGCGCCCATCTGCGCCCCGGGGAACCAGGTCGAGCAGAGCATCGACCAGACCGGAAGCCGCCCCCGAATCCCCCTGCCCAGGAAGGCCGGACGAAGCCTCGGCGGCCAAGCCATCCCCAACGACACGAGCCAGCGCGGCAAGTACATCCCTGTCCACGGAGCACCTCATCTCCCGAACCCCCAAGAACGCCTGACGCCCCGTACGATCATCCGCCCACCTGCTCCCGCCCCCTGCCCCCTC
>NZ_LIRK01000493.1 GCF_001419765.1 Streptomyces torulosus
AAGGTCACCCTCGCCGACGGCGACCAGCAGGACCTCGGCCTCGAACTCCTTGCCGTCGGCGAGGGTGACCTTGACACCGTCCTGGGTGTACTCGGCCTTCGAGAAGAAGGTGCCCAGGTTGAACTTGATGCCGCGCTTGCGGAACGCGCGCTCAAGAAGCTTGGAGGAGTTCTCGTCCTCGACGGGGACGAGGTGCTTCAGGCCCTCGATGACCGTGACGTCCGTACCGAAGGACTTCCAGGCGGAGGCGAACTCGACGCCGATGACACCGCCGCCGAGGACGATCGCCGACTTCGGCACGCGGTCCAGCACCAGGGCGTGGTCCGAGGAGATGATGCGGTTGCCGTCGATCTCCAGGCCCGGCAGCGACTTCGGCACGGAGCCGGTCGCCAGCAGGACGTGGCGGCCCTGGACGCGCTGGCCGTTGACGTCGACGGAGGTGGGGGAGGACAACCGGCCCTCACCCTCGATGTACGTGACCTTGCGGGAGGCGATCAGCCCCTGAAGGCCCTTGTACAGGCCGGAGATGACGCCGTCCTTGTACTTGTGGACGGCCGGTACGTCGATGCCCTCGAAGGTGGCCTTCACACCGAACAGCTCGCTCTCGCGGGCCTGGTCGGCGATCTCGCCCGCGTGCAGCAGGGCCTTGGTGGGGATGCATCCCCGGTGCAGGCAGGTGCCGCCGACCTTGTCCTTCTCGATCAGGGCGACGTCCAGGCCCAGCTGCGCCCCGCGCAGGGCCGCGGCGTAACCACCGCTACCACCGCCGAGGATCACTAGGTCGAAAACGGTGCTGGCGTCGTTCGCCACGTCACGTCCTCCATGCATGTGCGCCGTACGCCGGTCTCCAGTGACCGGGCGGCGGCTGGTGTCCGGCCGCTCTTCTTCGGCCCTGTGGTGGGGGCCCTGTCCTGCCGAGCCCCATCTTCGCACTTGTCGGGAGGGAACGAGACGCCGGGCCGGGGTGTGAGACACCACACGCTCACATGTGAACCGGCCCGGCACCCGGAGGAACCCGAAGGGGCGCGGACGGCCGCGCGACCGGCCACAGCCGGCCGGCGGTCGCCCGCGCCCCTCGGATGTCGCGTCGGTGGCGGACGTCAGCCCAGGTCACCCGCGGCGGCCCGCTCGGCCAGCCGCACCAGCGTCCGCACCGCGGACCCCGTACCGCCCTTGGGGGTGTACCCGAACGGGCCGCCCTCGTTGAACGCCGGACCCGCGATGTCGAGGTGCGCCCACGTGATGCCCTCGCCCACGAACTCCTTCAGGAACAGGCCGGCGACGAGCCCACCGCCGTACCGCTCGCCCATGTTCGCGATGTCGGCGGTGGGCGAGTCCATGCCCTTGCGCAGGTGGTCCGGGAGCGGCATCGGCCACGCCGCCTCGCCGACCTCCTCCGCCGCCTCGTGCACCGCGGAGCGGAACGCGTCGTCGTTCGCCATGATGCCGAACGTCCGGTTGCCCAGCGCCAGCATCATCGCCCCGGTCAGCGTCGCCACGTCGACGATCGCGTCCGGCGCGTCCTCCGACGCCTTGGCGAGCGCGTCGGCGAGCACCAGCCGGCCCTCGGCGTCGGTGTTCAGCACCTCCACCGTCTTGCCGCTGTACATGCGCAGCACGTCACCCGGCCGGGTGGCGGTGCCGGAGGGCATGTTCTCGGCGAGGGCCAGCCAGCCGGTGACGTTGACCTCCAGGCCGAGGCGCGCGGCGGCCACGACCGCGGCGAACACGGCGGCGGCACCGCTCATGTCGCACTTCATCGTCTCGTTGTGCCCGGCGGGCTTGAGGGAGATGCCGCCCGAGTCGTAGGTGATGCCCTTACCGACGAACGCCAGGTGCTTTGTGGCCTTCGCGTGGGTGTAGGTCAGCTGCACCAGCCGGGGCGTGGCCGCGGAGCCCGCGCCGACGCCGAGGATGCCGCCGTAGCCGCCCTTGGCGAGCGCCTTCTCGTCGAGCACGGTCACCTTGATGCCGTGTTCCTTGCCGGCGCCCTGCGCGATCGCGGCGAACGCCGCCGGGTCGAGGTCGTTCGGCGGGGTGTTGATCAGGTCGCGGGCGCGGTTGAGCTCCTCGGCGACCGCGACGGCGCGCTCGACGGCGGCCTTGTGGGCGCGGTCGCGCGGCTTGGCGCCGAGCAGCGCCACCTCGGCGAGCGGGGCCTTGCCGTTCTTCGCCTTGGCGGCGTCCTTGGCCTGACGGCCGTTCTCCTTGTAGGTGTCGAACGAGTACGCGCCGAGCAGCGCGCCCTCGGCGACGGCACCCACGGCGTCGGTGTCGGCGAGCGGCAGGGCGAACGCCGCCTTCTTCGAGCCGGCCAGGGCACGGGCCGCGGCACCGGCCGCCCGGCGCAGCGTCTCCGCGCCGAACGAGCCGTCCTTGTCGGGCTCCGCTCCCAGGCCCACCGCCACCACGAGCGGCGCCTTGAAGCCGGACGGGGCGGGCAGCTTCGTCACCTCGCCCTCGGCGCCCGAGGCGCCGAGGGTCTCCAGGAGGCCGCCCAGCCTGCCGTCGTACGCCTTGTCCACGGTCTCGGCACCCGGGGCAACGACCGGGCCCTTGGCGCCCTTCGCGACACCGACCACGATCGCGTCGGCGCGGAGGCCGGACGCGGCGGCGGTGCTGAGAGTGAGAGCAGTCACGGTGGTGAAATCTCGCTTCCGATTGAGTTTTGGGTAGCCGAACGGATCGGGTCGACGTGCCGGGCACGAGCCTAGGCCCTTGTTCGGTCCGTCGGATCTGGGGCGCGGGGGCCGGTTCCGCACCGGCCGGCCGGACGGCGTTCGCTGCCACCAGCCTCCCTGACTTTCCGCCCGGCCCATGCAGGGAGATCCCCATGACTTCGGCATAGGGGGAACCCTTGTCGCGCGAAGCCGATGTCGGTCACTTGTGCGGACGGTGGCCACGGGGCCACGAACGACCCCTGGCCCTCAGCTCGATGCCGATGGCGCACGCCTGATGTGGGTGTGGGTGCCGGTGCCGACAGCGATGGCGATGGTGACACCGGTGCCGGGCCCGCGCCGGTTGCCGTGGCCGGTGGCCTCACCGGCCGTCGCCGCCGTGCTCCTCGCGGTGTCCCGCGTCGGCGATCATCCTTGGGGTACGTTGCCGCCCGCCCTGGAGCCCTTGCGATGAGACGCGCCCCCGCCCGCAGCGCCCTGCTGACCCTGCTCCTGCTGGTCGGGGGCTGTACCGCCGCCCCCGACGACAAGCCGGGCGCGGACCCCGGCCCGCGGACGGGCGACCGGTGGCGGCCGAAGCCCGGCACGGACTGGCAGTGGCAGTTGAGCGGGCGCCTGGACACCTCCGTCGACGTCCCCGTGTACGACATCGACGGCTTCGACCACTCCGCGGACACCGTCGCAGGCCTCCACGACGACGGCCGCAAGGTCATCTGCTACCTGTCCACCGGCGCCTGGGAGGACTGGCGTCCGGACGCCGACGAGTTCCCCGAGTCGGTGATAGGCCGGGGCAACGGCTGGGAGGGGGAGCGCTGGCTCGACATCCGCCGCCTCGACGTCCTCGAACCGCTGATGGCCGCCCGGATCGACATGTGCGCGGAGAAGGGCTTCGACGCGGTCGAGCCGGACAACATGGACGGCTACCGCAACCGGACCGGCTTCCCCCTGAAGGCCGCCGACCAGCTCCGCTACAACCGTCTCGTCGCCCGCCTCGCCCACGAACGGGGCCTGGCGGTGGGACTGAAGAACGATCTCGACCAGATCCCCGCCCTCGTCGACGACTTCGACTTCGCGGTCAACGAACAGTGCGCCCAGTACGAGGAGTGCGACACCCTCACCCCGTTCATCGACGCGGACAAGGCGGTCTTCCACGTCGAGTACGAGATGGAGACGGGCGACTTCTGCCCCGAGTCCCGGCGGCTGCGACTCAGTTCCCTGCTGAAGAAGTGGGAGTTGGGGGTGTGGCGCGAGGCCTGCTGACCCCGGCGCGCGGCGGGCCTGCCACCCGGTGGGCCGGTCACCCGTTGGCTGCCCCCGGGCTCACCCCAGGGTGAACACGACCAGCGCCGCCGTCGCCGCCGTCTCCGCGAGCCCTCCGAACACATCGCCGGTCACCCCGCCGAACCGCCGTGTGCAGTGCCGCAGCAGCGACTCGGCGGCGGCGCAGCCGACGACGACCGCGAGCACCGTACGAGCGAGGTCGTACGGCCCGAGGAGCGCGCCCGCGCCCGCCGCCACGCAGCCCACGACGGCCGCCGCCAGCACCGCGCCCCGCACCGGCACCGCCCCCGCCACCGCCGCGCCCAGCCCTTCGGGCCGGGCGGCCGGAACGCCGGTGCGGGCGGCCAGGGTCAGGGCCAGCCGGGCGGTGGTCGCCGCGACGACGGCCGCGACCGCGCCCAGGGCCCAGGACTCCCCGTACGCCTCGGTGAGGGCGGCGACCTGGGCGAACAGGACGAGTACGAGGGTGATGACGCCGAACGGCCCGATGTCCGACTGCTTCATGATCCGCAGCGCGTCCTCGGCGGGCTTGCCGCTGCCCAGCCCGTCGGCGGTGTCCGCGAGCCCGTCCAGATGCAGTCCCCGGGTGAGCACGGCCGGTACGGCGACACCGGCCACGGCGGCGAGCAGCGGCCCCGCGCCCAGGAGCAGCAGCAGCCCGCCGAGCGCGGCCGCGGCGACGCCGACCACCAGCCCGGCGGCGGGCGCGCACAGCATCCCCACGCGCGCGGCGTCGCGGTCCCACCGGGGCACCCGCACCGGCAGCACGGTCAGGGTGCCGAAGGCGAAACGCAGGCCGTCGGAGAGGGTGGGCGCGGGCGCCGGGGTCGTGGGCACCGGCGCAGGCTACCCGGCGGCCGGTGAGGCGAGAACGGCGCCCATGGGGGCGGGGAGGCCCGAACGGCAGCACTGTGCGAGGCAGTCGGGGCGTATCCGCATAAAGTGCCCCTATGGGTCACTGGTGGGAACGGAACATCACCGAGCCGGGCAAACTGCCGTTGCTTCTCGCGCTCACCGCGTTCGTCCTGACCTTCCTGATCACCCGGCTCATCACCCGTCTCATCCGGGCCGGCAAGGGCCCCTTCCGCAACATCAGCGGCAGCGGCGGCGTCCACATCCACCATGTCGTCCCCGGTGTCCTCCTCACCATCGCCGGCGGCTTCGGCTCGGTGGCCTCCGACGGGCACGGCTTCGGCGCGCTGTTCTCCGCCGTGATCTTCGGCATGGGCGCCGGGCTGGTGCTGGACGAGTTCGCGCTGATCCTGCACCTCGACGACGTGTACTGGTCGGAGGAGGGCCGCAAGAGCGTCGAGATGGTGGTGCTGACGGCGGCCCTGGTGGGCCTCGTCCTCAGCGGTTTCCTGCCGTTCGGCGTCAACGACCTCAGTGAGGAGGAGCTCCAGGACCGGGGCGCCGCCCTGCTCACCATCGGCACGAACTTCCTCATCGCCCTGGTCGCCCTCAGCAAGGGCAAGGCCCGCACGGCGATCTTCGGGGTGATCATCCCGATCGTCGCCGTCGTCGGAGCCGTCCGCCTGGCCCGCCCGACCTCCGCCTGGGCCCGCCGCTTCTACCGCCGCCGTCCGCGCGCCCGCGCCAGGGCCCTGCTGCGGTCCTACCGTCACGACCGCCGCTGGTCGGGCCCGAGCCGTCGTCTTCAGGACTGGATCGGCGGCACCCCGGACCTGCCCTCCGGGCCGGCCCCCCCGCCCGACCGGGCGGAACGCCGCTGACGCACGGCCAGGAGCCCGCACAGCGCCAGCACGGCCGCGATCGCCGCCAGGTGCTCCTTGCCCGCGAGGTTCTCCTTGACCAGGACCTCGACGACCATCGCCACGACGACCGCGCCCGCCGTGACGTACGCCCGGAACCGCCACCCGAGGAACACCGCGAGGCCCACCACGGCCGCCGACGGCCCGGTGTCGACGACCTGGGCGTCCGAGGCGGGCAGCCCCACGAAGGGGACGTCCGGGCCGAGCGCGATGCCCGCGCGCGCGTACAGCGTGCCGGCCAGCGTCGCCAGACACGCCACGGCCAGCGTCCGCCCCTTCCCCAGGCAGATCTCCGCGATCCCGAACACGAGCAGGATCTGCGCGAGCGCACCCCACACGGGCAGGTCCAGCGCCGGGACGAACAGGGAGAGCGGGGTCCGCAGCAACGCCAGCCACAGCGGGTCCTCGGCCCGTACGGCGCCCACGTCCTCGATGAACCCGTAGCCCCAGGACTGCCGGTGCACGAGGTGGACGACCGTCGCCAGACCGACGGCGGCGACGGTCACGGGGACGGCCCGCAGCCGGCGCGTCAGGGCCGGGCGCACGGTGTCGTACAACGGCCCCCACTCGGCGCGGACCGCCCGGGCGACCCCGTTCATCCGCCGGCCCGCATCTGTGTACGTCCTCGTCCCCATGTCCCGTGCGTCTGTTCCGTACGCCGGGTCCCGACGCGGGTGCCCCGCGCGTCCGTCGCCGGACGCCCGTCCCCTTACGCGGTCACCGGCGTGACTCCAGGTGTCTGCGGTGCAGCCACTTCGGCAGTCCCGGCGCCTCCAGGAAGCCCTCCGCGCGGGCCGCGGCGACGGCGATGCGCGGCAGGTCCGCGCTCTTCTCGAAGAGCAGGAACCGCGGCTCCCGGATGGGCCGGTACTTGGCGTTGGCCCGGTACAGCGACTCGATCCGCCACCAGCGGGAGAAGAAGCTGAGCAGCGACCGCCACAGCCGCAGGACCGGTCCCGCGCCGAGGCGCGCGCCACGTTCGAAGACCGATCGGAACATCGCGAAGTTGAGCGAGACCTGCGTGATCCCGATCTCCTCGGCCCGCTGGAGCAGAGCGGGCATCTCGTCGTCCGGGATGGCCGCGTGCCCGCCGGATCCGCACGGTGTACCCGGCCTGCCGGACCCGGTTGTACGCCTGCCGTACGCTCCGCATGGCCCGCCCGCCGAGGGTGAACTCGGCGGTGTCGAGGACGGCCTCGTCCCCGAGTTCCAGCGCGTCGAGCCCGTGCCGCGCGTACACGGTCCCGGCCTCTTTCCCCGCGCCCATCACCGCCGGGTCCACCGTGCAAGCGGGCCTCGACGAGCCACGGCCCGATGGCGTCTGGCCATGCATCCGGGTCGCCGATCGGGTCGCCGGAGGCCAGTGAGGCATCGCCCAGCACCCGTTAGGCGATGCCCGCCTGCCCGTCGGCGGCCAGAGGACGCTCTTCTCCCGCCGCAGCGCGAAGTATCCGAGGGAGTCCCGGTCGCCGGGATCTCATGGCCAGCCCGACGGTCACTCCGGGCCGCTGGAGTGCCCTTCGGGTGGTGGCGCGTGACCGGGGGTGCGTGACCGGGGTGGCACGGCTCGGCGGTGCCGAGCCGGCCGTTCCGTTCCCTTCCCGCCAGGGGTGCCCCGTCGACGGTGGGGTGTGCCCCGGCGGCCATGGGTGTGCCCCGGCGGCGTCCTACGTCGCGTCGTACTCCTCCGCGAGGTTCTTCTCCTCGGCCCCGCTGTCGTCGGCCGTCTTCTCCGGTTCCGCCGGCTCCCCCTCCGGCAGCTCAGCGGCCAGCGCCGCCGCGGCCTGCACCAGGGGCAGCGCGAGCAACGCACCCGCGCCCTCCCCGACCTTCACCCCGTGGTCCAGCAGCGGCTCGATCGCCATCCGGTCCAGCGCCTTGGCCTGTGCCGGCTCGCCGCTGCTCTGCCCGGCGAGCCACCAGTCCGGCGCTCGGAAGGCCACCCGCTGGGCGACCAGCGCGCACGCCGCGGACACCACGCCGTCGAGGATGACCGGCATCTTCCGTACCGCGCTCTGCAGCAGGAACCCGGTCATGGCCGCGAGATCGGCCCCGCCCACCGCCGCCAGCAGCTGCAACTGTTCCCCGAGGACGGGCCGCGCCCGCCGCAGGGCGTCCCGTACGGCCGCGCACTTGCGCATCCACGCCAGATCGTCGATCGCCCGGCCGCCCCGCCCGGTCACCACCGACGCGTCGGTCCCGCACAGCGCGGCGACGAGGACGGCCGCGGCCGTGGTCCCGCCGACGCTGAGGTCCCCGAGCACCACCAGGTCCGTCCCGGAGTCGGCCTCCTCGTCCGCGACGGCGACGCCCGCCCGGAACGCGGCCTCCGCCTCCTCCAGGGGCAGCGCGTCCTCGATGTCGATGCGCCCGGAGCCGCGCCGCACCCGGTGCCGTACGACCTCCTCGGGCAGTGACCCGGGGTCGCAGTCCAGCGCCAGGTCGACCACCCGGATCGGTACGTCGAGCCGTCGGGCCAGCACGGCCACCGGGCTGCTTCCGTCGAGCACGCCCCGCACCAACTGGTCCGCCGTGCCCGCGGGTCGGGCGGAGACGCCCAGTTCGGCGACGCCGTGGTCACCCGCGAACAGCACCACTCGGGCCCGGCCGATCGGCCGCACCGGCACGGCGGACTGCGCCGCCGCCAGCCACTCACCGAGGTCGTCCAACCGGCCCAGCGCCCCGGGCGGCACGATCTGCCTCTCCCGCCGCGCCTCGGCGTCGCGGCGCACCCCGCCGTCGGGGCGCTCGATCAGATCGGTGAAGTCGTCGAGATTAAGCGAGCTCATTCGCCGAACAGTACCGGCAGCGATCGAACACGACCGCGCCACACCGAAACCCACCGCACACCCGCC
>NZ_LIRK01000494.1 GCF_001419765.1 Streptomyces torulosus
GCAGCCTCGACAAGGCGTACGACAAGAACTTCCTGTCGAACGTCGGCCTGGACGAGAACGGCAACGCGCCGTCCGGCAGCACGTACGTGTCACGGACCATGCCGGTCGGCACCAAGACCACGAGCTACTCGAACACCACCGCGACCGTCGACGTCTGGTGCACCGGTGTGTTCGGCATGGCCGCGGAAAACACCACCAACCCGGTCACCAGCGACTGGTTCACGATGACGCTCCAGATGCGATGGGCCGACGGGGACTGGAAGGTCGACAGCTTCTCCCAGAAGGCAGGCCCCGCACCGGTCAACGGCGACAACAAAATCTCGACGTCCGAAGAGGTCTCGAAGGCCGTGGAGGAGTACGGAGGGTTCACTTATGCCCGGTAGCACCCGTCGCGTACTCACGCTCACCGGAGCGGTCGCAGCCGTGCACGTGGGCCTCGTCATGCTCGCGACCCGCGCCGCAGCCGAGCCCACGCCTTCGCCTTCGCCCTCGTCCAGCGGTGACTCCTGCTCGCTGCTGTCCGGAGCGGCCCGCGAGTACTGCGAGAAGGACGACGGAGGAGGCGGCAGCGGCGGCGGCACCGGCACCACGCCCAACGACATCACCTCCACCCTCGACCCCCTCTCCTCCCTCGCCCAAGGCTGCGCCGACGCCGCCTCCTGGACCATCGACAAGCTGTCCGCGGCCGTCAACGAGACCGCGAACGTCGACTTCACGAACCCGAAGTTCCTCCAGCAGTACGCGGTCGTCTTCGCGGCGTCGACGATCCTCACGCTCGTCCTGTGGCTGCTCGCGGTCGCCAAGCGGGCCGTACGAGGCGTCCCCCTCACCACGGCCCTGTCGGAAGCCGTCGGCTTCCTCTGGCTCACCGTCCTGGCCTCCGCCTTCACCCCCCTGATCCTCTACACGATCGTCTCGGCGACCGACGGAGTCACCGAGGTCCTCGCCAAGGCCACCGGCGACCAGACGGACACGTTCTTCGGCACGTTCTCCGGCGCCCTCAAGAAGGGCGAGGACATCGGCGGCGGGCCCATCATGCTCATCGTCGTCTCCCTCGTCTCCATCCTCGCCGCCGGCGTCCTCTGGCTGGAGCTCGTCATCCGCGCCGCCCTGCTCTACGTCGGCGCCCTCCTCGGCACCGTCGTCTACGCCGGCCTGGTCGACAAGAACCTGTGGGGCCACGTCCGCCGCTGGGCCGGCATCATGATCGCGGTCATCCTCATCAAGCCCGTCATCGTGATCGTCCTCGGCCTCGCCGGCGCCCTCTCATCCGACGACGGCCCCGACGCCTTCTCCGCCGTCGTCTCCGGCCTCGCGATCATCCTCCTGGCCATCTTCGCCTCGGCGATGATCTACCGCTTCGTCCCCGGCTTCGGCGACGAGATCGCCAACTCCCGCAACAACCGCCTGATGAGCGGCGCCGAAAGCAAGGCCGCCGCCGT
>NZ_LIRK01000495.1 GCF_001419765.1 Streptomyces torulosus
GCCGTCGGGGCCCCGACGGCGTACGCCACCCTCGCCGACGACGTCTCCTCCGGCCCCGTCATGGCGCCCGGGCGCGGCGCCCCGTACATCGAGACCCGGCTGTTCTTCGGCACGGAGCGGCCCGACGGCGGACCGGCCGTCACCGACGAGGAGTTCATGGACTTCGTCGACCAGGAGGTCACACCCGGCTTCCCCGACGGGCTCACCGTGCAGCAGGGGCGCGGCCAGTGGCGGGACGCGAACGGCGTCATCGAGACGGAACGGTCGTACGAGCTGACTCTGCTGTACCCGGTGTCGGCCGTCGCCGCCAGCGACCGGAAGATCGAGGAGATCCGCGTCGACTACCGGAAGGCCTTCGGCCAGGAGGCGGTGGCCAGGGTGGACGACCGCACACGCGTCGACTTCTGAGGCGGCCCCTCCGGACGGGGCGCTCGTCACAGCCCGCCGCTCTGGTGCCGGAAAACTATCAGAGCTAGTTTTTGGTGCGGACCACTCGGCGGCGCAGCGGAAGGCACCACGATGAAGGCACACGACGGCATGTACATCGGCGGCGACTGGCGGCCCGCCGCCGGCACCGACACGATCGAGGTGGTCAACCCGGTCGACGAGCAGGTGATCGGCCGGGTCCCCGCCGGCACCGCCGAGGACGTCGACGCCGCCGTACGCGCCGCACGGGCGGCCCTGCCGGGCTGGGCCGCCACGCCACCCGCCGAGCGCGGCGCGGTGATCGGCGCGCTGCGGGACGCGCTCGCCGCGCGCCGGGAGGAGATCGCCGAGACGGTGACGGCGGAGCTCGGCTCGCCGCTGCCGTTCTCCCAGAAGGTGCACGCCGACCTGCCGATCACGGTCGCGGGCTCGTACGCCGACCTGGCCGCCACGCACGCCTTCGAGGAGAGGGTCGGAAATTCGACCGTGTTCCACGAGCCCATCGGCGTCGTCGGCGCGATCACCCCCTGGAACTACCCCCTGCACCAGATCGTCGCCAAGGTCGCCCCGGCGCTCGCGGCGGGCTGCACGGTCGTCCTGAAGCCCGCCGAGGACACCCCGCTCGTCGCCCAGCTGTTCGCGGAGGCCGTGCACGAGGCGGGGGTGCCGGCAGGGGTGTTCAACCTGGTCACCGGTCTCGGCGCGGTCGCCGGGCAGGCCCTCGCCGCGCACGACGGCGTCGACATGGTGTCCTTCACCGGCTCGACGGCCGTCGGCCGCGGCATCGGCGCCACCGCGGGCGCGGCGATCAAGCGGGTGGCCCTGGAACTCGGCGGCAAGTCCGCCAACGTCATCCTCCCGAGCGCCGACCTCGCCAAGGCCGTCAACGTCGGCGTCGCCAACGTCATGTCCAACTCGGGCCAGACGTGCAGCGCCTGGACCCGGATGCTGGTGCACGCCTCCCAGTACGAGGAGGCGGTCGAGCTGGCCGCGACCGCCGCCGCGAAGTACGGGGAGCGCCTCGGGCCGCTGGTCAACGCCAAGCAGCGGGACCGGGTGCGCGGATACATCGAGAAGGGCCTCGCCGAGGGCGCGAGGCTGGCCGCCGGCGGCCCCGAATCCCCGCGCGAGCAGGGCTACTTCGTGAGCCCCACCGTCCTGGCCGACGTGACCCCCGAGATGACCGTCGCCCAGGAGGAGATCTTCGGCCCCGTGCTGTCCGTCCTCCGCTACGAGGACGAGGAGGACGCCCTGCGCATCGCCAACGGCACGGTGTACGGGCTCGCCGGTGCCGTCTGGGCCGCCGACGAGGCCGAGGCGGTCGCCTTCGCCCGCCGCATGGACACCGGCCAGGTCGACATCAACGGCGGCCGCTTCAACCCGCGGGCACCCTTCGGGGGCTACAAGCAGTCGGGGGTGGGCCGTGAACTGGGCGCCCATGGCCTGGCCGAATACCTCCAGACCAAGTCCCTCCAGTTCTAAGGCCCTTCTGACGCCGCCTGCTTGGCCGCCGCCCCTGCCCCCTGCCCAGCCCCATGGCCCAGCCTCAGCGCCTGCCCGCTGCCCTTGCCCAAGGAGAGTCGTTCCGTCATGACTGTTCGAGCCGCCGTACTGCCCGCTGTCGGGGCGCCGTTGGAGATCGCCGAGATCGAGCTGCCGGAGCCCGGGCCCGGCCAGGTCCGGGTGCGGCTCGCCGCCGCCGGGGTCTGTCACTCCGACCTGTCGCTGTCCGACGGGACGATGCGGGTGCCGGTGCCCGCCGTGCTGGGCCACGAGGGCGCGGGGACGGTACTGGCCGTGGGGGAGGGCGTCACCCATGTCTCGCCCGGCGCCGGGGTCGTCCTCAACTGGGCCCCGTCCTGCGGAAGTTGCCACGCCTGCTCGCTCGGAGAGGTGTGGCTGTGCGCGAACGCGCTGGCCGGTGTGGGCGACGTGTACGCACGGCGCGCCTCCGACGGCACGGACCTCCACCCCGGCCTGAACGTGGCCGCGTTCGCGGAGGAGACGGTGGTGGCCGCAGGGTGCGTGCTCCCCGCCCCGGACGGCATTCCGCTCACCGACGCGGCGCTCCTCGGCTGCGCCGTCCTGACCGGGTACGGGGCGGTGCACCACTCGGCGCGGGTGCGGGAGGGCGAGACCGTCGCGGTGTTCGGCGTGGGCGGAGTGGGCCTCGCGGCGCTCCAGGCGGCGCGGATCGCGGGCGCGTCGCGCATCGTGGCGGTGGACGTCTCCCCGGCGAAGGAGGAGCTGGCGCGGGCGGCCGGGGCCACGGACTTCGTCGTGGCCTCCGAGGACACGGCCCGCGAGATCCGGGGGCTGACCGGGAAGCAGGGGGTCGATGTCGCCGTGGAGTGCGTGGGGCGGGCGGTGACGATCCGTACGGCCTGGGAGTCCACGCGGCGGGGCGGGCGCACGACGGTCGTGGGGATCGGCGGCAAGGAGCAGCAGGTCACCTTCAACGCGCTGGAGATCTTCCACTGGGGCCGCACCCTGTCCGGCTGCGTGTACGGCAACTCCGACCCGACCCGGGACCTGCCGGTCCTGGCCGACCACGTCCGGGCCGGCCGCCTCGACCTCGGCACACTGGTCACGGACCGCATCTCGTTGGACGACATCCCGGCAGCCTTCGACAACATGCGCGCGGGCAAGGGCGGCCGGGCGGTGGTGACGTTCTGACCGACGTACGTACGTGCGGGTGCGTGGGGGTTGCTCGCGCCGTTCCCCGCGCCCCTGGAAAAGCAGGGGCCTGCGGCCCCGTGCTTTTCCGATGAAGGCCGGGCCGTAGGCCCATGCCTTCAGGGGCGCGGGGAACGGCGCGAGAAACCACAACGCATCCGCACCCGCCACACCCACGCGCACCCCCGAGCCAT
>NZ_LIRK01000496.1 GCF_001419765.1 Streptomyces torulosus
ATTCTGAAACCGTCAGTTAACAGCACCGCCGCTGCTAGGAGGTCGGAGCGCTTGTGCCCGTCGCAGGTTGGAACCAACCGTCGCTGTCAAGTCGAGGTGCTAAGTCAGGTTGCTCACAGGGCAGTTGTGCTAGCTTCGGGGCAATCTCAGGCCGGGCCCAGTGTCCGGTCTGTCCGCGCCCTGGGCGGCCCGGCTTTGTGCTGGGGTGCCAGGAAGGTTTCCGCAGAACCGGTCCCGCCTCCGACACGGGCGGCCGGGGAGTGGATTCGACACGCAGGCATCTGGGCCTGCACGCACCACCCTGCAAGAAGCCCCCCGGGAGCTGATCCCGGGTCTGAGTTCTTGGTGTCGGCAGGGAGTCAGTTCTACCCACGCACAGCGTGGTCGAACTGAGCCTGCCTTCCCACCGGTTCGACCACCATGAAGAAAGGTCGGGAACCGGTGAGCGACTCAGCGGTACTCACGCTCCTTGCAGGTGCAGGTGTCGTCTCTGTTCTCCTGTTCGCTGTCCGGGGCATCCTGGAGCAGTTACCTGATGTCCTCCAGTCATGGCAACGGGTCCGTAAGGCCTGGCGGGACGCGGCGTCCAATGATGACCAGCCCGCTCCATGACACCCCGGTAACACCCACAGCTCGGTGACCTACCGACCCTGAACGCGAGTCACCTGCTAGTTCGGCGGCCTGGGCCTGCATGGTGGGTAGCCGGAGCATTGCGACAGGCGGTGTCGATCGCGGCGTCGGACGCCTATGCAGTGAGGGCGTAATGAGCGGCAGTCATGACGAGTCGTCTGCGCTGCGGCACACAGGCTGGGCTGGTCGCCCGGAATTGGGGACCAGCCCAGCCTGTCAGATGCGCTTCAGCGCGTCGCGGCAACGAGCTGATCCCTCATCCGTTGATACACCGCTGTGTCACGCACTGGCTCTTTCAGGTTCTGGAGCCAGTATTCGTACATGCCGATGTCCTCGCCCGGCACGGTCAGGCGGTACTCCTTGTCGCTGGTCTCTCTGATCCAGCCGTGTGCTTCAGCGACGCAGAGGGCGTTTTCGACCGCCGCGTCCGAGAGGCCGGTGGCCGCTGCCAACTCAGTCACTGTGCAGGTCACGCCGCGAGGGTCGATCAGAGCGCCAGTGCCCAGACGGAAAGTCAGGGCGTACAGGCAGACCTTCACCGGCTCCGGGAGACATGCCCCCTTCTCTGACAGGTCGAGCAAGTAGATCTCTCGGGTGTCGCGGAGCTCTTCCGGGCTATGGAAGAGAGCGCGTGCCGCCTCCATCCACGCAGCCCGTTCGTCGTTCAGAACCTGTCTTTGAACCCTCTGATCGCATCTCGCTGAGCGGGTGACTTTGGGTGCGGTGGGTCGTTGCGAAGGTGTGCCGTACGAACCTCTTGATGCAGCAATCCGGCAAATGGCATCGTTTCAAAGCCAGTTGGAGGGCATCGCTGTAGCTCTTGCCCCAGATGAGCTGCTGGGGCTCAGCGAGCAGGAAGCCGTCGCCCGTAAGGAACTGGCTGGTGACGCTCTCCGGCTCCTTGCCAAAGCCGAGGTCGCGATCGAGTCCGGCGAATCGGAAGACGTGCTGACTTTTCCTTGTCAACGGAGCCAACCGGCTTGCGGTCCAACTGCGGGACCGGGTCCTGGACGGCGTGGTAGCGGCTAGTCCGGTGCCGGATCAGTGGCCAACGGAGTGAGCGCTACGGATTGTGCGACATCCCGTGAGTTCCCGTGACCCCTGCTGAGATCCTGAGCCCCTGGCCTGGGGCTTCTCCCTCGTTCGCGTGCTCGGTCAGCTGGTGACGTAACTTCGGCATTTCTGAAGTCTTCTCATTCCATCTGACTAATCTGCGGCCTGGTCGAAGGCGAGGAGGCACATGCGGTGGTGAGGGAACTCAGCAGAGCTCTGGAGAACCCACGGGATGTCGCCCTCAGGACGTCGGCGGGCACCACGCCTGAGGCAAGCTCAGCCCTGGCAGAGGCTGCCCGTTCGAAGGCACCAGGCCAATCGGCGTGCTCCCCTCCGCGGCGCTGAAGTCGACCGTGCCGCTGGAGAACGTGGCGTCGCTGAAGTGCACCGTGCCGCCGGAGAACACCGCGCTGTTGAAGTAGACCGCGCTGCCCAAAAAAACCGAGCCGCGGAAGCTGACCCTGCCGCCGGAGAACACCGTGCCGCTGAAGTAGATCATGCCAGCGGAAAATGCCGCGCTGTTGAAGTGGACCACGCCGTCTGAAAACGTCGCATCGACGAAGTCGACCATGCCGCCGTAGAACCGCGACGCGCGGAAGCTCACCGTGCCGCCCGAGAAGCCTGCCCCGCGGAAGCTCACCGTGCCGCCGGAGAACTCCGCGCGGCTGAAGCTGACCCTGCCGCCCGAGAACACCGCGCTGCGGAAGCTGACCGTGCCGTCTGAAAACGTCGCGTCGACGAAGTCGACCGTGCCGTCGCGGAACCCCGCCCCGCGGAAGCTCACCGTGCCGCCGGCGAACACGGCCCCGCCAAAGCTCACCGTGCCGCCGGCGAACACCGCGCTACTGAAGTCGACCGTGCCGCCGGCGAACACCGCGCCGGAAAGGTCCCCTCCGTCTAAGACGGCGCCAGTAAAATTCAGGTCGTGGCCCTGCCAGGAGCGGGGGTGATCGGAAGCGAGACGGAGGTGGTCGCGGATGAGGCGAATGACCGTGTGCCGGACTTCCCGCAGGGCCAGGTACGCATGCCGGGCATCCGCGTCGCCCGAGGGTATGTCGGCCTCGGCGGTGTACGGCAGGCGGAGGTAGGCGCACAGGACGTCGATGCAGGTCTGGCGTAGGTCGCGGGTGGGGGCGTCGTCGGCAAGGCCAGCGAGGGCGTGTACGCCACCCAGGCGTATCGCGGCGGATTCCTCGCCGAGCTGGGAGACTGCGGTGGTAAATCGCTCGGTGTGTAGGCGGGTGGCATCGCGTAGGGCGCCGTCCTCATCGACCCGCTGGCGTCGGTAGGCCACAACCAGGGCGACCAGAGCACCAGCCCCGGCGACCACGCCGAAAGAAAGTTTCACCAGGTCGAAAAGCGTCTTTGAGGTGAGCCTGCGCTCAGGCTTGAGGCCCTGGGCGCCAAGCAGGTCCCACCCGGCGAAGAACACCGCGGCGGCCACAGCGATCGCGGTGACGAAGGCCAGAGTGAGGACGGTGCCGACAGGCCAAAGACGTAGGCCACGCCGTTCAGGCCGACGAGGCAGGTTCGAGGTCACACACCGCAGGACCGTTCAGGCGCCGAGTTGGTTGCAACCCGCCTGCCACGTTGGATCGGCTCCGCATCGACCGCCAGCTCGAAGAGGCCGTCGTCCCGTCCCGACCCGCTCCACCTCGCCGAGGTCTTCGGCATGGACGAGAAGACCGCGATCCGCTACGCGGACTCCGCCCGCCAACTCCCGGAGCAGTACCTCGAAGCCGACACAGCAGAGTGCCCCCGGGAACCCGAGGGTCCATCCCCCAGAATCCGGGCAACGGACCCTCGGGTTCCCGGGGAAGATCCTTCAGTTTCCGTGAACTCGCGGGCCTCCAGGGGATCGAGTAGGAACCATGCAGAAAGTGCAGTTTGGTGTCACATGATTGGACACTCCGCCACTGTGCTGCCGCAGTCATGATCGTCTGGACCCCCGTCGAATGACGGACGGGAGGCGGAATCGGTCGCTACCTCACTTGCGAGCCGGATCCCGCGCTCGTCAGGCTGGTGCAACCACTGGCGTCCAAGCCTTGTCTTCCCCCTCATGACAGCAAACCGGAGGGCGCGATACGCCCCGAACGACCGTGAGTTGCGGCTGTGGAAGGTCGGTCGGGCACTGACCCTCGCCTTCGTCGCCGCGATCCTGGTCGCGGGAGGCGTCTTCTACGCGCTGGTGGTACTGCTGGACTTCAAGGAGATCGACAGCAGCGCGAAGCTCGACGCGAAGACGCTCTTCGACTTGGTGAAGCTCTCCTTCGGGGTGGTCGCCGGGGCCGGCGCGCTCGTCGCCCTGGTCGTCGCCTACCGCCGCCAGCGTGTCGACGAGGCCGGCGCCCACCGCGAAGCCACCCGCCTCCACACCGAGCGCTTCTCCCAGGCCGTCGACAAACTCGGTTCGGACTCCCCAGCCGTCCGGCTCGGCGGCGTCCACGCACTTGCCGGACTCGCCGACGATGCCCCCGACGACAGCCTGCGCCAGACCTGCATCGACGTCCTGTGCGCCTACCTCCAGCTCCCCTTCACCCCCGATCCCGGCGACGACCCGATCGATCAGGAGGAACACCACCGCTACCTAGCCTTTCGCAAGGTCCGGCACACAATCCTGCGCCTCATCGGCGACCACTACCGACGCCCTCAGGGAACCCACCGCTCCTGGCAAGGCTGCGATCTCGACCTCACCGGGGTCACCATCGACAGTGATGTGGACTTCCGCCGCGCGTCGTTCTCCGGCGGCAGGGTGTCCTTCGACGACGCGACGTTCTCCGGCGGCACGGTGTCCTTCAACGACGCGACGTTCTCCGGCGGCGAGGTGCTCTTCCGCCGCGCGACGTTCTCCGGCGGCGCGGTGTCCTTCAACGACGCGACGTTCTCCGGCGGCTGGATGTCCTTCAACGACGCGACGTTCTCCGGCGGCGAGGTGTCCTTCGACAACGCGACGTTCTCCGGCGGCTACGTGCTCTTCAGCCGCGCGACGTTCTCCGGCGGCCAGGTGCTCTTCGGCAGCGAGGTGTCCTTCGACGACGCGACGTTCTTCCGCGGCGCGACGTTCTCCGGCGGCGAGGTGTACTTCGGCGGCGCGACGTTCTCCGGCGGAGAGGTGCTCTTCGGCGGCGCGACGTTCTCCGGCGGCCAGGTGTCCTTCCCTGCCGCGACGTTCTCCGCCGGCAGCGTGTCCTTCCCTGCCGCGTCGTTCTCCGGCGGCGAGGTGTCCTTCGGCCACGCGTCGTTCTCCGGCGGCGAGGTGTCCTTCGGCCACGCGTCGTTCTCCGGCAGCAGGGTGTCCTTCAACGACGCGACGTTCTCCAGCGGCCAGGTGCTCTTCGACAGCGCGAGGTTCTTCAGCGGCTGGGTGTCCTTCATCGACGCGACGTTCTCCGGCGGCGAGGTGTCCTTCACCGGCGCGGGGGGTTCGATTCCTTCGCTCCAATGATCCCGGGGGGCGTAATCGGTCGTTTGCGCCTCCCCGCGCCAATCCAATGAGTGGAGATGGCGAAACCGGTGTATATCGGCATCCTGGTTCGATCCGTGCCCCTTCGCATTTCGCCTCCCCATTGTGCCTCTCTCTCGGTGGCGATCCGTGTCTGTTCATGCCAGCCCGATAGGGGGAGAAGGCCTGTTCAGCCCTGGGTGTCAACCGATGTGACACCAAACTGCACTGCCTGCGCGGTTCCTATTCGACCGCTGATCACGCGGCTTGAACGGCAGACGTCGGTCGGGGTGCTGCGGCGGTGGGGTAGGCGCTCTGGCGGGTGAGCCGACGGGTCATGAGGGTGATGGCGGCGAGGGTAAGCATCGCTTCGGAGTGCTCGGGCCGGGTCTCGTAGTCCCGGGCATTCCTTCGCGCATGAAGCCACCATGCCAGGCTGCGCTCGACGACCCAGCGCCGTGGCAGGAGAACGAAGCCCTTTGCGCCTTCGGGGCGGCTCACGGTCTTGACCATCAGGTTGAGGAAGGACTTGGCCCAGTCGATGAGCGTTCCGCCGTAGATCGAATCGGCCCAGACGACGGCGATCTGCGGGTGCATAAGACGCAGCCGGAAGAGGACTTCCTTGGCCGCGACGGCGTCGTGGGTGTCGGCTGGCGTCACCATGACGAACAGCAGCAGCCCCTTCATGTCACAGACGATATGTCTCTTCCGGCCCGGGATCTTCTTACCCGGATCGAATCCGGACGTGGACCTTGGAACGGTGGCGGCGACCTTGACGGACTGCGAATCGATCACCGCGGCCACCGGGTGTGGGGAGGCCCCCATGGCACGGCGGACCTGGCGCCGGAGCTGGTCACGGATGAGGTTGAAGATGCCGGCCGCACGCCACCGGCTGAAGAATCCGAAGACCGTCTGGAAGGGCGGGAAGTCTGTGGGCAGGGCCCGCCACTTGCAGCCCGTGTCCACCACGTACCGGATGGCGTCCACGATCGCACGGCGAGGCCACTTCTCCGGATGGCCGCCCGTGGACAACCGGCATGCGGGCGTGGGCAGAAGAGGCTCCAGCAAGGCCCACTCTCCGGTGCTGGTGTCCGAGGGATAACGTCGTTGTCGCATCCCGTGCTCCCTTGGTGCCCGTCCCCGCGGAAGCGGAGATCAGGCGATCAGGTCGAGGGTGGACTCGACGGAGTTGAGCTGGGCAACCATGTGACGGACCCACTTGTCCTCGGGGGCGAGTGCGGCGTGCGGGGTGACCGTGCCTGTGATCAGCCTGCGGATCTCGGTCAGTTTCTCGCGGATCACTCCCACCTCGTAGGCCTGCAGGACGTCACCGTCGGCGGTGAACTGATAGCCGTCGGCGCGTGTGTAGATCAAGGGTGGCCAGCCCTTCTTCGCGATGACGTCGCGCAGCATGGCGAGGCCGGAGCGGACCTGGCTGCGGGTCAGTTCGGTGGCCCGCATCAGCTGCGGCATGTGCAGGCCGGCAGGGCGGGCCGACATCAGCACCCGCCAGAGGGACTCGGCGTACTCGCGGGCGGCATCGCCCTCGCGCCGCGATCGGCGCGGCACGGCTACTCGCCCCGCAGCAGCTTGGTCAGCTCCTCGTCCATGTCCAGGTGGCCGCTGTCGACGGCTGTGACAATCCACTCGCAGGTCGCCCGGACACGGTCGACGTTCTTGTGGATCACCTCCCGCTCGTCCTCGGACAAGCGGCGTCCGCGCATCTGCGGCACCAGACGGCCGGTCGCGGCCACCAACTTGTGGCAGGCCCCGATCAGATCCAGGAAATCGATGGTCCGGTCGAGTTGGCGGACCACCGGCGCGACCAGGTTCTCCGGCCGTCCGGGAATCGGTTCGGCCTCGTCGGCCTGGTGCCACCGGTCAGTCTGTGCCTTGTTGAACAGGTGCCTGGCGGTGTCATCCCCGGCGGCTTGGAAGGCGACGCTGGGGCGGCGCAGGAAGTCGGTCGCCACGCGTGCGGCGACCTGGTCGTCGACCGCCAGGTCGTGGATCGCCTCGACTTTCTCCTGCGGGGTCTGCGGATTGTCGACCCGCCACCCGACCTGGCGTTTCGCCGCGTCCTGCGTCCATCGAGGCACTCCGTCGCGTGGATGACGCGGCGGGTTCTTGATCCGGTCGAAGCGGTCATCGAGCTTCTCCAGAATCCGGTGGATCTCGAAGGAGACGCCCGCGATCCGGTGCTCTGCGGGCCACTTGCTGGCCGTCTGCCGGTTGAGACGGACCTGGTTGTAGGGGACGCCGATGTCCTGGGCGTACAGCTCCAAGGTCTCCTGCACCCCGAGCAGTTCTTCACCGGCAGCCGGTAACGAGCCGCCGTGCGGCCGCATCGGCTCGATCTCCAAAGCATGGTCACCGATTTTGAACTGGATCTTCGTATCGACCTCGACGAGTTTCCGGTCCTCGGCGATGATCTCCTCGTACCGCGCCCGGGAAACGCTCCCGACCTTCGTGCTCGTGGGCATGGTGCCCACCACCCCTCGGCACGGGACGCCGGCACTCCCTCCGCCGGCGACAAGTCCCGGCCTCTGCGCGCAGCATCCTGCCGCACGAGCCCCATGGCAACCCACAGCAAACGCTGTTGCGTACAAGCAGGTTCAAAGACGGGTTCTAAACGACTTCCCAATCAGGA